>CALWSM010000219.1 GCA_944384185.1 uncultured Blautia sp. | reverse complement strand
GTATCCCCGGAAAAACCGATGGGATACCGGTGGCTTCCCGGTCCTGCATATCTGGAAAAGGTCATGGGCCGTTTCCCGTCCCTTCCGCTGTCCAGATAGTGATAATGGTTCAGCACCCAGAGAGGATCCAGCCCCTCCACCTTACTGACCCCTCCGGACTGCCAGTCCAGCCACCAGAAATCCACGCCCTGCTCTTCCATAGGCCGGTAGATGTGCTTAAAGCAGGCTTCCAGGAATTTTGGGTCCGCCGGGTCAAAATTTACCGGCTGTTCATTTTCCCAGTCTGCCCCCATTTCTTCAGCTACCGCCCGGTACGGTTCCTCATGGGCCCGGATACCGTCCGCAGGATGGACGTTCAGCGTCACCCTCATATTCCGGTCATGGAGCCACTGAAGAAACTCCTGAGGATCCGGAAACAGATCCCGGTTCCAGGTGTAACCGGTCCAGCCGCTGCCGTACTTTGGATCAATGTCTACCAGATGCCAGTCCATATCAATGACAGCCACGGAAAAAGGGATCTCTTCCTTTTCAAAACGCTCCATCAGTCCTTTATAGGTCGCCTCTGTATATTTGTAATACCTGCTCCACCAGTTGCCCAGGGCATATCTGGGAATCATAGGGATTTTCCCGGTAAGATGATAAAAGTCCTTTAAGGCCTCTTTATAGTCATGTCCATATCCCCAGAAATAAAGGTCCTCTTCCTGATGCTTTCTTGGCTCTATCCAGCCGTCCTCCCGGAGAAGGAGGGATCCGCTGTCGTCCAGCAGGGAAAATCCTTTTCTTCCAATAACCCCTCTTCCCAGAGGAATCGCGCCGTCCGCTTCGTCTAAGGTCCTTGCCGTTCCTTTCAGATCTTGAAAGTCTTCACCCCAGCGCCAGATACTGCCGGAGGCGCTGAAATCCCCCAAAACCTGTATGGACAGTCCGTTTGGAGAGAATTTCTTCTTGTCATAGATCAGATGAAGCCTGGAAGTAAAAATCTCCAACTGCTCCTCTGTTTCTCTGCAGGTATATGCTGTCTTTGGAAAATCCCGGTTCCATATGCACTGGGTAGCCCGGTCCTCAAAAATCCCTTCCTCACTGTACTCCAGCCGGACAAGGCCTTCTGTCAGCACTGTGATCCTGTATTTTTTACCTTGCAGGATATTCTCCTGATCTGCTTTTGGATTTACCTGAATCTGCCAATTTTTATCCACTGTGGCTCCTCCTGTGATTTATTTCTATGTTATTGCTGCAAAAAGTATCCGTCCCACCCCAGGCTCCTCTCCAGGATCCCGTTCATATAGGCGATAAGGATCCCATAATTGGTCATGGGCACGCCCTGGTCCCGGGCGCAGCTGAGCCGGTATTTCATCTCCCGCTCACCCAGCATACAGCCGCCGCAGTGGACGATCAGGCTGTACTCCTCCAGCTCATCCGGGAACTGGGTTCCTGAGGTAAAGGAAAATTCCAGCTTTCTGCCGGTATATTTCCGTATCCAGGCAGGGAGTTTTTCTGTGCCGATATCGCCGCACTGGCGGTGATGGGTACATCCCTCGCTGATCAGGATCTTATCCCCGTCTTTCAGCTTTTCCAGAGCCCTGGCGCCTTCCGCTGCTGTCTCCAGGTTTCCTTTATATCTGGCGAAGAGAATAGAAAAAGAAGTGAGAGGGATCTCTTCCGGCGTATCTTTGGAAACTCTTTCGAATACCTGGCTGTCGGTGATCACCAGCCTGGGCTTTTTCCCCAGGCTCTCCAGGGTCTCTTTTACCCGGTCTTCCTTTATGACCACAGACACGGCGCCGGCGTCCAGGATATCCCGGATGGTCTGCTGCTGGGGAAGGATCAGCCTTCCCTTTGGCGCAGCCTTGTCAACAGGCACCACCAACACCACAAGATCTCCGGGGGACAGCAGGTCTCCCAAAAGCTTCCTCTGGTTTTCCCCGGCGCTGCCCAGCGCCGCCAGCCGCTCTTTCAGCTCATGGATCCCCGTCCCCTCTCTGGCGCTTACCCAGAGAAAGTCTCTGCCCTCCTGATACCCTTCCGGCAGCCCTGCAAGGGTCTCGCCGACCTCTTTCTCTGTAAGGGTATCTCGTTTATTCAGCACCAGGATACGGGGGATATTTTTCTTTCTTATCCTTTCCAGGAGCATCCGGTCCTCCCGGCTCATCCCGGCCTTCCCGTCCAGGACCAGCACCGCCACATCGGTCTTATTCAGCACCTGATAGCTTTTCTTTACCCGGAGGCTGCCAAGCTCTCCCTCATCGTCAATGCCCGGGGTATCCATCATCACCACCGGCCCCAGGGGCAGCAGCTCCATAGACTTATACACCGGGTCTGTAGTGGTTCCCTTAACATCCGATACCACCGCCAGATCCTGGCCGGTAACCTTGTTCATCACACTGGATTTCCCTGCGTTCCTCTTTCCAAAAAAACCGATATGCACCCGCTCTGCCCCGGGCGTCTCATTCATTCCCATGTAAAACCTCCTGTCTGTATCAGAACCGGAAATCTCTGTTTCCTTTCTCGAT
>CALWSM010000218.1 GCA_944384185.1 uncultured Blautia sp. | reverse complement strand
GCAAAGATGAATATCCTTCTGACCTACTTTAAATTTGAGGACGACTGGAAGGATGACAGAAGTCCGGCAGGTATTGCAGGGATCCATCTGTTCCGGAAAAAGGCGGCCAGGATCTGCCGGGAATATCCCAGACAGGCCAGGGTGATAAAAAAACAGCTCCGGCAGCTTGCAGTATATGAAGAGCAGGGGCTGAGGGACGTAGATATGGTATCCGGAGCCTTTGGCGCACTGATGGAAGAACTCTTTGTTTTCCGGGAGGATCACTGGGAGGAAAGCCTGAGAAAATTCGGGTTTTATCTGGGAAAATTTATTTATATCATGGACGCCTATGACGATCTGCCGGAGGATACGGCCTCCGGGGCGTATAATCCTTTGAAGCAGACGCAAGAAAACTGCCGGAGCGAAGAGGAATATGAAGAGACGGTACGCCAGATGCTGCTTATGATGATGGGAGAGGCGGCGGGGGCTTTTGAAAAGCTGCCCTGTCTCCAGGACGCAGAGATCCTTCGGAATATCCTTTACCGGGGCGTCTGGTCAAAATATCAGAAAATACAAAAAGAAAGACAGGAGAGTCAAGAAAAAAATGGTAAATAATCCTTATGAAATATTAGGCGTTTCACCAAGCGCCTCCAATGATGAGATAAAAAAGGCCTATCGGGATCTGAGCAGGAAGTATCATCCGGATTCCTATGTGGACAATCCTCTGGCAGACCTGGCGGAGGAAAAGTTTAAAGAGGTCCAGGAAGCCTACGACCAGATCATGAAAGAAAGAGACGGCGGGTATCAGAGCGGCTATGAGGGCTATGGGAACAGCAGCTACCAGAATACTGCTTCCAGCGAGGATAACCTCCAGTACCAGGCAGTCTATAATTATATCAATGCAAGACAGTACCAGCAGGCCCTGAATGTGCTTTCCAGGATGCAGAACCGGAACGCCCAGTGGTATTATCTCAGCGCCTGTGCAAACATGGGAATGGGAAATAATGTGAACGCATTGAATCTGGCCCGTCAGGCCCAGAGCATGGATCCGGGAAATCCGGAATACGCCAATCTTGTGAACCGGCTCCAGTGGAACAGCAACCGCTACCAGGGCGGCGGCTATTACGGCGGAGGGGCGGGAGGCTCTTCCTGCGGCACCGGAAATATGTGCTGCGATCTGTGTATTGCAGACCAGCTCTGTGAATGTATGGGAGGAGATCTTTGTTCATGCATGTAAATACAAGGAAAATGGCGGTATCCGGACTGCTGATGGCCTTTGCCGTAGTGCTGATCATATTAAGCGGCGTCCTGGATTTTAACACACTGTTTTTCCTGGCTGCCGCTGCCTTTCTGATCGGCGTGATCATAAGAGAATATGACCTGCGGTATGGGTTTGCTTTTTTCGCAGGCTGCCTGATACTGGGCGTTCTCCTGGCTCCCCAGAAGCTGTATTGCATTACCTATGCCATGATGGGGATCTATGTGCTGGGCGTGGAGTATTTCTGGCGCTTTCTGGGAGAGCATCCCCGCTGGAAGAACCGCAGGCTGCTGCTGATCCTGGGGAAATTGATCATTTTTAACCTGATGTATCTTCCGGCGCTTTTCCTTTTTCCGAAGCTGCTTTTTGCAGGAGAAATATCAGGTATACTGCTGCTGGCTTTTGCAGCAGGAGGCCAGATTGCGCTTTTTCTATTTGATCAGGCCTATGACTATTTTTTGATCCGTCTGTGGGAGCAGGTAAGGGATAAACTTTTCGGAGGAAGATAAGAAGGATTTTACATGAGTGTGATAGAAATACTTGCAGGACCGGTCATCGGAGCGGCGATCGGTTATTTTACCAACTATATAGCGGTGAAAATGCTGTTCCGTCCGTTAAGACCGGTGAAGATCGGAGGACGGACCCTTCCTTTTACGCCGGGTATCATTCCCAAAGGGAAGCCCAGACTGGCAAAAGCCCTGGGAAAGGCAGTGGGAGAAAAACTCCTTACCAGGGAGGATCTCCGGAGCATGCTGCTGTCCGGAGAGGTGAAGGATAAGATCCTGGACGGAGCGGTAAAGGGGATCCGGGAGGTCCAGCACAGCCAGGATCCTCTGGAGGTCTTTCTGGAACAGTATATGACGGTGGAGGATTACGAAGCCATGCGGGTGCGGCTGGAGGATTTTATCACAGAGAAGATCAGCCATGGACTGGAACAGCTGGATGTGGGTAAGATCATTGCGGAAGAAGGGGCGAAAGAGATCAGAGAAAAATTCCAGGGCACTATGGTTTCTATGTTTTTAAAGGATGATCTGATCCAGGCGGTGGCCGGGCCCATCGGCGATAAGGTGGGAGAGTATATCCGGGAAAACGGAAGAGACAAGATACGCCCTATCGTAGTGGGAGAGATCGCCGGGGCAGAAAGCCGTCCTGTCTGTCAATGGTTTGAAAACATTCCTTTAGGCGAAGAAAGGATCCGGCAGTTGGCGGAAAAGATCTATACCCGTCTGGCAGAGAAAAAGGCGGGAGAGCTGGCGGAGAGTTTCCACATTGATCAGGTGGTGGAGGAAAAGGTAAATCAGATGGACGTGCTG
>CALWSM010000217.1 GCA_944384185.1 uncultured Blautia sp. | reverse complement strand
GGATACTGCCAGGGATACTGGAGAAGGACCATAGGCTGTTCCACCATGTTCCAGTTGTCTACAAACACCAGGATCAGCAGGCTGATAGCTCCCGGCTTTGCCACGGGCAGCATCATATTTGCAAAAATCCGCAGCGTCCCGGCTCCGTCCAGTCTGGCCGCCTCCAGGATTTCCGTGGGGACATTCTGAAAGATCAGGGTCATAAGAAATACTCCAAATGGGGAAAAGATCCCCGGCAGGATCAGGGACCACCAGGTCCCGGTCAGCTTCAGCCAGGAAAGGACCAGAAAATTGGGGAACAACGTAACCTGTACCGGCAGCAAAAGAAAGACCACAAAGAGAAAGAACAGAAACTTCCACCCTGGAAAATGATATTTGGCAAAGGCCATGCCGCACATGCCGCCGATAAGGAGCTGACCCGCTGCGATCACTCCGGCCATTCCCAGACTCTTCCAGAACTTCAGCCAGTATTCCGGCGTATCCAGCATTACGTTTCCATAAGCCTCCAGGGTAAAATGCTCCGGGAACATATGAAAACCCACATCAGCTCCGATACCCAGGATCCCGCTGTAGGCTTCTGTGATCTCTTCCAGTCCCATAAAGGAGTTGGCAAAAGAGTACAGAACAGGAAACAGGACCACCAGAGAGAGCAGAAGAAAGCACAAAGTCTTAATGTAAGCGAACAGAGCTCTTTTTCTTTTCATTTCTTCTTTTCCCTCCTTCCCCCAGAAAGAAATGCCTTCCGACAATACCGGCCGCTATAAGGATCGTAAGAAACAGCAGCGTGGAAGCTACTGAAATCTTCATATAGTTCATATTGTTGAAATTATTGGTCAGGTAATGCTGGAGCATATAAATACTCTCATGAGGATAATTCCCTCCGATCAGGATCGCTTCCCGAAAACATTTGAAGGCGTTCAGCAAAGAGATCAGGGACGTAAACAGGAGCATGGGACGTAAAAGCGGCAGCCGTATATAAAACAGGTATTTCCATCTTCCTGCTCCGTCTATTCTGGCCATTTCCATATATTCCTTAGGGATCATAGCCAGGCCGGTCAGGAGGAGGATCACCCCATATCCTGTATTTTTCCAAAGGTAAAGCAGCACCAGGATCAGAAAAGCCCAGGAGGAATAGATCCATTCCTGCCGGGGAAGTCCCCACTGAACCAGAAATGTGTTCAGTACACCCCGGGTTCCCAGAAAGATCTGGACGACCATAACGGTGGCCGCCACAGGCACCAGTATAGGATAAAGCAGGATCAGACGAAAAAACCGGTTCCCCGGAAAACTCTCCGCCAGTAAAAGCGCCAGAGCCAGGGCTGCCACCAGGATCAGAGGCAGCGCCACAACAAGAAACCGCAGGGTGTTTCCCACTGCCAGCCAGAACATATGGTTTTCAAAGGTGATCCGGTAGTTTTCCAGACCAACGAATCTTCCCCCAAAACTTACCGACTTCCACAGAGTCACGCCCATGGGAAGTACATAGAAAATTAAAAATCCTAAAACTGCCGGAGCTGCCAGACATAGTCCTCTTTTTGCTGTACTGTTCATCGAATCCCCCTTGTCTATTCCATGATGATATAACGTGTGCTGTTATAGAGCATATCCGATGCGGTGCGGATATCCTCCTGGATGCCTTCCTTATTCACATCTAAAACTCCATCTTTCCAGAACAGATCCCGTATATCCATTCCCAGATAATCCACCGGACAGACAAATCTGGCCGTAGAAACCTGCTGTACTACGGAAAGCATATTTTCCCCATTTATCCAGATCTCCTCTGTTTCCTCCATGTCCGCCGTCTTATTCCTGTACCATTCCTTCCACTGGTCCTGCCGTACTGTCAGACCGCCGATACGAAAGATTGTATCGGTCATATAAGATCGGCTATATTCCTGATCAGGGATAGTCAAGCCTTTTCCTGAAGCGAAACCTTGTGACAAAAATGTCTTTAGAAATTCATAGGCCAGGTCTGGATCTTTGCAGGTGCGGCTAATGGCACCATAGGAAAGGATAGTAGCGTTAAAGCGTCCGTCCAGAGTTGGGAAGGGAAGATATTGATATCCTGTTTTAATCTCTGGAAATATATTTAAAAATTGATTATTTTGCAGGGAAACTACTTCGTACATTCCTTCTCTGCTCCCTTTTTGAGCCTCACCTGCCGCATATTCCAGGATCTGCCTGACGTCTTCCTTTGAAAACAGGACTTTCCCTTTCTGATAATCAAAGCTGTTTCCAATCCAGTCCTTGATATAGAATAGGAGATCCGCCGCAGAAAGCCCCCTCAGCTTTCCTGATTCTATCAAATTTGTAAGCGGCTTCGTACAGTCTTCGTAAGCGAGAGAACCCTCGTCATAAGGAACTCGCAATAATGTTACATCAAAGGTAATGGGTACGATGTACTGTTTCCCATTTATTGCCCCTGCCTCCATTACCGGTGCAAAACAGGACTGGAAGTCTTCGTCTTCTTTCGTATACTCTGATAAATCCAGAAAGACACCGCTGGTAAGCAACTTGTTCGGATCCGCAATCAGCATATCCTCTTCTGAGACAGATATATTCCGGCT
>CALWSM010000216.1 GCA_944384185.1 uncultured Blautia sp. | reverse complement strand
AAGTAAGAAACGATGGTCAGACGATAGGTTGCAGGTTTTTCGAGGTCTGTTGCCGGACTTCGTTGCCGGATACTCTTTGTCTGGCCTTTCTGATCTATGGAGGTAGCCTATGGGAAATGAAAAGACAATGACTTGCAGTAAGAAGTGTTTGGATATTCCGGTCTGGCGGCGCTATACCCTGACCATTGAGGAAGCCGCCGGATATTATCATATCGGAGAGGGAAAGCTGCGGATGCTGATTGATGAGCATCCCAACGAGGATTTTTATGTGATGAATGGAAACCGTGCTTTGATCAAACGGGAGAAATTTGAGAGGTATCTGGATCAGGCCACTGCTGTATAATAGCCTTTCAAAAAGTCGATGGCAGATTGCCATTCTTTCATGGCAAAGCTATACGGAGAGCCAAACTTGTGCTATGATAAGAGTGCAAGTCTGGCTCTCCTTTCTTTTAGAGGAGAGATTTCAATGAGTGAAAAAAGACGAGACAATCGCAATCGGATTTTGCGAGAAGGCGAGTATCAGCGCAAGGATGGGAGGTATCGGTTCCGCTATCTGGACGAGGATGGCAAAGAACAAAATGTGTACAGCTGGCGGCTGGATAAAAATGATCCTATGCCCAAGGGAAAAAAGCGAGAGCCTTCCCTGAGAGAAAAGGAAAAGCAGATTGAAGCTGATCTGTTCGATCACATCGTAACCAACGGTGGAAAGCTCACGGTTTTGGAACTGGTGGAAAAGTATGTGTCCCTGAAAACCGGCGTTCGCCATAATACGGTCGCAGGATACAAGACGGTAATCAACATCTTGAAAAAAGAGCCGTTCGGCAGGCAGCGCATTGACAAGGTGCGCTTGTCGGATGCTAAAGCATGGCTCATCAAGCTTCAGAAGGTGGATGGCCGAGGGTATAGCTCGATTCATTCGATTCGAGGTGTTCTCAGACCGGCATTCCAGATGGCGGTGGATGATGACCTGATCCGCAAGAATCCGTTCGGTTTTGAGCTGGCATCGGTAGTTGTCAATGACTCAGTGACGAGAGAAGCCATCAGCCGGAAACAGGAACGGGATCTTCTGAAGTTCATCAAAGAGGACAAGCATTTCAGCAGATACTACGACGGGATCTATATTCTCTTTCACACAGGGCTTCGTATCTCGGAATTCTGTGGACTTACGATCCAGGATGTTGAGTTTGAGGAAATGCGTATCAAGGTAGATCATCAGTTGCAGAGAACATCACAGATGGAGTATGTGATCCAGCAGCCAAAGACAGAAAGCGGCATCCGCTATGTTCCGATGACCGAGGAGGTAGCATCCTGTTTCCGCCGGATCATCGCCAACCGTGCGGTTCCCAAAGCGGAACCCATGGTAGATGGATACGTTGGTTTTCTGTTTCTGGACAAGAACGATATGCCCATGGTAGCGCTTCATTGGGAGAAGTACATGGAGCATATTGTCCAGAAGTATAACAAGATTTACCGCATCCAGATGCCGAAAGTAACCCCTCATGTGTGCAGGCACACCTTCTGTTCCAATATGGCAAAATCCGGGATGAACCCCAAGACATTGCAGTACATCATGGGGCATGCAGACATCAGTGTAACACTGAATACCTACACCCATGTGAAGTTTGATGATGCCAAAGATGAACTGCTGCGTGTGGCAAACGCTTAAAATTGCCCGTTGGTAAAGCGGCTTTCTTTACCAACGCCTTTACCAATATTGCAGGAAAAAACATGAGAAATCCTGAGAAGATTTGAGAAGATATCTTCAAAACAGGTGGAAGCTCAGGCTACACGAAAAGTGTGAAAAATCCTGTAATATCAAGCATTTGAGAAGAAATACAGGACTTATGAGGAGTTATAAAAAGATGATAAAAATACTATTCGTCTGCCACGGCAATATCTGCCGTTCGCCGATGGCGGAATTTATGTTTAAGGATATGGTAAAAAAGAATGGTCTTGAGGCGGAATTTTACATTGAATCGGCTGCGGCGAGCTCCGAGGAAATAGGCAATCCGGTCTATCCTCCGGCGAAAAAACGCCTGGCGAAGGAGGGCATAGACTGCTCCGGCAAGAGAGCCGTGAAAATGAAAAAGGAGGATTATGGCAGGTTCGATTATATACTTGCCATGGAAAAATACAATATCGACAGGATCCTCAGGATAACCGGCGGCGATCCCGAAGAGAAAATACATCTTCTTCTGGACTTCACCGAAAGGAAGGGCGAGATTTCAGACCCCTGGTACACGGGAGATTTTGATACGGCCTATGACGATATATTGGAAGGGCTGAAGGGATTTCTGGCCTTTGTCAAAGGAGAAAAACGGTAAGCCGGATAAATCAAGTAAGGAGAATCATTAAAATGAATTTCAGGGAGATCGATTTGAGTAATAAGGATCACATACGGGAAATGTCCAAAATGGCGACGGAGATCGTCCGTGAGCATTTTGACCCGATCATTGGGAAGGAACAAAACGACTATATGCTCGAAAGATTCCAGTCCGTGGATGCCATCAGGAACCAGCTCAAAAACGGGTACAGATATTTTTTTGTAAGCGACGGAGATCGGAAAATAGGCTTTGTCGCCTTCTATCCGAAGGGAAGAAACATGTAT
>CALWSM010000215.1 GCA_944384185.1 uncultured Blautia sp. | reverse complement strand
ATTCCCATGAAGCTTCTCAAACCTCTCAGAGGTGAATTTTCCATCATCTGCAAAGACATCTCCGGGCTGTGGGCGTCAGAATTGGTAGTGTCCTCTTTTTCCAGAGAGCCACCCATATTTCTTACCAGTTCCCGGCTCAACTCCCGGATAATGTCTTTTGTCCTTGGATTTTCCAGAAGTTCTCCGATGGTGGTATTCATGTGTACACGGATCGGCAGCTCTGTGGTGCTTTCTACATATACGGTTTTCTTTAACCGGATATCTCTGGAAGAAGCGGCTGCCAGGATCTCATATTCTCCGGAAGCAGCGTACCAGTCGTGGATCTCGGTATTATACCAGGCAAAGCTTCTCTTATCCAGCTCCATCTCCACCGTTTTTTCCTCCTGGGGCTGAAGCTCTACTTTCACAAAGTTTTTCAGCTCTTTTACCGGGCGGCCGGCGGTTCCGGTCTTATCCGCCACGTAAAGCTGTACCACTTCTTTTCCTGCCCTATCTCCCGTGTTCTTTACTTTCAGGGTAACCTTTAAGGTATCCGTATCTTTGATCCTATCTGCAGAAAGCTGAAGATCACTGTATGCAAATGTAGTGTAGCTCAGTCCGTATCCGAAGGGATAACGCACCGGCATCTCCTTGGTATCATAGTAGCGGTAACCTACGAATACTCCTTCTTTGTACTCTACCCTATGTCCGTCTCCCGGGAAATTCAGGTAGGAAGGATTGTCGGAAAGCTTGTAAGGAATGGTTTCCGCCAGTTTTCCGCTGGGGTTCACCTTTCCGAAAAGCACGTCTACCTCTGCCTGGCCTACTGCCTGGCCTCCCAGATAAGCCTCCAGGATCCCCTTTACCTGGTCTGCCCAGGGCATCTCTACCGGAGAGCCGTTGTGAAGAACGACCACCACATTCTCCTGTACCTTTGCGATCTCCGAGATCAGGGTGTTCTGGCAGTTTGGCATTCCCATATGGCTTCTGTCATATCCTTCTGACTCAAAGGCGTCGGGAAGTCCGGCGAAGATCACAGCCACATCCGCCTCCTTTGCCGTCTGTACCGCCTGCTCCAGCATAGCCTGGTCGGTCACATCCTTCTCTATGTCATAGCCCTGGGCGTAAGTAACCTGAGCCACATCCTTCACCGCCTCCAGAGCGCTGGTGATCCTGAAGGAATTGATGTGAGAGCTTCCTCCTCCCTGGAATCTGGGAGCTTCTGCAAATTTTCCGATGAATGCGATCTTCTTTCCCTGCGCAGAAAGAGGAAGAATCCCTTCATTTTTCAGAAGCACCATAGACTCTGCCTCGATCTTTGCAGCCAGCTTATGGTCTTCTTCCTTATCAAATCTGCCTTCCTGACGGTTATCTGCAAACTTAAAGAGGATCTTCAGAATCCTTTCCACCGCTCTGTCAAGAACCGCCTCGTCCAGCTCTCCGCTCTTTACGGCTTCTACGATCTCTTTATCTGTCGTACCGCCGCTTCCCGGCATTTCCAGCTCCAGCCCGGCCTTCAGGCCCTTCACCCGGTCGTTGACTGCCCCCCAGTCGGACATGACATATCCTTCAAATCCCCACTCGTCTCTCAGGACCTCTGTGAGAAGCCAGTGGTTTTCTGAGGCAAATTCTCCGTTGATCTGATTGTAGGAACACATAACCGTATCCGGCTTTCCTTCTTTAATCGCCGTTTCAAAAGCAGCCAGATAGATCTCTCTCAGAGTCCTCTCGTCGATCTCGGAAGAGCAGGACATTCTCCTGTATTCCTGATTGTTTGCCGCAAAATGCTTAATGGAAGTTCCCACATTTTTGGACTGCACCCCTTTGATATGGGAAGCCGCCATCTGGGAAGCCAGATAAGGATCCTCTGAAAAATACTCAAAGTTTCTTCCGCAGAGAGGAGAACGCTTAATATTCACCGCCGGCCCCAGTATTACGGAAATATCCTCTGCCTGGCACTCGTCGCCAAGTCTCTCTCCCATTTCCTCCAGCAGATCCCGGTCAAATGAGCAGGCTGTGGCGCAGGCTGTGGGGAAGCACACGGCCTTGATGCTTTCGTTCAGCCCCAGATGGTCCGTAGCCGCCGCCTGTTTCCGCAGGCCGTGAGGGCCGTCGCTGACCATCACCTCGGGGATTCCCAGCCTTTCTACGCTTTTTAAATGCCAGAAATCCTTTCCGGAGCACATACCGGCCTTTTCCTCCAGCGTCATTTCCCTGATCATCGCTTTTACATCACGTTCCATTTTTTTCGCTCCTTTTTTCTCTTTTTATGGCTTAAACCTATCACAAATCCCGGAGAAAAAATATCAGGATCCTGCTGTTTTTTTCATTTTCATGCTGCCATTTTCCCTGTATAATAGTGGATGACACCAGGCGGATTTCCCGTCTGCAAAGTGGAGGAAAATGTTTATGAGTATTTTTGAGAAAGATGATTTTGATTTTTTAGATAAACAGACGAGGCAGATCCTGTTGGCCTCCAGGGAAGCCTTCGTGCCCCATACCCCCTACCGCTATGAAAAAGATCTGCTGGAGGCCATACGGCTGGGGGATCTGGCCCTGGCCAGAAAGTGCATGGAGCTTCTGGAGAAAACCGGACAGGCCGGCAGGCTCAGCTCCAATCCGCTCCGCCAGGCTCAGATCATCTTTATCACCTATATCACCCAGATCACCAGGGCAGCCATAGATGGGGGCGTAGA
>CALWSM010000214.1 GCA_944384185.1 uncultured Blautia sp. | reverse complement strand
ACCGGAGACCTTCTGTCCACCGGTTACTGGGCGGCCAGGATCGGGGAGATCAGCAAAGGAGATACTGTGGCGGTGATCGGAGCAGGTCCTGCAGGACTGTGCACCATGATGTGCGCCAGACTATATGAGCCTGGAAAGATCCTTGCTCTGGATACCGATGAGAACCGGCTGAAGGTGGCAAAGGACAGCCGCCTGGCGGATTTCTGCATAAATCCCGGTAAAATTTCAGAAAAGGATCTGGAGGCACAGATCCGGGAGCTGTCCCGGGGACGGGGAGCAGACCGGGTCTTTGAAGTGGCGGGAGGAAAAGATACCTTTCAGACAGCCTGGAAGATCGCCAGGCCCAATGCAGTGGTAACTCTGGTGGCAATGTATGAAGAAGACCAGCGGCTGCCCCTGCCCTCTATGTACGGGAAGAACCTGATTTTTAAGACGGGAGGAGTAGACGGCTGCTATTGTGAACAGATCATGAATCTGATCCGAAAGGGAGAGCTGGATACCAGCCCGCTGATCACGCATAGGACGACGCTGGAGCATATTATGGAGGCTTATGAGGTTTTTGAAAAGAAACAGGACGGCGTGATCAAGTTTGCGATAAAGGTGTAAAGAAAGGAAGGCGCAACATGGGCGTTAAACAGGATTATCTTATGCGCATGATCCATGATGTGGTCCGGGGCCTGGCTCTGGTCCTGACGGGACAGCGGGAGGTCCGCTATGAGCTGCCTGCAGAGGAAGAACGGACCGAAGAAGAAAAGCTCTATGCCCGGATCCTGGAGATGGCAGACCGGGGAGAGATCAATGAAGCGGAAAATATCCTTCTGGGAGATTTCCCGGAGAACACCCCGGGATACGGGATCATGGTAGCGGATTTTTATCAGCATTTAGATGAATTTGAAGATGATTTTCTGGAAGAACATGATTACTCCAGAGAAGAGGTATTGGAAGGGCTGGAAAGCCTGGCGGAAGCCTATGGGCTGACCGAACGCTGAAATTTACAGATCCGGATGGGAATTACAGGAAAGATGAAATAGAGAAGTCTATATCTTCTGAGAATTGGACGGCAGAAACTAAAATCGGGAGGAAAATAAAATGGAGCAGTTGAGAGTAGGTATTTTAAGTACAGGAAATATTGCGGCAACCATGGCGAAAACAGTAGCAGAAATGAAGGAGGCCAGAATTTACGCAGTGGCTTCCAGAAGTCTGGAAAAGGCGGAAGCTTTTGCCAAGAGGTTTCAGATTGAAAAAGCCTATGGATCCTACGAGGAGATGGCTGCAGATGAAAATGTGGATCTGGTTTACGTGGCCAGTCCTATGTCGGAACACTATGAGAATGTGAAAATGCTCATTGCTCATGGAAGAAATGTATTATGTGAAAAATCCTTTGCGATCAATGAAAAACAGGCAAAAGAGATGATCGATACGGCTCAGAAAAAGGGGGTACTCTTGGCAGAGGCTATGTGGGTCCGGTATATGCCTATGTGGAATACCATCCGTCAGGTGCTGGCCCAGGGCGCCATCGGAGATCCTATGACCCTTACGGCGAATCTCTGCTATCTGATCGGAGATGTGCCAAGACTCCTGAAACCGGAACTGGGCGGCGGAGCGCTCCTGGACGTTGGGGTATACGCCCTGAACTTTGCTTCTATGGTCTTTGGCAATCAGATAGAGAAAATGGTGTCCACAGCCATTATGACAGACACCGGCGTAGACGCCCAGAACAGTATTACCCTGATCTATCCTGGAGGGAAAATGGCAGTTCTGAACAGTTCTATGCGGGTCCTTTCTGACCGGCAGGGCATTATCTATGGAACAGAAGGCTTTGCAGTAGTGGAGAATATCAATAATTTTCAGACACTGACCATTTACGATCGGGACCGTCAGGTAAAGGCTCAGTACCATTGTCCGGAGCAGATCACCGGATACGAGTATGAGGTCCTGGCCTGCAAAGAAGCCATAGAGAAGGGCCTGACCCAGTGCCCGCAGATGCCTCACAAAGCGACCCTGGAGATCATGGGACTGATGGATCAGGCAAGAGAACAGTGGGGGCTGAAATTCCCAATGGAATAGGAGCTGTCGCATTAAATGCGACAGCCCCCTAATCGGCGATCCTTGCTTTATCCAGGGCTTTGTTGATGGCGTCCAGAAGCAGCATGGAGGTATACTTGTTTTCTTCGGAGTAGGTAATGTTTTCTGTGGACTGGGATTCACAGATCTGATTGGAGAGGGCATCCAGGGCTGGCTCCATCAGAGGATACATGGCAGTGGTAGTTTCGCTGAGATTCTTCAACGAGATGGAATTAATGTGGTCTTCGTCTACAGTAACCTCCACGTCAAAGGTATTGTCGTTTAGGGTTATGGGACTTGTGTAGACGCCGGCATGATAGACGGCCTGAGCGCTGGCGGCGTCTGTCTCTTTGCCTTTTCCGAACATCATAAAGAGCAGAACAGCCAGTACAATGGCGAAGACCACGAAAATACCGGTGTAGATAACTTCCTTCATATGTAATACCACAATTTTAGTTTTTGAGCTCATGGCTGCACCTCCTGCATTTCTTTTTATAGCATATTATAGAAACAGGAAAAATATGACGGGAGTTTTGATTCTTACAGTTGACAAGTATTCATTTGAAAAAATGAGAAAGTATAAGGGGGGATATGAATGAATTTAAAAAAAGTTATGCTGTTGACCGCTGCTTTTATGCTGGCGGCCGCTATGACTGCCTGCAGCCAAAA
>CALWSM010000213.1 GCA_944384185.1 uncultured Blautia sp. | reverse complement strand
TACTACTGTGTACTTCCTTAGACTCTTATAGTGTGGCAGAGTTTTTCTCTTCTGGCAAGGCGCCGGTTTATTTTACGGTTCTTTCCAGATTTAGTTGATTTGATGAAAATATTCGTTTATGAGTAGTTTTGCTTTCAATAAAGCAAAACTATTCCGTCCATACATAATTCGTTTCGTAAGTTTGATTTTATTTACACTGCCTTCAGCCAGGCCGTTGTTGTAGGGGTAGATAATCGCATTTTTTACAGCTCTCAGGTCGTTTCGCAGGCCGTTGATATACCGGTCCAGTTCATCTATCTTCAGCTCCGCTGCCGTTTCCATCCAGGAATCCAGTTCCTCACTTTTTCTGGAAAATACAATACGGTAGAATTCTTTTAGCAGTGTATATAACTGGCCGAGTACAGGATACTTTTGAATCGCTGCCTCATATTGTTCGGCCGTGATCCCTTTCACACTCTCCAGTTCATGGTAGATCAGTTGACACATGGTCTTGCGGGGAATGTACTCAACAGGGACAGTCTCATTTGGGGAAATATTTTTCTGGTGTGTTCGTTCCTTCTGCATAAAGACTCTCAGGGAGGCAACCGTGCCCGTATATCCTTTCTGAGCGATATGTTCATGGATCCTGGCATAAGTCAGCCCTTTGGAGCGCAGTTCGATGATCTCCTTCTCATATGGTGCCAGCTTTCCCGACCGCCTTCTGTCATAGTGACCATTTATGAGCGGACAGTCCTCTTTCAGGTATGTTTTGACAGTCCGTTTTGCGTGGCCGGTGATCCGGCTGATCTCATCAATCGAATGTCCTTCTGAATGAAGCCTGCGAACTTCATCGATTTTCGCCTGCTTTTTCAGGATCTGCTCCTGATGCTGCCGCTCACGGGCGTTTTCTTTCTTTTCCGGGATCTTATCTTCCGGCATCGAAAGATAACGGTTTATGGTTGTCACGGAAGAATGAAGGAGAAGCGCGATATCATTAACCGTATAACCTTCGGAGCGTTTTTTTCGGGCAAACAGTATCCTTTCCGTGCGGTTCCTGGTATCATAAAGGGCCTGCATTTCCGGATTTTGTGAAACAGCAGGGACAGCTAGGCGGGAAGGGAACAGCCTGTACATATATTCCTCCACTGCGCCGGACAGATTTTTCAGCAGATGAAAACGGTCACTGATCTGTAACGCCCCGGGATGGGATTTTGCCGCTGCAGAAGCGTACGCCTGTGCGCCATCGCGGGAAATAACCTGGATATTTGGATAAGATTTCAGCCATTCCTCAACCTTACCGGTTTCTCTGGAATCGAGGAGATCAATAATTCTATGGCTTTCCAGGTCAACCATCACTGTTCCGTAAGAATATCTCTTACGGAACGCAAAGTCATCCACACAAATCTTTGTGACGCCGGACTTATCCACAAGAGCCGGCATTTTTTTTAAGCAGATCACAGATGCTGCTTTTACAGACCTTTATGGAATCTTCCTTCAGTAAAGCGGAAGCACTGACAGAACTTAATTTGGAAGATGTTTTCAGGATCTTATTCACCAGCCGCCTGGTTTTTCTCTCTTTTGGAGCAATAAAATCAAATCTTTCAGAGAATGTTTTATGGCCGCAGGCAGGATTCATGCAGAACATCTTTCTGGTGTTTAATAAAAGTATTGTCTGCCGGTCCTGCAGCGGAATGTCCTGGATCTCACGCTGATAGACGGAATGCACTTTTGATGAAAAAGTCCCGCAATAAGGGCAGGAAACCTGATCCCTTGCGGATTGTACTTCGAAAATAATTTGTCTGGTTTTTAATCTGCAGCGGATACATTCCAGATCCGGACTTAATGATCTTATGATTTCCTGTTCCATAAACTATTGAGTATTCCGGGGCATTTTCCATCACCAGTCCGGTGATAGGAAAGCGCTATTCCGGATAAACGGAAATCACTGTTCCGGGACAGGAAATCATCTTTCAAAGCCTTATAATAGAGGCATACATCGCAAGATGTAAATCTATTATAAGGAGGTCACAAGATTATGACCAAGTACCGTGAAATCCTCAGGCTTACCGCTTTGGGACTATCACAGCGAAACATTGTTCAAAGCATCGGTGTTTCGCAGAAAACCGTAGTCAAGGTTCAAAAACGAGCACGGGAAATGCATTTATCCTGGCCGTTGGATGAATCCCTGACAGATTCAGCGCTTGAGACGCTAATGTTTCACAAGGAATCAAAGGTATCCAAACAAAAACGGATGCCAGATTTCAACTACATCCAGAAGGAGTTGCTCCGCAACGGTGTCAACAAGAAACTCCTCTGGACGGAGTACCTGGAGGAATGCCGCCAGTCCGGCGATGAGCCTCTCATGTATTCCCAGTTCTGTTATTACATCCAGCAGGATGAGCAGAAGCGCCGCGCAACCATGCATATCAACCGAAAGCCCGGCGAACAGATCGAAGTTGACTGGGCAGGGGATCCTGCGCAGATCATCGATCCAGATACCGGCGAGATCATTCCTGCCTTCCTCTTTGTGGGCGTTATGACATACAGCCAGTATCCATTTGTAGAGGCTTTCATCAACGAGAAGCAGCGTGCGTGGATCACCGCTCACGTTCACATGTATGAGTACTTTGGTGGTGTAACCCGTATTCTGGTGCCAGATAATACCACGACTGCAGTGCTCCACAACAATGACTGGTACAATCAGGAGCTCAACACCATCTATCATGAAATGGCTGAGCACTACAACACGGCTATCATTCCTGCCCGCGTCCGGGCAC
>CALWSM010000212.1 GCA_944384185.1 uncultured Blautia sp. | reverse complement strand
ATAAGACAAATCTGTATGATTGGGAAGAGGTTTCGATCTCTTCCCTTTATTTTTGCCAATGATAATTATACTCTAAGTAAGCCCAACGGCTATCCTTTCCTTATATGATCCTTTAAAAACCCGTAGATTTCTTCCTCTGTAGGAGGGCAGCCTCTGAGGAAATGCCGGAATTTTCTGGTGCACTGGCCGATCCCCAGCTCTCCGGTCTTTCCCCTGAACCCCTGTCCGATACAGATTTTTTCCTTCAGTTCCCCAAGCAGCCCTTCCTCTTTCAGTCTCTGAAGGGCGGGGATCAGGTATCCGTAGCATGCGCTGCAGGATTCCACTTCCTCCACTGCATCCTGGAGCTCTACGATCTTCCGTTCTTTGGGCAGCACAGCTTTTTCCCTGGGAAGATTCAGCTCCCGGAACCGGGCCAGCTCCCAGTCTTCCAGTCCTGCCCCCAGGTCTGCGGCCATCTGGATATAAGGGATCTCTTCCAATTCATATCCCATGAGATGGGCTGCGTATGCATCGCACAATACCGGGTCCGCAGCAGCCATGATCCGGTTCATCACCACAGGATTCCCTCCGTCTTCAAAGTCCCAGTCCCCGCAGATATTATCCACAACAATGAAATCCTGATGGAGCCCCGCCGCCAGGTGGGCGATCGGTTTATGGAGCCCCAGGGCGTGGAATCTCCGCTTTTCACAATTAGGGATCAGACCCTTCATGTTTTTCAGGGCGCAGGTGATCTTGGTCTGGCAGTGTCCCTTCATCACCGGCACATTGATCAGGAAATCCAGCTTCCTGGCCTCATCGCAGATTTTCAGCTCCATACCCTGGCAGTCATAGGTTTCATAATGATCCTTCTGCATGTCCAGGAATTCTACCCCATACCGCTCCGAAAGCTCATAGTATCCGCAGAGTCTGGCTGTATCTTCTGTCTTATCCCCTACCCAGGAGCCTTCCAGCATGGCCAGGTCATGAAAGCCTCTCTCCTGGAGATATTCCAGGATCCCTGCTACGATCTCCGGATGGGTGGTAGCTCCCCAGGAAGGATCTGAGGGAGACACCAGGTTCGGCTTGATCCCGATACGGCATTCCCTGTCCGGTATCCTGGAAGCCAGATCCGCCTCCTCTAATAACTGCTTTGTCATTTCTTTATATTCTGTCCCGTAAATTGCCAGGATTTCTGTATTTTCCATGGTTTACCGCCTTTCTGCTGTTTTATCTACTTATCATCATAGCGAAAGCTTCCAAAGCTGTAAAGAAAAATATCTCTTTACAACCTTATGCAAAATTGTGTAAAGTAGTATAAGTATTTATTACAATCATCCAGGAGGATTCACTTATGTCAAAAAACAAAGCTTCTATCTTTGAAATGGACGGCGTGCCGGAGTTCGGACAGGCCCTTCCTCTGGCTCTGCAGCATGTGGTGGCTATGATCGTCGGCTGCGTAACTCCTTCCATTATTGTGGCGGGGGTGGCGGATCTCAACGCCGCCGACCGGGTCATCCTGATCCAGGCCGCTCTGTTTGTCTCTGCCATCAGTACCCTGCTCCAGCTTTTTCCTTTGATCAAGGGGAAAAACTTTCAGCTCGGCGCAAAGCTTCCCGTGATCATGGGTATCAGCTTTGCCTATGTGCCCAGTATGCAGGCCATCGCAGGACAATATGATGTGGGCACTATTCTGGGAGCCCAGATCATCGGCGGTATCGTGGCTGTTATCGTAGGCCTCACCGTCAGAAAGATCCGTATCCTGTTCCCTCCCATCGTTACCGGGACCGTGGTGTTTACCATTGGCCTTTCCCTGTATCCCACAGCCGTAAACTATATGGCCGGGGGAACCTCCAGCGAAACCTACGGCTCCTGGCAGAACTGGCTGGTAGCCATCTTCACTCTGGCGGTGGTTACCGGACTGAACCATTTTGCCAAAGGTTTTTTAAAGCTTGCCTCTATCCTCATCGGCATTATCGCAGGCTATATCCTGGCCGCATGCTTTGGCATGATCGACTTTTCCGGCATTGGCTCTTCCGGCGTCTTCCAGCTGCCTCAGCCTCTCCACTTCGGTCTCAGCTTTGAGCCGTCCGCCTGTGTGGCTATCGGCGTCTTATTTGCCATTAATTCCATCCAGGCCATCGGAGACCTTTCCGCCACTACGGTAGGAAGTATGGACCGGGAGCCTACCACCAAAGAACTCCAGGGCGGGATTGTCATGTACGGCGTGGAAAATATCATCGGCGCTTTATTCGGGGGACTTCCCACAGCCACCTACAGCCAGAATGTAGGTATCGTGACCACCACCAAGGTCATTAACCGGTGCGTGCTGGGGCTGGCCGCCATTGTGCTGATCATCGCCGGTCTGGTTCCCAAATTTTCCGCACTGCTGACCACCATTCCCCAGTGTGTCCTGGGCGGGGCGACCATTTCTGTATTTGCCTCCATCGCCATGACCGGGATCAAGCTGGTGATGCAGCAGGAAATGAATTTCCGGAACACCTCCATCGTAGGACTGGCCGTAGCTCTGGGAATGGGCGTGACCCAGGCGCCTGCCTCTTTAGGTACTTTCCCTGACTGGGTGACTACCATCTTCGGTTCCTCACCGGTAGTTCTGGCAACTATCGTGGCCATCCTTTTAAATGTCATTCTTCCAAAAGGAGAGAAAAAGCAGGGGGCTGCAGGCAAGTAGCAAAACTGTTCCATTAAAACCTGAACTTGCCCGGGCAGGGGGCTTCTCCAATCCAGTCCGGCAAGTTCAGCTTAGAGTATAATTATCATTGGCAAAAATAAAGGGAAGAGATCGAAACCTCTTCCCAATCATACAGATTTGTCTTA
>CALWSM010000211.1 GCA_944384185.1 uncultured Blautia sp. | reverse complement strand
CTCAGGCGGGGGTGTAGGACACTACCACATGGATATCCTGGTTGTAGTTTCCGAAGCCCTTGCCGAAGAGGGTAAGGCCGCCTGCCGGGGAGGCGTCTTCGGATACCTGGAATCTGAAGCGGAGCATGCTCCGGCAGTCCAGAGAGAACTGGTCGATGGAGACCTGGGAGAGCTTCCGGCCGTCGATGAAGGTGCCGTTCCGGTTGATGATCAGGGTTTTCAGAAGGCCGTACTGATTCCAGGAGGGCAGCCACCATCCGGGCGTGAAGAGACCATGGACGTCGCCGAAATCTCCGGGGCTGGTCCAGGTGCCCACGAAAGTGTCGTTGAGAAAGAAGCCGATATCCGAGGGCCAGTCATTGTTGGTCCCGGGAGCCTCTGAGGAGATTTCCATAGACAGGATGATCTGCTCTGCCTGGCAGTGAGCGGGAAGAAAGTTGGGGATCAGGTATTCCACGTACCCTCTGGAGAACCACAGGATCCCGGCGCCGGTCCGCTGGGGGTGGGCGAAATATCTCGGGTCGTCCACCTCTCCGATCAGGCTTTTCCTGGAAGCGATGCCGCAGGTAGGAGATACCTGGTAGTCGGTGTATTGGCCCACAGGGATGTCTACAGAATAGAGGTTCTTGTTCTCTTCCGGAAGCTGAGGCGCCACATCGATGAGGATCCGGTCTGTGTGGACCCGGCAGAGCTTCTGGTTTCCGTGCCCCTCATGTTCAGAGAGAACACTGACCAGGCCGCATTCCTCCAGCTTTTTTATGTGGCTGGTGAGGGCTCCGTTGGTGATTCCCAGGCTGCCGGCAATTTCATTCATATTCATTTCGCCCTTTTCCAGCAGGAGTTTAATGATCTGGATCCGCAGGTCAGACCCCAGGGCTTTATAAAGGCTTATACCATCTTCAATTTTTTTGATATGCAGCATAGGCGGACTCCTTTGTTAAGATGCATGGGGGATAGGGTAAAATTTGTTATCTGCTATTATTATAAGTGAAAATTAGATTTTAGGCAACAAAAGTATTTTATAAAAGGCTAAATATCAATGGAAATTTCACAAAACCGTTGTTGACACATAGAGGATATGACAATATAATATAGACAAAGATAAAATAATTAAGGAAAAAATAAAATATATATAAGGAGGAACACAAATGAGCAGAAGAGCAAAAATGGTTCTGGATAAAGAGTTCCAGATCTCCAAAATTGACGAGAGAATCTACGGATCCTTTATCGAACATCTGGGAAGGGCTGTATACGAGGGTATCTATCAGCCGGGACATCCTGCGGCAGACGCCGACGGATTCCGCCAGGATGTGGTACAGCTGGTGAAGGAGCTGAATGTGCCGATCATCCGTTATCCGGGAGGAAACTTTGTATCCAACTTCTACTGGGAAGATTCTGTAGGCCCTGTAGAAGAAAGACCTCACAGACTGGAGCTGGCCTGGAGAAGCCTGGAGAAAAATGAAATCGGTTTAAACGAATTCTCCAAGTGGGCAAAACAGGTAAACTCTCAGGTGATGATGGCAGTGAACCTGGGAACCAGAGGGATCTCCGATGCCTGCAACCTGCTGGAATACTGCAACCATCCGTCAGGAACCAAATACAGCGACCTGCGTATCAAACACGGGGTAAAGGATCCTCATAACATTAAGGTATGGTGCCTGGGAAATGAGATGGACGGCCCGTGGCAGATCGGCCACAAGACCATGGAGGAGTACGGCCGTCTGGCAGAAGAAACCGCAAAGGCTATGCGCCTCATCGATCCTACCATCGAGCTGGTTTCCTGCGGAAGCTCTAACAGAGACATGCCTACATTCCCGGATTGGGAAGCAGTGACGCTGTCCCATACCTATGATTATGTAGATTACATTTCCATGCATCAGTACTATGGAAACAGAGACGACGACAGCAACGATTATCTGGCTCAGTCTGACGATATGGATGATTTCATCCGCACGATCATTTCTACCTGCGATTATGTAAAAGCGAAAAAACGCAGCAAAAAGACCATGAATCTGAGCTTTGACGAGTGGAATGTATGGTTCCATTCCAACGCTGCAGACGACGATATCACAGAGAACCATCCATGGCAGGTGGCTCCGCCTATGCTGGAGGATATCTACAACTTTGAAGACGCTCTTCTGGTAGGTCTTATGCTGATCACCTTGATGAAACACGCAGACCGTGTAAAAATGGCCTGCCTGGCACAGCTGGTAAATGTTATTGCGCCGATCATGACAGACGCCGCAGGAGGAGCATGGAAGCAGACCATCTTCTATCCCTTCATGCACGCTTCCAAATACGGAAGAGGCATTGCCCTGCAGCCGGTAGTTTCCGGAACCAAGCATGCTACAGCAAAGCATGATGAGATCACAGACGTGGAATCCATTGCGGTATATAATGAAGAAAAAGATGAAGTGACCATCTTTGCCGTAAACCGTAACCTGGAAGAAGACGTAGAATTGACTACAGATGTAAGAAGCTTTGAAGGATACCGGGTTCTGGAACACATTGTGATGGAAAATGAAGATCTGAAAGCTGTGAACAGTCTGGCCGGAGAAAAAGTTTATCCTGTAAACGCCGACGACAGGACAAAACTGGACGGCGGCGTTGCCACCAGCGTTCTGAAGAAAGCTTCCTGGAATGTGATCCGCCTGGGAAAATAAAAACTGTGACTGACTAAAATGCTACCAAAGGACTGTCCTGTTTCCTGTATGAAATAAGCTCCGGCGGACCGGAGGATGGAATGGGACAGTCCATTTAAGATATGAGGAGAAAATCTATGACAAAGTATGTGATCAATCCAAATGTGAAAAAAAGTAAGATCCA
>CALWSM010000210.1 GCA_944384185.1 uncultured Blautia sp. | reverse complement strand
TCTTTTCCGTAACCACCCGGATCATATCCGGAAACATCCGGAAGGGGAGAAATCTGGTCCGGATCGTAAAGTAAATCCCCGAAGGGATCAGGATCAGCACCAGAAGAGAGATTCCCAGAGAACTCCCGCCCGGCAGGGGGATCGTGATAAAATCTCCCCATAAAATGTTAAATACAGCATAAAAAATCTTTAGAAACCCGTCGGCCGCTTCCTGAAAAAAATCCATCACTATTCCACATCCTCACGATCTGTAAAATTTTCTTGTAAGCTCAGTGTTTTTAGTATATATTAGAACCACAAATCTGTAAAATTGATAGTTATAATACTATAGATCGAAAAATTCGATAAGTACAAGTTTCATCTATAAAAAATACAGGGAGAAAAAGTATGGATACAAAAAATTTAACTACCTTTATCTATGTAGCAGAACTGCGCAGCTTCACAAAAGCCGCAGACCGGCTGGGTTTTTCCCAGTCTACCGTCTCTTTCCAGATCAAGCAGCTTGAAAACGAACTGGACTGCCAGCTTTTTGAACGGATCAATCACACGGTCCAGCTTACAGAAAAAGGCCGGGAAGTGTTGGAATACGCCCACCGGGTCAGCCAGATGACCCGGGAATTAAAAGACAGCGTGAAAGAAGAAACCGCCTCCGGGTATATCCGTCTGGCCATGGCAGACTCTCTTTGCACATCTCTTCTGTCCAGGGATTTTCTCCATTTCCGGGAACTTTATCCCAATATTTCTCTGAAGATCATTGCCGCAGGGACAGAAGAAATGTTCCGTCTGATGAACCATAATGAAGCGGACGCTATCCTGACCCTGGATAGCCACATCTACAATACCGAATACCGGATCCTCCGGGAAGAGCAGGTCCGTACCTTTTTTGTGGCTGGAGCCGACACCAGAATTGCTTCTGCTTCTTCTCTTTCCATAGAAGAACTGCTTCTCCACCCTTTTATCCTCACAGAAAAGGGCATGAGCTACCGGCGGCTTCTGGAAGAGAAACTGGCGGAGCTTTCCCTGGAGATCCAGCCGGTCCTGGAGATCGGAAGTACAGAACTGATCTGCTCCCTGGTAGAACAGGGGGCCGGGATCTCCTTTCTCCCGGAATATGTCATAAAGAACAGAGTAAAAGCCGGAACACTGGTCTGCCTGCCAGTGTCCGGCCTGGAAATCTACGTATGGAAACAGCTTCTGTATCATCGGAATAAATGGGTATCTCCCCAGATGGAGACGGTGCTGAAGTATTTTGCGGACAGGGAATTTCAATAACAATTTTCTTGTACCGCTATATATTCTATAGCCTACAGTCAGCCCAAGTTGTATTCATACGGGAGAGCCTGCCACAAAAGGCAAATCTTTTTCAGACTTTTTACAGACAGCTATCTTTCCTTTTAACATTTATCCGGTATGATATAAATAATTCAAATGGCCATGCGAAGAATGTACCCCCAAAAAAATCATCTGAAAAGAGGAAAAAGATATGAATAAGAAAGCTTTAGCTACATTTCTCGCTGCTGTATCCTGTATAGCAGCGCCTGTAACTGCTTTGGCAGCAGAAGGAAGCAGCACCCAGGAGATTTCTGCCGTACTGTCAATGGAACCCACTTATACCGTAACCATTCCTGCCACTGTCAACATGGGCAACGATGGCACTTCTGTAGATGTAACTGCATCTGAAGTAGAAAATCTTCAGGACAGCCAGAAGATTTCCGTTACCATTGCAGGAACAAGCTATTATAGGAATCAGCTGGTCCTGGAAGCGGACAAAGATCTTGTAGATGTTAATCATGCCCGTACACTCCGTTACCAGATTATCAATGAAGCTGGTGAGATAATCGAGACTACAGGACAGGATACGGCTGTAGGAAGTGAAGTTGTATCTTTTACCGGAAATGAGACGAAACAATATCAGATCAAGCCTGTTATTGTAGATGAAAACAGGGATAGACTTGTAGCCGGTGTTCCTTATACGGGAAGTATCACTTTTGGTATTACACTTGCAGAAGCAGAGTAATCCGGAATGATCAGTGGAGGGATTCTGTTTTTCTTCACAAAAAAACACGGTAAAACAGAGATTTCCGGACTTAATCAATAAAAGAAATATAGAGAAAGAAGAGTATATGATTTATGCAGAAACAGACAAAAAAAATTTTTGTGATTCTTCTCACAGTAATAATCCTTCTGGCTGCAGTAATTATCCTTTTACTGACGGTTTTCCGGAAGGATCACGGCGATGAGAGAAATACCGCAGGAATTGTGATTTCCGATGAAGCGGAGGAATGGAATAAAGAATTAGAGGATACCTCAGACGGGCAGGATGGCATTAAGATCCCAGGCTATGGAGAACTTACCGTGAACAGCGGGGATACTGTCTGGGAGATCACTCTTCTGAATCCTGAGGGAAATGATTGCTATTTCAAATATGCGATTACTATTGACGATTCAAAAACCCCTGTCTACGAATCGGATCTGATCGAGCCGGGGAAAGCTATTACTGAATTTGAAGTATCAGAGCCTCTGGAAACCGGAGAGTATGAAATCCATCTGAACATTTCCGCATTCACTATGGATGAAAGTCTGACCGCTTTAAACGGAGCTGACGTAAAAGCTGTTCTGCATGTGATCTGAAGGAGGATAAGTTCATGAAAAAATCAATAGCAGCAACCGCAATGGCTATGACCGTTCTTTTCTCAGCAGTAACTGTAAGCGCAGCAGATAATAACAGATCTGACTTGACTCTGTTTGTTCCCAATGATCCGGTTTACACCATCACCGTTCCGGAAACTGTAGCCCTCAGCGCCACAGAAAATACTCAGGTGCCGAT
>CALWSM010000209.1 GCA_944384185.1 uncultured Blautia sp. | reverse complement strand
TGAGACCCGCTGAAACAGGAATTTTTGGAAAGGTATGGGAAATAAAGTGATCTATCATAATATTCTTGAAGCAATGGGAAATACCCCTCTGATCCGTCTGAACCGGATGACAGAGGAGGGCAGCGCACAGATCCTTGTGAAATTTGAAGGACTGAATGTGGGCGGCTCCATCAAAACCAGGACTGCCTATAACATGATAAAAGATGCCGAAGAAAAGGGGCTCATAAAAGCGGACACCATTATTGTGGAACCTACCAGCGGCAACCAGGGGATCGGCCTGGCCCTGGTGGGGGCTGTCCGGGGGTATAAGACCAGGATCATCATGCCGGATTCGGTAAGCGAGGAGCGGAGAAAGCTGATGAAGCATTACGGAGCGGAAGTGGTCCTGATCCATGACGCCGGAAATATCGGGGAATGTATAGAGGAATGTCTGAGTACGGCTCTGAAAATGGCCGAGGAAGATCCGAGAGTCTTCGTACCCCAGCAGTTTGAAAACCCGGCAAACCCGGCTGTCCACAGAAATCAGACGGCTGTGGAGATCCTGGAGCAGGCGGACTGCCCCATTGACGGCTTCTGCTCCGGGATCGGAACCGGAGGGACCATCACAGGGATCGGAGAGATACTGAAGGAAAAGAATCCGGATATAGAAATATGGGCGGCGGAGCCGGAACATGCGGCGATCCTCTCAGGCGGGTCTATCGGCACGCATCTGCAGATGGGGATCGGGGACGGCTTGATCCCGGCAATCCTGAACACCGGGATCTATGATGATATCTGTATTGTTACCGATGACGAGGCCATCCAGACTTCCAGAGATCTGGCTTCAAAGGAAGGGATCATGTGCGGGATCTCCTCAGGAACCAATGTGGCGGCTGCCATAAAGCTTGCCAAAAAGCTGGGAGAAGGGAAAACGGTAGTGACCGTTCTCCCGGATACTGCAGAGCGGTATTTCTCTACCCCGCTGTTTGATGAGTGACCGGGTAGAACAGCAAGGGAAAAAAGAAGGTTGACAAACCTCAAAAGTGGGATATAATATGGAAAAAGAAAGACAACACGTTGAAGAGAAGAGTAGAATGTGAAAGGTCCCAGAGAGGGAGACATATGCTGGAAGTCTCCTGTCACGGAAGCATTTGAAAACTACCTCTGAGTGGCCCCAATCCGGCCCGGTGATCCCGTTATCGTCAAATGAAGTGGTTCCGGCAGTACTGCCGGTTCAAACAGGGTGGAACCGCGAGAATGATACCTCGTCCCTTTTGCCGAAAGGCGGAAGGAACGGGGTTTTTATTTTATAGGACAGTCCCAAAGACTGCCCTATAAAATAAAAAGGGGATGTCGCATCAGGCATATTCTCGATTTTGATTAATGCGACATCCCTAGAAACCAAAGATAGAAATGAAAAAATCAGCAGGAGGAATGAAACCATGAAGATTACTTTAAAAGACGGTTCTGTGAAAGAATACGCAGAAGCAAAATCTGTCATTGAGATTGCAGCAGATATCAGCGAAGGACTGGCAAGAGCTGCCACAGCCGGAGAGATCGACGGGGAGATCGTGGATCTGAGAACGCCAGTAGACAAAGACTGCGATCTGAACATTCTTACATTTCATGATGAAAAAGGAAAAGGCGCTTTCCGCCATACCGCTTCCCATATCATGGCCCAGGCTATTAAGAGACTGTATCCGGAGACAAAGCTGGCCATCGGTCCTTCTGTGGCAGACGGCTTTTACTATGATGTAGACAGAGAGACTCCCTTTACAGCAGAGGATCTGGAAAAAATCGAAAAAGAAATGAAAAAGATCGTAAAGGAAAATCTTCCGCTTGTAAGATCGGAAAAACCAAGAAAGGAAGCTATCGAATATTTTAAAGAAAAAGACGAACCCTATAAGGTAGAGCTGATCGAAGACCTGCCGGAAGATGCGGTGATCAGCTTCTATACCCAGGGCGAGTTTACAGACCTGTGCGCAGGCCCTCACCTGATGAGCACAAAATATGTAAAGGCCTTTAAGCTCACCAGCCTGGCCGGCGCCTACTGGAGAGGAAATGAAAAGAACAAGATGCTCCAGAGGATCTACGGAACTGCTTTTCCAAAGAAAGCAGAGCTGGAAGAATACCTCCATATGCTGGAAGAAGCGAAAAAAAGGGATCACAGAAAGCTTGGAAAAGAGCTGGGACTGTTCATGATGAGAGAAGAAGGACCGGGATTCCCCTTCTTCCTGCCAAATGGCATGGTGCTGAAGAATCAGCTCCTGGATTTCTGGCGTGAGATCCACCGGAAAGCCGGATATGTGGAGATATCCACACCTATTATGCTAAGCCGTCATCTGTGGGAGACTTCCGGGCACTGGGATCATTACAAAGAAAATATGTATACCACGGTGATCGATGAGGAAGACTTTGCCATCAAGCCTATGAACTGTCCGGGAGGCATCCTGGTTTATCAGTCAGAACCCCGTTCTTACCGGGATCTTCCTATCCGTATGGGCGAGCTGGGGATCGTACACCGCCATGAAAAATCCGGACAGATGCACGGACTTATGCGCGTGCGCTGCTTTACACAGGACGACGCCCATATTTTCATGATGCCGGAGCAGATCCGCGATGAGATCAAGGGCGTGGCAAAGCTGATCGACAGCGTTTACCAGCTCTTTGGTTTTAAATACCATGTAGAGCTTTCCACCCGTCCGGAGGATTCCATGGGAAGCGACGAGGACTGGGAGATGGCTACCGAAGGCTTAAGAGGCGCTCTGGACGATCTGGGCCTTGACTATGTAGTCAATGAAGGCGACGGCGCGTTCTACGGACCGAAGATCGACTTCCATCTGGAGGACTCCATCGGAAGGACCTGGCAGTGCGGAACAATCCAGCTTGATTTCCAGCTTCCGC
>CALWSM010000208.1 GCA_944384185.1 uncultured Blautia sp. | reverse complement strand
CCTTCAATCGCCGGGAATGGGAACCAGCCGATCTTCTGATAGAACTCTTCACTATCTGTAGCAAACGTGCCCGTATACCAGGAGCCGCACAGAAGCATACCTGCTGTTTCCTGATACATCAGCTGTTTTGCCTGACCGTCATCCTCGCTTAAGGAGTTTACGCCATCCGGGAAGTAACCTGCATTTACCCACTCCTGGATCTTCTCACCTGCTTTGATAAAGCAGTCATCTGTAAAACTTCCTGTACCTGCAACCGCATTCTGGAAAGGTTCCAGTCCACCGTATCTGGCTGCCAGATTCATGAAGTACATGGATCCTGTCCACTTGGAGCTATTAGCCAGAGCAAATGGTGTAATTCCGTTTTCTTTCAGAGTTGCACAGATATTTTCCAGTTCTTCCAGTGTAGTAGGTTCCTCCAGTCCGTATTTTTCAAACATTTCTGTATTATAGAAAATACCGGACATAGACACGTTCTGATAAGGTACTGCGTAAATATGATCGTTATAAGTAGCCTGTCCAACGGCTGCTTCCATCAGTTTATCTTTGATCTCAGAATTATTGAACAGATCATCGATGGGCTGGCCGAATCCGGAATCAATATACTCATACATCGGACCGCCGGACCAGCAGGAATACATATCCGGACACTCGCCGGAGCTCATTGCAACTACCAGTTTCTCCTTGTAAGAGTCATTCTGAGTCGGAACAGATGTAACCGTATAGCCGGATTCTGTCTCAGAATTGAACTTTTCAACAGCAGCGTTAATGATATCCTTATCGGGACTTTCTGTACCGATATTCCAATACACGATCTCTTTATCGCCGCCTGAGCTGGAACCACCTGAGCTGGAGCCGCCGTCCCCGCTTCCGCCTGAACCGCCGCAGGCTGCCATGGAAGCTGCCATCAATGCAGCCATGGAAAGCGCTGCCAGTCTCTTCATTCTTTTTTTCATACTCTTTCCTCCTTTTCCTTTTGCCTTTCGGCATCTTTAATATATTCGGTGATAACATCATAGCATTCCATGTGTATATTGCCCATAAAATAAAGTGTCCATCTTCTATAAATTTCTTACTTCTGACAGACATATTTTTATAGTTTTTTCTCTTTTCTCCTGGATTTCAGCCCGTTATCAATTGATTTTTCTGCGGATTACTGCTATCCTTTCCTTATAAATTTTCATCAGGAGTCTGACTATGAATAAAAGTTTTTCTGGTTTTCGCGAAAGCATTCCTTACCCGGATTCTTCTAATTTCCGGGTGATCCTGCAAAGACATCCTTATCACATCGACCCCCACTGGCATCCCTGTGTGGAGATCATCTTCCCTCTTTCCGGTGATTATGAGGTAACCCTGGGGGAGGAAGTCTGCCGCCTGGAAAAAGGGGATATTATGATCCTGCATTCCGGCACGATCCACGCTCTGACAGGATCTTCCAGGAGAACACGTCTGATCTTTCAGTTCGATGTGGAGATACTGTACTCTCTCCGGGAGTTCCAGTCTCTGCTGTTCTCCTTTCCGTCTTTTTTACTTCTGCGGCGGAACCTGGAGGATCCCACCTATCTGTCTGTGGAAAAGCTCCTGCTCTCTGTGATCCGGGAATCCCGGCAAAAAAAGCTGCTGTGGGAAGCCAGCCTGTACTCTCTGGTCCTCCGGTTATACACCCTTCTTTTCCGTTCCCCTGCCCTGCAGATGCAGGCCTTCCCCGGAAAAGATTCCGTTCAAAACACCAGTCACCGGGAGAACCACCAATATCAGGAAAAGTTCCTGGCAGTATGCCAGTACCTCAATCAGAATCTCTCCGGTGAGATCACTCTGGAAATGGCCGCCTCCTACGCAGGATTTTCCAAATTTCATTTTTCCCGGCTGTTTAAAGATTTTGTAGGCGTGTCCTTTTCCCAATATATGTCCATGCAGCGGCTGCACAAAGCAAAACTGCTGCTGTTGACCACTCAGGCCTCCATCACAGACATTGCAATGGAAGCCGGCTTCAACAGCAGCAGCACCTTCAATCGTGTTTTTTATCAATCGGAAAAAATGTCTCCCACAGAATTCCGCCAGAGCCATGCAAAACTGAAAAACTAACCCTTCCGGAGTTCTCTGTTCCGCTCAGACGGACGCCGGGGTTTTACCGACTCGGCCTCAGGCGCCTGCCGCCTGTCCGCCAGTCGATATCATCTGTCCCATTTATCGCACAGGGCATTGATCTGATCTGCAAATTTCGCCAGATCCTTGTTGGCTCCGCCTTCATTATGACGGATAACTGTCATTAACCTCTGGCCAGCTGCAAGTAATCTTGCATATACTCCGGCCGCCTTTCTGGTCTTCGCCTTTTCCTTCGCATGTTTCACTGCGATTCCCAGAGTTTCTTTTACCACCTCTCCAGTAAGCAGATCTACAATAGTTCCGCTGTAAGGCGCAATGGCCGAATACCCCAGTTCATCTGCCAGCCTCTTTGCAAAAAGGTCGCATACCTGGTCGTCGCCATGGGTCACAAAAACTTTTTTGGGTTTTTCGCAAAAAGCCCCGGCCCAGCGCATAAGCCCTTCATTATCCGCATGGCCGCTGATTCCCGGAAGCCGGACGATCTCGGCATTGACATGGATCTCCTCTCCGAAAAGCTTTACTTCTGTCGCCCCTTCGATCAGCGCTCTTCCCAGGGTTCCCACTGCCTGGTAGCCCACAAAAAGGATCGTACATTCCTGTCTCCAGAGGTTGTGTTTCAGATGGTGTTTGATCCGGCCTGCATCGCACATACCGCTGGCAGATAAGATCACTTTCGGTTTCTCATTGAAGTTAATGGCTTTGGATTCATCGCTGGTAACCGACAGCTTCAGCCCCGGAAAAGCGATGGGATTGATCCCCTGACGGATCAGTTCCATAGCCTCCTCATCATAGCAGTCGCTGTAATGCT
>CALWSM010000207.1 GCA_944384185.1 uncultured Blautia sp. | reverse complement strand
GACAAGACGGCCAGACGGGTGTGGGTAAACGGGGAGGAGAAGAATTTTACCACTAAGGAATTTGATCTTCTTACTTTCCTGGCCCAGAATCCCAACCGGGTATTCACCAAAGACGAATTGTTTAAGGAAATCTGGGATATGGAATCCATCGGCGATATCGCCACGGTAACCGTTCATATCAAGAAGATCCGGGAAAAGATCGAGTTTAACACGGCCAAGCCCCAGTACATCGAGACGATCTGGGGAGTGGGATACCGGTTTAAGGTGTAAAAAGCTGCCTCCGGCAGGGGCGGCTGTGATGACAGGGAAGAGACTATCCTGCAGGCTTCGGAGGGTTTACAGCCCAGGGAGCCTTGCGGAATAGTCTCTTGTTCTGTCAGCTGTCAGATTCCGGCTGCCGCTCTAACAGGATCCGGCATTTCTTATAGTGGCAGGCAATAGCGTATTTCAGGATTTTTTTCATTCCGTCTTCCCTGAGGCGGGAAGTATAGTCTTTTCTGCGAATCTGTTCCAGCGCAATCCGGCAGGCCTGATCGAACTGGTCTTTCGGCGCATATTTCAGTTCTATAACAATTCCGATCTGCTCAGGATCCAGTTCGATGAGGATATCCCCGTATCCTTCGCCGCTTTCCCGGTTTGACAGAATCAGCCAGTCTTCCTTGTAACGGAGAAGCCCCAGAAGGAAACCGTGGTAAAAGTTTTCTTTCAGGCCTTTTTGGACGGCCGTGTCACGGATACTGATGGTCCGGGACAGATAAGAAGAGAACAACTCTTCTGCCCTGGCCGCATCTCCCTCTTTGAACGCATTACAGAATTCTTCCAGCTTTGGAAGATCATACCGGACAACAGCCTGAGCCCAGGCCTGTATCTGCTCAAGAAAGATGCTGCGGATTTCTTCATTGGGGATCCGCAGATTCAGAAATCTGGGGTCTCTCGGCGGCGCTGCATCAAGGGTCAGATAACCAGTGGTAAAGAGGATACTCCATACATTTTCAACAGAATCGTAAATCTCCCGATAGGTCAGATCCTGACGGATTTCTTTTGTAATGCTTTCTCCTGCGATCAGACGTTCGATCTCATTACGGGTAACGGCAGTCGCCTTTTCCAGAAGCCGGCGGATAATGCTGTTGCTGCTGGTATTGGACCAGTAAGACTTAGGAGAAAGAGAAGGATCATATATCCGTTCGTCACAGTAGCTTATCACGTCCCAGGGGCAATATACCCGGGCCTTCCCGAAAAGATAACCGTCGTACCAGGCCTTGACCTCTTCACCGGCTTCAGAGATTTCGTAATATTCCAGCATTTCCCGAACCTCACGATCTGTAAAACCAAAGTATTCATCAAATCGGACGTCAGTTACAGACAGGATTTTCACATTATTCAGCCCGGTGAAAATACTCTCTTTAGAGATACGCAGACAGCCGGTAAGCACGGCAAAGTGCAGGCTGTTGTTTGTTTTCAGACCCTGCTCAAAGAGATTTCGGATCAGCAGGACCATTTCTTCATAATAACCATTTTCCTCTGCTTTGGACAGGGGAACATCATATTCATCTATAAGAAGAATTACTTTCTGACCGTAATGCTTTTCAAGAAGCCCTGACAGTGTTTTCAGGCTTCCCATGAGAACTGGAAGGGACATGGAAAATTCCTGAGAACCTGTGCTCAGCGAGATTAACTGCCGATAACGTTCTTTTTCTGTATCTGTCAGCCGGACGCTGTTTTGAAGCAGCGTCTCGAAACGCAGCGCTTCATTTCCGATCACTGAGGCCAGAAGAGAACGGGCCGAGTCAAAGTCGAAGCCGTTGACACTTTTCAGACTGATAGAAAGGACAGGGAAATTTCCCATATATTTTCGGCAAAGCTCTTTTTCTTCAGCGATTTTCAGTCCCTCGAAAAGACTGGTATCTGCCCCGTATTCAAAAAAAGCATGGAGCATACTCATATTCAGAGACTTTCCAAAACGGCGGGGCCTGGTAAAAAGGTTTACCTTTCCCCAGTTATCCAGAAGATCCCGGATCAGGAAGGTCTTATCTACATAGTAAAACCCTTCCCTGCGGATTTCTTCAAAATTTTCAATGCCCACAGGGAGTTTTTTCTTCTTTGTGCGGTTCATTCTATCAGCTCCTTTCTGAGAACATTCTATCATCTGCAGAAAAAGATCACAAGAGGAGACCGATAAGAATCCCGGGCTTTGCCTCTCTTTCTTTTTATAGTATAATAAAAAAATGAGAGAAAGATCTGCAGAAAAAAGACAGTAAAAGGAGCTTTGGCAATGAAGGGAAAATATCTGGACCGGGAGCTGTATCAATACGGGAGAGGAGAGGTTTATCCTTTTCATATGCCCGGCCATAAAAGACAGGCGCCGACCCCCTACCTGACAGATCCCTGGAAGGAAGATATTACGGAGATCACAGGCTTCGACAATCTCCACCATGCAGAAGGGATCCTGAAGGAGGCCCAGGAATACGCAGCAGAGATATTCCGGGCAAAGAGGACCTGGTTCCTGATCAATGGAAGCACCGCCGGGCTCCTGGCGGCAGTGTCCGCCTGTACCAGTCCCGGGGGAAAGCTCCTTATGGCCAGAAACTGCCATAAAGCAGTTTATCACGCCGCTTATTTAAGGCAGCTGAAGACAGAATATCTCTATCCTTCCCGGGAGAAAACCCTGGGGATGAACGGCGGGATCTGTCCGGAAGACGTGGAGTCCGCCTTAAAAAAAGATCCGGATATCCAGGCGGTGCTGATCACCTCCCCTACTTATGACGGAATCCTGTCTGATGTAAAAAGGATCGCCCAGGCGGCCCACAGCCACGGGATCCCTCTTATCGTGGACGAGGCCCACGGGGCTCATCTGCCCTTTCATCCGTTTTTTCCCCAATCTGCTCTGTATCTTGGCGCCGATCTGGTGATCCAGAGTTTACATAAAACACTCCCGGCCCTGACCCAGACGGCGGTCCTCCACCGGCAGTCTGACCTGGTGCCCGCTGAAAGGCTGGAG
>CALWSM010000206.1 GCA_944384185.1 uncultured Blautia sp. | reverse complement strand
TGACCGGGATCCAGCTGTTTTTTACCCGAAAATAAAGATACTGACCGGAGCTTAAATTGATTTTTTTGTGTTCTGCGTAGTTGTCTAAAAAAATCTTATTGTCCCTATTAACATGTAATACTCCCATCATAATAATCACTTCCCTGTAAAGAAAATATAAAACACTGAGGGTATCATAGTTTCAAAACAGTTCAGAGACGATATATGTTTTATTCCTCCGTGGAACTGTCGGAATCCAGATCGTAGGAGCTGGAACTGTCAGAGTCCAGGCTATAAGAATCCCTGCTGTCCTCTGAAGAATCCAGAGAAATGTCTGAACTGTCGGAATCGGAAGCATCTGTGCTATCCGTACTGGAAGAACCGGTATCTTCAGAATCTGAACTGTAAGTGCCGGAAGAATCCGAGCTTTCAGAGTCAGAAGAATCTGTACTGGTGCTGTAGCTGGAAGAATCTGAACTGCTGTCTTCTTCCTCGTTGCTGCAGGCGGTAAAGGCCGGCACAGATAACATAGCCACACAAGCGAATGCCAGTAATTTTCCGTAATTTTTTCCTCTCATAGAAGTCTGCTCCTTTCACATTGCTGTAAAACCTGTTTTCTCTGTTACTGCAGTTTAGTCTAAGAGAAATCTGTGTTTTTTCTGTGACAATACGATGAGGATTCGGTGTAAATTCTGTGAAAAGGAAGCAGACCTGAGAAAATTACAGTTCTATCACAATAGCCTGGTATCCTTTTAAATGTACAGAGGACTTTTCGTTATCCATATCCAGGTCCCGGTAATTGTTCAGCAGAAGCTTTTTGCAGGCGGAAGGAAGGACTGCAGTCTGAGGATCCTTCTGGAAGTTGCCGATCACCAGCAGATCTTTCTCTCCCTTTCTGTGATAAGCCATCAGATTATGCTGGTCTTCCAGGTAAGGAAGGACGGCGCCGTATACCAGGGTTTCTTTGTAAGCAGGATCTTTCCTGAGTGCGATCAGCTGTTTATAGAAGGAAAGGACAGAATCCGGATCCTTTTCCTGGGCCTCTACGTTAATGGAAGTATAGTTTGGATTTACCATAAGCCATGGGGTGCCCTCTGTAAATCCGGCGTTCTTTCCGCCGGTCCACTGAACCGGCGTCCTGGCGTTGTCTCTGCTGTAGATGGAGATCACCTTTAAAGCCTCTTCCGGCGTAAGGCCTGCGTCCAGACTTACCTGATACTGGTCTAAGGCGCTGATGTCGTCTACCTGGTCAATAGGAATAACGCCTAAATTCTCCATGCCGATCTCCTGGCCCTGATAGATAAAGGGAAGACCTCTCATCAGGAAGTACATGGCTGCCAGAAGTTTTTTGCTGGCGTCGCATACTTCTCCTTCAGGAATGTAGTAGCTGACTCCTCTTGGCTCGTCATGATTTTCAATGATATTGGAATAAAAACCGATATCGCCCATTTCCTGCTGGGATCTGAAGAGACATTTTTTATAATCGTCAGGAGACGGCTTTTTGCAGGCGTACCATCCTTTATCATTTTTTCCAAAGGAAGTTGTGGAAAAATCAAAGATGGAAGAAAAGTAGCCATTATCGCCGACAAAGTCGGGAAGCTCTCCGTCTTTGAGATTGAACACTTCTCCAACGGAAAAAGCATCGTGGGGGCCAAAGGTCCGGCGCTGCATTTCTCCTAAAAATTCTCCGATGCCCCGGGCTTCGGCCAGCATCAGGGATATATCGGAAAGGCCGTCCTCTCTGTCAGAGGGATAATCCTTAAAGGGAAGCGCCTTTTTAATATTGATGATCGCATCCACCCGGAAGCCACCCAGGCCTTTGTCCAGCCACCAGTTGATGTTTTTATAGACCTCTTCTCTTACCGCCGGGTTTTCCCAGTTCAGGTCCGGCTGCTTTTTGTGAAAAACATGCAGGTACTGTTTGTCAGGATGCCCTGGAAGGGGCTCCCATACGGGGCCGCCGAAATAACTTCTCCAGTTGCAGGGAAGCTCTCCTTCTTTCCTGTCTTCGATATAGAAAAAATTACCGTATTCTCCCTCCGGGTCGGCGCAGGCTTTTTCAAACCATTCATGTTCGTCAGAACAGTGGTTTACCACCAGGTCCATCAGAATATACATATCACGTTTCCGGGCTTCCCGGATCAGCTCGTCCATATCCTCCAGAGTGCCGAATGCAGGATCAATATTATAATAATCGGAAATGTCATATCCCTGGTCTGCAAAAGGGGAGGGATAGATCGGGGAGATCCAGAGGATGTCTGCGCCTAAATCTTTCAGGTAATCTAATCTGCGGATGATCCCCTGGAGATCGCCGATACCGTCTCCGTTAGAATCGTAAAAACTTTTCGGGTAAATCTGATAGGCTACTTTGTCGTGCCACCATTTCTTTTCCATTATTTTGTAACCTCCATGAGCTTTATTATTTTCGGGAACGGAAAAATAGGAAGTTCCCTGTTTCTGGTAACTCATTATAATGTGAGAATACCTGGAGGTCTTGCAAATATTTGATTAAAAACTACGAAATTATGACTTTTTGGAAGAAAAGTGTTTCCGGTATTGAAGGGGCGTGAAGCCGGTGTGCCTTTTGAACTCCCGGAGAAAATTTCCCAGATTATTAAAACCGCAGTCCAGGCAGATATCCATGATGGCTTCATCTGTGGTCTGAAGGAGAATAATGGCCTGTTTGATCCGGTATTCGTTGATATAGGGGATCGGAGACTTCCCCAGGATCTTTTTAAAAAAGCGGCAGAAATATTGCTCGTTCATATTGGCGTTTTCGGCCAGGTCCCGTATATAGATCTTGTCCTGGTAATGGCCCCGGATAAACTCCAGAGAAGACTTGATGATCCGGACCCGGTAATCGTCGGCCTTTTCCGGCTGGGTCAGCAGAGAAAAGGAAGAGAGGATGCCCAGGATCTTCAGGAGACCCGCCCGGATAAAAAGCTGGGAGGCTACGTCTTCGGTGACGGTTTCATATTCTCTGGAGAGAAAGAAGCCTGTCTGATGGAAGACATTCAGGATGTCCAGATATTC
>CALWSM010000205.1 GCA_944384185.1 uncultured Blautia sp. | reverse complement strand
TCTATTATAGAAACCAGTATCCTTTGAAATCTCCTTTCATGACCCGGTATCCCTGAAAATCTGTCTCGTAGCTGAATTCCCGGATCATCTCGCCGTCCTGGTCATATTCTCCGAACACCTTTGAAACTCCGCTGTTCACCACGTAGTTATCCTCCCGGATCTGTACGCTGGACACAATGCTGGAATAGGGCACGTCATAACTCCACGCCAGATCATAGGTCTTCTTCTTTTCATCTACCAGGTAAAAGTATACATGTGAAGGGACCTCTCCACCCATAAGATCTGTAGAGACGCTTTCCCTGAGCTGGGGCTCATAACCGTCTGTGCGGGTGCTGTTGGCGTAGTAATTGTTGTCATACAGCATCAGATAATACTGCCCCTCTTCCAGGTCATCCGAAGGTACATAGGTCACTGTGTGCTGTCCGTACTGGCCGGTAAAATCCGAAGCTTTTTCATAGACATATTCTTCATATCCCGTGCCTTCCCAGTATTCCTGATCTCCCAGAAGATAATCGATCTGTACCTCTCCGTGGATATCCGAAAGCTTTATGATCGTGGAGGTTTCCCTTGAGCTTAATACAAGGCTGTCATTTCCCATATAATCAATGGTGTTCAGATGGATCCAGTCCCTTGTCCCTGCCTGCCAGAAGAAGGTGTCGGTACTCCCTACCTTTTCCGTGATCTTGTAATAATCGGAGAACACCTTTCTTAAATCCAGGATCTCTCTTACGCTGCCGGTCTCCATATCAATTTCCAGGATCCGGTCCATTACCCCGTCGTCAAAAGCATTTTTTCTGGTAGCCAGCACCAGGAGCTTCCCTTCCTCTCCCCGGTTAAAGTCATGGTGCATATCGTAGCCCTTTGTCTTATAAAGCTGCACTACCTGTCCAAGAGAGTTCAGCCTGCCAATCTGATCCGCAGATACGCAGAAAATAATATCAGAGCCTTCTGTCAGGATCCGGTCTGCCTTATAGCCGTCCAGGAGCATCTCATAGCGCATAACCCCTTCATTATCATAGAAAAACATATGTCCGTAATATCCCTGCGTGCCTAAGGTATAATAAAGACCTCCGGTCAGTTCCTCCCCGGAGTCTCCCTGGGTATGATCCAAAGTTGTATCATATCCGGAGGCCACCTGGGGGACCTCTGTTTCAAAAGCAGTTTCCTGCAGAGTTTCTCCCCGGCCGTCTGTAAGGCTTACCGTCACCTGGCAGGTTTCTCCCGGCACCAGACCGATGACCAGAAATTCCTTCTGCCGGGTATCTCCGGCGTTTGCCTGAGCCTGAAAATCCCCGATCTCCCGGTTTTCTGTATGTACCCTGTAATGGACTTCCAGGGAAGGATCCTCTGTCTCAAAATAGAGATACAGACCGTTGGTCCCTGTACCGTAAGGATTCCATACAGCCAAAGGACTCTCCAGAGTATATCCGCCTTCTGCCTTTAAAGTCTCCAGGCTTTCCTCCAGCCTGTTCTGCACCGCCATGTTATAGTAGGTAAACTTATCTTTTTCCACCTCTGCCGGCTGGATCTGATAAATTTCAATGTCGCCTGCCGTTGCCGACTCATAAATATTTACCCTGGTATCACTGTTTTTTTCCAGAAGCTCTCCGGTTTCTACCGCCCAGGATTCCCGTCTCTGGGTCTCTTCCGACATCTGATCCTGGACGATCCATCGGTAGATCCCATAGGCTGCCGCAGCCAGAACACAAACACCCAGAATCATGATCACTGCCAGCTTCTTTCTGCTCAGCTTCCTTCTTTTCTTTTGTTTTTTCTCTTGTCCACTGCTTTCCATAATCCTCTTCTACATTTCCTTTCCTGTCTTTAAAAGACAAAATTCTGCATGTAATTAATACTATCACAGAAAAGTATGAAAGAGATGTGAAAAAAAGAGGTTTAAAAAAAATTTTACATATATTTTACAATAGAACTTTCCTGCCCTGTAAAAATCCTCTTTTTCCCATCTGTCGCTCCATTTATCTCTGAAAAATTTTTTTCAATATTTTTTACAAGGCTGATAGTTTGCTATAATGAATCACAGGATAAGTCTGTAAAAAAGGAGAACTTTATTTATGAAAATCGTATTTTTAGACGCCAATACTCTTGGCGAAGACATTGATTATACTCCCTTTGAGGAGCTGGGGGAAGTGATAAGATATCCTTTTTCCTCCTCCGGGGAAGTTCCCCGGCGATCAGCGGAAGCGGATGTGCTGGTAGTCAATAAAGTCCTTATCAATGAGAACACCATAGGAGCCGCAAAAAATCTGAAGCTGGTCTGTGTCACCGCCACAGGCACCAACAACCTGGACAAAGCTTACCTGGAAAAAAGGGGGATCCAGTGGAGAAATGTGGCCGGGTATTCTACCGAATCGGTAGCCCAGCACACCTTTGCCCTGCTCTTCTATCTTCTGGAAGGACTGCGTTACTATGACGACTATGTCAAGGAAGGGCACTATGTCAATGACCGGATCTTTACCCATTTCGGCCAGACCTTTCATGAGCTCAGAGGTATGACCTGGGGGATCCTGGGTCTTGGGGCCATTGGACGAAGGGTGGCGGACATTGCCGGTATGTTCGGCGCCAGGGTGATCTACTATTCTGCTTCCGGGGCTCCCGCCCAGGAAGGCTACTGCCAGGTGGATTTTGACACGCTGCTGAAAGAATCCGATATCCTGTCGGTCCATGCTCCGCTGAACCGGTATACAGAAGGGATCATGGATCTGGCCGCTTTCCGGAAAATGAAACCTTCCGCTATTTTTCTCAACCTGGGAAGAGGCCCCATTGTCCGAGAAGCGGATCTGGCCCAAGCGCTCAATGACGGAGAGATCCAGGCAGCCGGCCTGGACGTACTGTGCAGTGAACCTATGGCCCCAGACAGTCCTTTTTTCTCGGTGGAAGATAAAAGCCGGCTTCTGATCACCCCGCATATAGCCTGGGCGGCAGTAGAAGCAAGGCAGCGGCTGATGAAGATCATTGCCGGCCAGATCAGAGAGTTTTTCAAACGATAGTCCGC
>CALWSM010000204.1 GCA_944384185.1 uncultured Blautia sp. | reverse complement strand
TTACGACCTGGACTGCACCCTGGAATCCGGTGAGGATAAGGATTCCGTCATGTCCTACTTCGGCATGCGGGAGATTGCGATCGAGGGACAGAACATTTTGCTGAACGGCAGACCCCTTTACCAGCGACTGATCCTGGATCAGGGATACTGGGAGGACTCCCATCTCACCCCGCCCGACGAGGAGGCTCTGGTGGAAGATATCGACAAGATCCTGGCTCTGGGCTATAACGGCCTGCGGAAGCATCAGAAGACCGAGGACGAAAGGTTCCTTTACTGGTGCGATAAGAAGGGCGTTCTGGTGTGGAGCGAGATGGCGTCGGCCTATGAATTTGACGACTATGCTGTGGAGGAATTTACCAGGGAGTGGACGGAGATCCTGAGACAGAATTACAGCCACCCCTGTATCATTACCTGGACGCCTTTTAACGAGTCCTGGGGGATCCCTCAGGTGAAAAGCGATCCCAGGCAGCAGCACTTTACAGAAGAAATCTATCATCTCACCAAGGCGATAGACCCTTACCGGCCGGTGATCGTCAACGACGGCTGGGAGCATACCGTGTCGGATATCCTTACCCTTCACGATTATGAGGAGGAAGGAAAGATCCTTCTGGACCGTTATCTGAACTGCAAAGAAGAGATCCTGAAAGGGGAAGTTTTCCACTGCAGCTCCAAATCTGCTTTCGCCCAGGGCTACGGCTACCGGGGTCAGCCGGTGATCATCAGCGAGTTCGGGGGCATTGCCTTTGCAGGAGAAGATCAGGGCTGGGGCTATGGAAACAAGGTGTCGGATAAAGAAGCCTTTATCCGTCGCTTTGACGAGATCACCACAGCGGTAAAATCCCTGCCCTATGTGTGCGGCTACTGCTATACCCAGGTCAGCGACGTGCAGCAGGAGATCAACGGGCTGATGGACGCCCGGCGGAATTTTAAGGTAGACCCGGAGGTGATCCGGGAGATCAATGAGAGAAAAGTCGGGTATTGGAGATCCTTTATGTAGAAAAATCCACTTTTTTCTCCTTTCCTATTCCCTTTTTCGGGAAATTTGGTACAATAGTATAGGTAAAAAATAAATCATAAAGAAAGGTGAATCGTATGCAGGAGTACAAACCATTCAAAGAAGGAAAAGTTCGTCAGGTCTTTGACATCGGAGAAAATCTGGTGATCTACGCTACAGACAGAATTTCCGCATTTGACTATATTCTGAAAAACACCATTACAAACAAAGGCGTTGTCCTTACAAAAATGTCCAAGTTCTGGTTTGATTTTACAAAGGATATCGTGCCGAACCACATGATCTCCACAGATGTAAAGGATATGCCGGAATTCTTCCGGAAACCGGAATTTGAAGGCCATGTGATGATGTGCAAGAAGCTGGAAATGCTTCCTATCGAATGTATCGTAAGAGGCTATATCACAGGAAGCGGCTGGGCCAGCTATCAGAAGGATGGCACTGTCTGCGGGATCAAGCTGCCGGAAGGACTGCAGGAATCTGACAAGCTGCCGGAGCCGATCTACACACCAAGTACAAAGGCAGAGCTGGGAGATCATGACGAGAATGTTTCCTTTGAGGCTACAGTGGAGATCCTGGAGAAAGCTTATCCGGGAAAAGGAAGAGAGTATGCAGAGAAGATCCGGGACTATACTCTTGCATTATATAAAAAATGTGCAGAATACGCTCTTACAAAGAACATTATCATTGCAGATACCAAATTTGAGTTTGGTTTAAATGAGAATGGCGAAGTGGTACTGGGCGATGAGATGCTGACGCCGGACAGCTCCAGATTCTGGCCGCTGGAGGGCTACAAGCCGGGACAGGGACAGCCTTCCTTTGACAAACAGTATGTCCGCGACTGGTTGAAGGCTCACCCGGACAGCGACTTCTTACTGCCGGACGATGTGATCGAAAAGACAGTAGATAAATATGTGGAAGCTTATGAACTGCTTTCCGGAGAGAAGTTCTAAGGAGTAAAAAATACTTTCAATAAAAATTGAAAAAATGGATAATGAGAAGCCCCGAAGGTAACAGAAATCTTCGGGGCTTTTAAATAATTATAGAAAAAATAATCTTGTACAAACTTGACACCATTATAACATATGGTATCAAGTTTGTACATGTTCTTGATGGTTTTATTATGGCCGATTTTTGCGGACTTATACCTGTCAAATCTGGATGGGAAAATGCTTGATTCTATTCCCCTAAAATCTCCCGGAATGCCTCCAGCAGTTGGTCATTTTTTTCCGGACTCATGACGCAGAACCGGATATAGGAGGAATCCAGGAAGGGGAAGGTGGAGCAGTCCCGGATCATCAGGCCTTTCCGGATACAGTGGTCAAAGACCATATCCGAGGTCACGTCTTCCCGGAGGATCCGGACCAGGAGAAAATTGGTGCAGGAGGGGTAGACCTTTACCGTCTTCCAGGAGGACAGAATGTCGTACATCCGCTGGCGCTCTCCGGTTATGAGGGCCTTGGTCCTGTCGATATAGTCTTTATCCGAGAACATGATGCAGCCGGCGATCTCGGCCAGGCTGTTGATAGTCCAGGGATTTTTCTTGGTGTTGATGTATTTCAGCAGGTCCGGATTTCCTGTTACCGCATAGCCCAGCCGCAGGCCGGGAGCGGCGAAAAACTTGGAGATCCCCCGAAGGACAATAAGATTGTTGTAGTTGTTGGTGAGAGGAATGGAGGAAATTTTGCTCCCCTCTGGAGTAAATTCCTCGTAGGTTTCGTCCACCATCACAGAGATCCCGTGCTGGAGGGCGCAGTCCAGGATCTTCCGCATGTCTTTTCTGGAAACTGCTGTGGAAGTAGGGTTGTTGGGATTGCACAGCACCAGGAGATCCAGGCTGTCGTTTAACTGGCGGCAGAAATCCTCTACGTCCATCTGGAAATCGTTTTCTTCCTTCAGTGGATAATAGAGGGTGTGGCCTCCTTCCAGGGAAATCTCCCGTTCATACTCGGAATAGGTAGGCCCCAGGATCAGGGCTTTTTTCGGGTGGGTGGTCTGGATAAAAAGGGAGATCAGCTCTGTGGAGCCGTTACCCACGATGATATTTTCAAAGCCTGCCCCGGTATAGGCGCAGATACTTTTCCGAAGCTGAGTGTACTCCCGGTCCGG
>CALWSM010000203.1 GCA_944384185.1 uncultured Blautia sp. | reverse complement strand
AGCCGGAGGAATCCTGTTCGGAGCTTCCCCGAAGGCGTTTCAGGAGGGACTGGAAAGAGGCACAGAAAATAATTCTGATTTTAACCGCTGGTTTGGGAATCACTGGCTGGAACGGCTGACAGACCTGGACAGTCTGGAAGAGTTTGAAGAAGACTGGCTGGATGACTGGGAAGACAGAGACGGAATCAGAGTGGATTTTGAGAATCAATAGAAAGAGGTATGTGTTATGTCAGATAAAAGATTATATCGTTCTTCTGTAAACTATATGCTGGCGGGCGTCTGCGGGGGGATCGGAGAGTATTTTAACATCGACCCTACCCTGATCCGCCTGGCCTGGGTCATTGTGACCTGTATGAGCTGCGGCTGGGGGATCCTTGCGTATATCATCGCAGCCATTGTGATCCCCAAATAGGAAAGGGAAAGAGGCAGCGGTCCGGCTGTATCTTCCGGATTTCCGGACCGCAGGGGCTCCCTGTTTCGGAATCCGGGAACAAACGGTGAAAAAACTGTATAAAAGAAAAGAAAAGGGCCATACTCTAGGAAAAAGGAGTGTGGCTTTTTATGTCTAAGAAAAAAGAAGAAAAAATCGATTTAAACAAGATCCCCCAGGAGGAACAGTTAAAATATGAGATCGCCGAAGAACTGGGAGTTCTTCCCAAGGTTCTGGAAGGAGGGTGGAAAAGCCTTTCCGCCAAGGAGACCGGGAGGATCGGAGGCCTGATGACCAAGAGAAGAAGGGAAGAAAAAAAGAAAGAAGAAAATGCGGAAATTTCTTGACGGATAGGGCTCCAGGTGGTACTATACAGGTGTATAATTCCATAAACCTATTAAGTGCATCGGTGTTGACCGCACAACACGGATGAAAAGGGAATCAGGTGAGAGTCCTGAGCGATCCGGTCACTGTATTTGGGGAGCGACGCCAGAGAAATCCATTGTACGTAAGTATGAGAAGGAGAGGCAAAGCGGAGAACCATAAGTCAGGAAACCTGCTTAATAGCAGTAAGGTGAAAACTTCCGTGCAAAGTTTGAGATCCCAGTAGCCAGAAAATGGCTATATGCTTCCGCTTTTCATGAGAAGGCGGATTTTTTATGGAATAAAGCCGAAAGGTAAACGCCTGAATTTATAGAATTATGCATGATTAAATGGCAGACAGTTTTCCTGGCGCTTTTTATGGTCCTGTAAGTCTTCCGTTGCCCCGCAACCAACGGAAGGTACACATCCTCCGCAGGATAAGGTGTCGTGACGAAAGCCGGGAAGACCGTCGAAAACTTCATATTATTTAAAGGAGAGGCTGTAAAAGGCCTCTTCTTTTTACAAAATGAAAAGAGAGATGAAGAGAGAATGGAGAAAAACAAGAAAAAGATAAGGCCTGAGGAACGGCTGGCCGCTTTTTTTCAGCGGGAGGGTGAGATACCCGGAAAAGAAAAGCTGGCGATGGTATGGCAGATGAGCGTTCCGGCTATTATGGCTCAGGTAACTTCGATCTTAATGCAGTATATCGACCAGGCCATGGTGGGAAGCCTTGGTCCCCAGGCTTCCGCCTCTATCGGGGTAGTATCCACCAGCACCTGGCTTCTGGGAGGCCTGTGCAGCGGAGCGGCCGCCGGCTTTTCCGTCCAGGCTGCCCATCATATCGGCGCAAGAAGAGAGGCGGAGGCCAGAAAGGTATTGAAGCACGGACTGGCTGCATCTCTTTGCTTTTCTCTGCTCCTGATGCTGATAGGGATTGCGGTAAGCAGCCGCCTTCCTGTCTGGCTGGGCGCCGGGGAAGAGCTTTGGAAGGATGCTTCCGGATATTTCTTTGTCTATGTCTGCTCTCTTCCGGCGGTACAGTTAAACCGTCTGGCAGGCTCCATGCTCCAGTGCAGCGGAAATATGCGTACCCCCAGTATCTTAAACGCCAGCAAATGCCTTTTTGATATTATTTTCAATATGATCTTTATCCGGTATTACGGGGTGCTGGGGGCAGCGATCGGAACCGCTCTGGCGGAAGCCGTGGTCTGTGTCCTCATGCTCTGGACAGCCTGCCTCCGGTCCCCTGTGTTCCGGTTCCGGAGAGAAAAGCTGGGAGGGGCAGATAAGTGGATCCTGTGCAACGCCCTGCACATAGGCGCTCCCCTGGCTTTTGAACATATGGCTATATGCGGAGCGATGATCGCAACAACCAGGATCATCGCCCCTCTGGGCACGGCGGCTATTGCGGCGAATTCTTTTGCAGTTACTGCAGAAAGCTTCTGCTATATGCCGGGCTACGGGATCGCTGAGGCGGCTACGGCTCTGGTAGGGCAGAGCCTGGGCGCCGGAAAGACAAAGATCGCCAAAAGCTTTTCCAATCTTTCCGTCCTTCTGGGAGGAGGGATCATGGCGGCCACCGGGGCGGTGATGTTCGGCGTCTGTCCCTGGGTCTTCCAGCTGATGACCCCGGATCTTCAGGTACGGCAGCTGGCGGCGGAGGTTCTCCGGATCCAGCTTTTTGCAGAACCGCTCTACGGCGTGTCCATCGTAGCCTCCGGAGCCCTCCGGGGAGCCGGGGATACGCTGATCCCCAGTATCTTAAACCTGATCAGTATCTGGGGTGTGCGTCTGACCCTGGCCCTTTTGCTGGTGGGCAGATGGGGGCTCCATGGCGTATGGACGGCTATGTGCATAGAATTGTGCGTAAGGGGACTGCTCCTCTTATTCCGCCAGCAGACCAGCAAAGTGGGATATCGAAGAGACGCCGACACAAAAATTCACAATTTCCTATCTTGACAAAGTTTTTCAATATGACTATGATAAATGAAATGAGAAAAAGGTAATGAGAAAGAGGAGTACGCTCCGGGAACTTGCAGAGAGAACAATTCATCGGCTGAAAGATTGTTTAAGGGAAAAGGGCGGAAGGTAGCTTTTGAACCGGAAGGCTGAAGGAGACTGCCTGGCAGGGCGGGATTTGGTAGGCTTTCCCGGCTCGTCCCCGTTACAGGACCTTTAAGTGATAAAAGAAGGTGGTACCGCGGCTTTGTCGCCCTTTGTAACTATTAAGGATATGGTTATGGAGGGTATTTTTTATGGGAAATATTTTCTCATGGAAATACCGCACATGACCAGGAGGAGGAAAATATGAGCAAAGAGCTTGCAAAAACCTATGATCCAAAGGGTCTGGAAGACCGGATCTATCAGAAATGGCTGGACAATAAGTATTTCCACGCAGAAGTAAACAGAGATAAGAAACCCTTTACCATTGTGATGCCCCCGCCAAAT
>CALWSM010000202.1 GCA_944384185.1 uncultured Blautia sp. | reverse complement strand
ATGGCGGCGGCCAGCCTTCTGGATAAGGTAGACTGTCTTACCAACCTTACAGATAATACGGTAGTAAGCGCTCTTCCTACAGTTCTGGACCAGGCCAATGAAAAGAACATTCCCGTATTCGGCAGCGAGATCGAGCAGGTAAAACGGGGATGTCTGGCGGCGGAAGGCCTTGACTATGTGAACCTTGGGATCGAGACCGGAAAAATGGCGGCTCAGATCTTAAAGGGAGAAGCAAAAGCAGAAGATATGAAATATGAACTTCTCACAGACAGCAGTCTGTATATCAATCAGGCGGCGGCAGATGATCTCGGGATTACCATTCCGGAGGATATGACCCAGAGAGCAGAAGAAACCTTTACCGAAATCTCTCAGGAGTAAAAAACAGATAACAGGAGGCATGAGGAAATGGATTTTGCGTTAAGTATACTGGAGCAGGGGCTGATCTACGGGATCCTGGCCCTGGGCGTCTATATTACCTATAAAATACTGGATTTTCCCGATCTGACTGTAGACGGAAGCTTTCCCCTGGGGGCGGCGGTGACGGCGGCCCTTCTGACCAGAGGGGTCAATCCTTACCTTTCTCTTCTGATCGCTTTTGGGGCGGGAGTCCTGGCAGGAACCTGCACAGGGCTGATCCATGTGAAAGGAAAGGTCCGGGATCTTCTTTCCGGAATTATTATGATGACCGCTCTGTATACAGTAAATCTGATGATCGCAGGGAGCAATAACGTACCTCTTTTTGCACAGGATACCATCTTCAGCAACTCTTTTCTGGAGGGGATCACAGGAGGAACTATACCCGGTTATGCAGTGGTCCTCCTGATCCTTTTGGTGGCGGTGATCAGCAAGCTGCTGCTGGATTTTTACCTGAAGACCAGATCCGGATATCTGTTAAGAGCCGTAGGAGATAATGAGCTTCTGGTAACCTCTCTGGCAAAGGATAAGGGCAATGTAAAGATCCTGGGACTGGCCATCTCGAATGGGCTGGTAGCCCTGTCAGGCTCGGTATTCTGCCAGCAGCAGGGCGTCTTTGATATCTCTTCCGGAACCGGCTCCATGGTCATCGGCCTTGCCAGCGTGATCGTGGGGACCAGCCTTTACCGGGTAGTGGGCAAGATCGGTGCTTTCCGGAAAAAAACTTACATCAAGGTGACCACCTTTGTCTTTGCAGGGGCTGTTTTATACAAGGCCTGCACAGGCCTGGCCATCCGGTATTTTGTACCCCAGTCCATGAAAATGATCTCAGCCCTGTTCCTGCTGGCTGTGCTCCTTCTCATGCTGGTATTCGACAATATGGATAAAAAGAAGGTGAAGAAAAATGCTTGAACTGCGACACATCCATAAATATTACAACCCGGGAACTGTCAGTGAAATGTGCCTTTTCCGGGATTTTAACCTGGAGATCAGGAAGGGAGAATTTGTCTCTGTAGTAGGCAGCAACGGTTCCGGAAAGACCTCCATGCTGAATCTGATCTGCGGCAGCATCGGCCTGGACGACGGCCAGATCCTGGTAGACGGAAAGGATATTACAAAACAAAAAGAGTATAAAAGGCTGAGACGGATCGGACGGGTCTATCAGAACCCGGCCATGGGCACCTGCCCGGAGATGACCATACTGGAAAACCTTTCCATGGCAGACTGCAAGGGGGGATTTTTCGGCCTCCAGAGGGGAACCGACAAGAAACGGATCCCATACTACAGAGAGCTTCTTTCCCAGCTGGGACTGGGACTGGAAGATAAGCTTTCCGTGAAAGTGGGAACTCTTTCCGGCGGACAGCGCCAGGCCATGTCCCTGCTGATGTCTGCCATGACCCCTATCGATTTCCTGATCCTGGACGAACATACGGCGGCTCTGGATCCGAAAACTGCAGATCTGATCATGGAGCTGACAGAAAAGATCGTAAGAGAGAAAAAACTGACCACCATTATGGTGACCCACAATCTCCGGTATGCGGTAGAATACGGAGACCGGCTGCTGATGATGCACCAGGGAAAAGCCGTGATGGATATCGCCGGAGAGGAGAAGAAAAACCTGCAGGTGGAAGATATCCTGGATAAATTTAACACTATCAGTATTGAGTGCGGAAATTAAGGTTTTTTGTACAAATTCACGAATCTGAAATATGGGCTTGAAACTAACCATATATTGTGGTAACATTAGTGTCGCTGACAAAATGTAGTGGATATTGGCGGCTATGGCAAGAAAGCGGCTATATCTTGTACTGACATTCTTGTCGCTGCAAAATGTAGTGGAGGTTGACAACATGACAACAGAAGAATGGCTGGGCAGTGAGAACCAGCTGGGCATGGACATCTGGACCAGGAAATACTGTAATGAAGGCGAGGATTTTGAAGCCTGGATCCAGAGGATCAGCGGCGGAAACGAAGAAATAGGGAAGTATATCAAAGAAAAGAAATTTTTATTCGGGGGAAGGATCTTATCCAACAGAGGGCTGAACAAGCAGGGAAGAAAGGTTACCTATTCCAACTGCTATGTGATCGCTCCTCCGGAGGATAATATTGAGAGTATATTTGACTGTGCAAAGAAACTGGCAAGGACATACAGCTATGGCGGCGGATGCGGGATCGACATTTCCAAATTAAGCCCAAGGGGAGCCAAGATCAACAATGCTGCAAAGGAAACCAGCGGCGCAGTATCTTTTATGGAGCTGTATTCACTGGTCACAGGTCTGATCGGACAGAACGGAAGAAGGGGAGCCCTGATGATCTCCATCGACTGTTCCCACCCGGACGTACCGGAGTTTATCGAGCTGAAGACCGATCTGGAAAAGATCACAAAAGCGAATATTTCGGTGCGGATCCATGAGGATTTCATGGAAGCTGTAAAGAACAGTGAAGAGTATACCCTGCATTATACCAGGGAAACTACCGAAGAACTGGTCGAAAAGAAGGTAAACGCAAGAGAGCTTTTCCGCAGGATTACAGAGACCAACTGGGACTATGCAGAACCGGGGGCTCTGTTCTGGGACAGGATCACCAGCTGGAACCTGCTGAGCAACACAGAAGAGTTTTCCTACGCAGGGGTAAATCCCTGTGCAGAAGAGCCTCTTCCGGCAGGAGGAAGCTGTCTGCTGGGCAGCGTGAACCTGGCGGAGTTTGTTCAGAATCCATTTACGGAGGAAGCCTTTTTTGATTTTGAAGGGTTAAAAGAGTGCGTGCAGGCTTCTGTCCGGGCTTTAAATGAGGTATTAGAGGAAGGTCTTCCTCTTCATCCCCTCCAGGAGCAGAGAGACAGCGTA
>CALWSM010000201.1 GCA_944384185.1 uncultured Blautia sp. | reverse complement strand
AAAAAGCCTGCAAACGGCAAAACCGCTTGCAGGCTGAATTTTCTGACGGAGATGGTGGGAGTCGAACCCACGCGCCCTTGCGGACCTATCGCATTTCGAGTGCGACCTCTTACGACCACTTGAGTACATCTCCTGATCTCATCCTGCATTGGCAGGACAAGATTTATTATATCCCCTGGCCGGTTACAGGTCAAGAGAAGTTTTTCAAAACAAATGACACGAGGGCGTATCAATAAGCCGGTACCAGTATCCGAACCGCCCCCGTCTCTCCCGGGATCCTGTACACTCTTTGAAATAAGGAAAGCCGAACATATTAGCCATAAGGCTTTCCTGACGCTCATAAATCCCGGGAACGCCCAGTATGTATCTTCCATCCTCTCTTCTTTTCCCAAGGAGCAGATGTCCGTAATTTTTCACCCCATACCGGAGAAAATTATTGTTGATCAGTCCGCAGTCCCGTCTTCCCAGCTTTCCCAGATCTGCAGGCGTCAACTTCCGGCAGTCTGTGATCTCTTCATCAAAGAACGGAAGAAATGCTTTTTGGGAAACAGCGGACTGGCTTTCCATCACAGCTTCGTCTGCGATCCTTACCGCATCCCGGCTTTCCCTGACTGTCTCCTCATATTCCGGATCCTCCCGGTACTCGCTTTCCGGCTCCCCCGAAGTCTCCCGGTTCTCGATTTCCGAATTTCCCGGCGTCTGGTATTGCTCCCCTTCCGGTTTCTCCCAGTTCTCCTCTTCTGATCCTTCAGACATTTCTTCAGATCCCGGCGCTGTATCTGACCTGTCATCCTCCCCAGGGAAGATCTGCGGTGCGGCCGGATCCGATTCCTCTTCTTCATAGGCTTCTTCCTCTGCCAAAGGACTATTCTCTTCTTTTTTCTCCTGCAGGGAAGGAAGCAGGATCATATCCGGTCTTACCGGCTGTTCGTCCCAGCCGCTGGCGTAGATCTCCCCGTTTTCCCCCAGGATCAGCAGTCCGCCTAAATCGCTCAGACTATATCCGGTACCGCCCATCTGTTCTTCTCTCATCTCCAGGTCAAATTCTGCCTGGCCTTCCGCCGTTTCTCCCTCTCCCAGAAAAATCCCCCGGGAGGAGCTTCCTTCTCTTACATAGCCATATGCTTTTACCTCTCCGGAGCCTTTTTCCGTGATCCCCCTCAGTCTGAAGCTCATACGGCAGATCCCCTGCCTGACCTCCACCTTAATAAATCCCTTTCCGTCGCCCTTTTTCCCCTGGACATACTCATATACATATGCAATAAATCTTCGATATCCCGGCATATACCCTTCCTTTAGATCCTTATCTCTAAAATATATGAGCGCAGGCTTTTTTTAGAACCGGGCTTCTATAAACAATTTTCTGTACACATCTCATGGCTCTCCAGAGTAATGGTCCGGGTGGCGATCCGCTCCCGGAACCTGACGTCATGTTCCACGGCCAGCAGCGTAGGATTATATTTCAAAAGCAGATCCTCTATCTGCATTCTGGAAAACACATCAATATAATTCAAAGGTTCGTCCCAGACATACAAATGTGCCGGCGTAAGAAGACTGGCCGCCAAAAGCACTTTCTTTTTCTGACCTTCCGAAAAATCCTCTATATTTTTCCCAAACTGCCCTCTGTCCATATCCAGCTGGCAAAGTACAGCGCAGAAAAGACTTTCTTCCAATCCTCTCTCCCTGCAGAATTCCCGTATACTCCCTTCCAGGAAAGAGGTATCCTGGCTGACATAGGATATCACAAGACCGGAAGCTGTTTTCAGCTCTCCCCTTTCCTCCGGCCGGCTGCTGTTTCCAAACTGCGGGATCCCCGTGGCTTTTTCCAGGAGCATCTTCAGTAACGTGGATTTTCCCTGGCCGTTTTTTCCTGTCAGAAATATCCTTTCTCCCTGAATGATCTCAAAATCTAGTTCTTTAAACAGCACTTTACCCCCTCCGGGGAATTCCAGTCCATACCCCTTAGCTGCCGCCAGCCTTTCCTTATGATATTTCAGAGGGGTCATTTTCAGAGCCTGGATTTCCTCAATATCCTGGAGAAGGCCTTCCTGCTCCCGGATCTCCCGCTCTACCCGTTTCTCCATCTGTTTGACCCTGCTCTGGAGCTTTTTTGTTTTCCCTCCAATATAGTCCCGCATAGGGCGGTCATGTTCTTTTACCGGGTCGTAACCGATCTTTGAAGCTTCATTTTTATCCGCCCATTTTCTGGACTGTCCTGCGGCTTCCTTCAGTTTCCTCACAGTCTTTCTATGTTTTTCATTCTCTCTTCTGGCAAATGCATCTTTTCTCCGTTTATTCTCCTCCCAGGAGCTGAAGTTCCCGCTTTGAACCTCAATACTCTTTCGGTTCAGCACCAGGATATGGTCGATACAGGCGTCCAGCAGATCCCGGTCATGAGATACCAGGATAAATCCTTTTTTCTCTTTCAGATAAGCTTTCACCATTTCCCTGGATTCCTGATCCAGATGATTCGTAGGCTCATCCAGAAGCAGGAAATCATTTTCTCCGGAAAAAAGCACTGCCAGAAGAAGCTTGGTCTGCTCGCCAAAGCTGAGTGAGGCAAAGCTCCGGTACAGCAGATCCCCCTCAAGGCCCAGCTTATCCATTTCGCAGAATACCCGCCACTGCTCGCAGCCGGGTTTCAGATCTTCTATAAATTCCGCCGCTGGTTTTGACCTGTTTTCCTCCCTTATGGAATAGGGAAAATAGTCAAAGCAGGTACTGGCTGTAATATTGCCCTGATAAGGATATTTTCCCAAAAGCAGTTTCAGGAAAGTAGTCTTTCCTTTTCCGTTTCTCCCTGCAAAGCCCAGCTTCCAGTCTGTGTCCACTGAGAAAGAAACATTTTCAAAAATATTGTCAAAGCTGCCCTCGTACCCAAAAGTAAGATTACTCACATTAATCTGAGACATCTCTATCCCTCCTCATTGTGTTGCCAAAAGGGCCGCTCCGCCTCACGATTACTGCGATTTCGCACAGCTCACTGCTTCGCCGCTCGCTGTCCGTTGCCCGGCAAATATCCGCTCATGCAAGCATGGCGGCTGCTTGCCGGGCGTATCAAATCGTTTCGGCTCCGCCTCACGATTACTGCGATTCCGTACAGCTCGCTGCTTCGCCGCTCGCTGTCCGTTGCCCGGCAAATATCCGCTCATGCAAGCATGGCGGCTGCTTGCCGGGCGTATCGAATCGTTTCGGCTCCGCCTCACGATTACTGCGATTTCGCACAGCTCACTGCTTCGCCGCTCGCTGTCCGTTGCCCGGCAAATATCCG
>CALWSM010000200.1 GCA_944384185.1 uncultured Blautia sp. | reverse complement strand
GGAAATTCTGTGCCTGGGGGAAGACAGACAGGCTTTTTCGGCCTGCTGTTCCCGGCCTATCCTTTTATTTCCAGAAAAATACCTGATTTGGAAAGCCGGAAGCGGGAAATAGTATGCGTAGGATAAAACAAAATATAAAACAAATGAACAGCGGATCCGGTCTTCCGGCGTCGGCATGGAGACAAAAGGCAGAAAATGATCAGGAGGTATTGCTATGGAACGATATTTGCCAATTCGGAAAGTTTACGGAAGAGAAGTGCTGGACTCAAGAGGAAATCCTACAGTAGAAGTGGAAGTGACCGTAGGAGAAGGTATCGTGGGAAGAGACGGATATACCGGCAGGGCCATTGTGCCTTCCGGGGCTTCTACAGGGAAGTTCGAGGCCCTGGAGATGCGGGACGGAGGCAGGCGGTACCATGGCCTGGGGGTGGAGAAAGCAGTGATGAATGTAAACACAAAGCTGGCGGATGGGATACTGGGAGAGAACGCCCTTGATCAGAGTCAGATCGACAAGCTGATCCTGGAAGCAGACGGTACCGGGAATAAAGAGCATCTGGGAGCCAACGCTACCCTGGGAGTATCTCTGGCTGTGGCGGATGCTGCGGCGAAGGCTTTGAGACTGCCCCTGTATCAATATCTGGGGGGATGTATCACAGACCGGATGCCGGTACCGATGATGAATATTTTAAATGGAGGAAAACATGCGGATAATACGGTGGATTTCCAGGAATTTATGATCGTGCCTGCAGGAGCCTGCTGTTTCAAAGAAGGTCTGCGTATGTGTGCCGAAACCTACCACAGTTTAAAGGAGATCCTGAAGAACCGGAAGCTGTCCACCGGTATCGGAGATGAGGGAGGGTTTGCTCCTGATGTAAAAGACGCCGCAGAGATCTTTGAGCTTATGAGCCTGGCCGTGCTGGAAGCGGGATACGAACCGGGGAAAGAAATTTTCTTTGCCATGGACGCCGCCGCCAGCGAGCTTTACCTGGAAAAAGAAAACGTCTACTATTTTCCGGGAGAATCTTCGATGAAGGGCGATAGAGTGGTCCGTACTGCGGAGGAAATGGCAGCGTATTACGAAAAGCTGGCGGATGCCTATCCCCTTATTTCCATAGAAGACGGCCTTGGAGAAGAAGACTGGAGCGGCTGGAAGCTGCTGACCGGGAAGCTGGGCGGGAAAGTCCAGCTGGTAGGGGACGATCTCTTTGTGACCAATGTAGAGAGGATCCGCAGGGGGATCCGGGAAAAGACGGGAAATGCGGTGCTGATCAAGGTGAATCAGATCGGAACGCTTACAGAAGCTGTAGCGGCAGTCCGGATGACCCAGAAGGCAGGATGGAATCCTGTGATCTCTCACCGTTCCGGAGAGAGCGAGGATACCTTTATCGCTGATCTGGCAGTAGCCATGGGCGCAGGACAGATCAAGACAGGAGCTCCCTGCAGAGGGGAGCGGACTGCAAAGTATAATCGGCTTCTGGCCATTGAAGACCGTCTGGGCAGCCATGGGCTGTACCTGGACTGGAGGAAAAAAACATGAGAAAAACGGTTGAAATCCTATCTGCCTTGTGTTAAACTTGATGTGTTTAACAGGTAGGAGGTGTTACAGTGGAGATATTGAGAATTGTTTTGACGATCCTTTTCGTTATTGATTGTATAGGACTGACTGTGATCATTCTGATGCAGGAAGGAAAATCTCAGGGACTTGGAAGCATCGCCGGAATGGCTGAGACTTATTGGGGAAGAAATAAGGGCCGCTCCATGGAAGGTGCTTTGGTAAAGGCTACGCGGATCATGGGAGTTTTGTTTTTCGTGCTGGCTTTGGTATTAAATCTGAATTTTTAAGCATAGGGCTGCTGCATTAAACGGAAGAGGTTTAGTGGGGCAGCCTTTTCTTAACAGGAAGGAAAAAAGGGAGCTGCCCCGTGGATCCGGCTCGGGAATATTCCGGACGCAGGTTTTCCGGGACAGCTCCTTTGCGGAGGCAAAATTGAAGAGAAATCAACAGATGAAAAAAAGAAAAAAAATCGTATATGACCTGATCTGCTGTAAGGAATATCAGCCTATGCGGGCAAAAGAGCTGGCCGTTCTTCTCCAGGTGCCCGCCGGCAAAAGAGAAGAGCTTCACAAGGTTCTGGATATGCTCCTGGAAGAAGGAAAGATCACTGTCAATAAAAGAGGCAGATATGAGGCGGTAAGGATTTCTCCGGCAGAACAGGGAAAAGGAAAGAAAGGAAAAAAAGAAGAAAAAAGCCGGAAGAAAAAGGAGCGTTATCTGACCGGAACCTTTATCGGACATCCCAGAGGCTTTGGCTTTGTGGAGACAGCTGAGGAGGGAGAAGATATCTATATCCCGGAGGAAGAGACAGGAGGAGCCTTTCACGGAGACCAGGTACAGGTCCTTCTGAAAAAGGAGGAGCGGTCGGGAAAAAGACGGGAAGGCCGTATTGTCAGGATCCTGGAGCGGGGAGCCCAGGAAATTGTAGGCACTTTTCAGGAATCCTCCGGCTTTGGCTTTGTCGTACCGGACAACCGTCGGTTTATAAGAGATATCTTTATACAGAAGGAAAATTTTCTGGGAGCCAGGGATCAGGATAAAGTAGTGGTACAGATCCGGGACTATGGATCCGGAAAAAGATCTCCTGAGGGAAAGATCGTGGACGTACTGGGAAACTCCGGAGAAAAGGGGATCGATGTGCTCAGTGTGGCGAAAGGCCTGGGACTTCCCATGGAATTTCCGGAAAGAGTATTAAACCAGGCTGAAAAGATCCGGGAGACCCTTAACGAAGGAGATTTCTACGGACGTCTGGATCTGCGGGACGTGACTATGGTCACCATTGACGGGGAAGACGCCAAGGATCTGGATGATGCAGTGTCCCTCAGCAAAGAAGGAAATCTTTTTCATCTGGGAGTCCATATTGCGGATGTGAGCAACTATGTGCAGTACAGCAGCGCCCTGGACCGGGAAGCCCTGAAGCGGGGGACCAGCGTATACCTGGCAGACCGGGTGATCCCCATGCTCCCGAAAAAGCTTTCCAATGGGATCTGTTCTTTAAATGCAGGAGAAGACCGTCTGGCCCTCAGCTGTCTTATGGATATTGACGAGAAGGGGAGAGTGGTATCCCACGGTATAGCAGAAACGGTGATCCATGTCAATGAAAGAATGACCTATACGGATGTAAAGAAGATCCTGAAAAAGGAGGATCCGGAGGTGACCAGGAGGTATCAGGAGCTTGCGCCTATGTTTTTCCAGATGGAGGAGCTGTCCGCCCTTTTGAGAAA
>CALWSM010000199.1 GCA_944384185.1 uncultured Blautia sp. | reverse complement strand
TATTTGGGGTAGATCACACTTCCAAGATCCAGATCATCCACCACCTCGTCAAAGGCAAGACGGTTGACTTTTGTTACCAGCTTGGCATTGGAAACCTTTTTGGCAAAAAGCGACAGGAAAATATTTTCCTCATCTAAATTTGTCAGTGTGATGAAAGATTCCGCATCGGTAAGCTCTTCTTCAAAAAGGAGTTTTTTATCCGTTCCATCTCCGCAGATAATGGTTGCCTCAGGAAGAAGTATGCTTAATTCTTCACAGCGATCCTTTTTGGATTCAATGATCCGTACCCGTATCTTCATATCGATGAGAAGAGAGGCCAGGTAATACCCCAGGGTTCCGCCGCCTACAATGAGAGCGTTTCGTACCTGGTGAGTGTTTACGCCGATCTTCTTAAAGAAATGATCGGAGTTCCTGGGTGAGGCGATGATGGAGACCAGGTCGTGATCCTGGATCCGGAAGGCGCCGGAAGGGATATGGACATTTTCGCCCCGCTCTACGCCGCAGATCAGGACATCTGTTTTGAACCGGTCTACGATCTCCATTACAGACATTCCGCCAAGGCCGAATTCCGGGAGCACTTTAAACTTCAGCAGTTCCACCCGTCCTTTGGAGAAGGTGTCCAGCTTAATCGCAGAGGGGAAGCGAAGAAGCCGGGAGATTTCGGTTGCGGCTGCAAGCTCCGGATTGATGATCATGGAAATTCCCAGCCTTTCCTTCAGGAAAGACCGCTCTTTGTTATAGATGGGATTCCTTACCCGGGCAATGGTATGGCAGTTGCCGACTTTTTTTGCAATAAGACAGCATAACAGATTCAGTTCGTCGGAGCCGGTCACGGCGATCAGGATATCGGAGTCCTTTAAGCCGGCCTCAGCTAATACACTGATACTGGATCCGTTTCCGGTAATGCCCATTACATCAAGATCTTCGGAAAGCTGCTGTATTTTTTCTGAGTCTGTATCAATTACTATGATCTCATGCTCCTCGTTGCACAGCTGTTCCGCCAGCGTGCGTCCTACCTTACCGCAGCCAACAATGATAATATTCATAGTTACCTCCAAATAAGTTATCAATAGTTTTAAATTATAAAGAATAAATAAAGGATATAAAAATATCAGACCTATTATAGCACCGTAAAAGGGAAATGCAACAAATTATGATAAGATTTTACATATTCATTACAAAGCATAAAAAATATGGCGAAAAATTAAAAAAATATAGGAATATTATGGGCAAAATTTATCGGTTTATCACGCTGATGTATTATTGGACAAACAAAAATCCGTCATGTTTTCTAGAGAGGTTTTCCTGTACAAGGAAGCAAATCAAGATAGACAAACCCTCTTAAAATGGATTATACTGTAAGAACAGATGATAGGATCTGATCTGACAAAAAGAGTATGGACAGAAAGGAAGTTTGTTATGGGAGAGAGACTGACCCAAAGCGATGTGAAAAAGATCCAGGAGGAGATTGATTACCGGAAGCTGGTGGTAAGGAAAGAAGCCATCGAGGCGGTAAAGGAAGCCAGAGCCCAGGGAGATCTCAGCGAGAACTTTGAGTATTATGCAGCCAAGCGGGATAAGAATAAAAACGAAAGCAGGATCCGTTATCTGGAGAGAATGCTGAAAAACGCCACGATTGTTTCCGATACCTCCAAAACAGGAGAGGCAGGTATGAACAATTTCGTGGAGATTTATTTTGAAGATGACGACGAGACAGAGAGGTACAAGCTGGTGACCTCTATCAGAGGCAATTCTCTGGATAACAAGATCAGTATTGAATCTCCCCTGGGGAAAGCCATATTGGGACATCATGAAGGGGACAGGGTCTATGTGAAGATCAATGACAATGCAGGCTATTATATTCAGATCAAAAAAATAGAAGATACCACAGACGACGAGGCGGACGCTATCCGGAGCTTTTAGAAGCAAAACTGTGGCTGAGGTGAAGAAATGATTTACTGTGTGGAAGACGAGAGAAATATCCGGGAGCTTCTGGTGTATACTCTGGGCAGCAGCGGTTATGAGGCAAAGGGAGTGGCCAACGGCAAAGAACTGAAAAAGGCTTTGAAGGAGGAAATACCGGAGCTGATATTGCTGGATATCATGCTTCCCGGCGAAGACGGATATGCGGTTCTGGAATATCTGAAGGGAAGGCCGGATACCCAGGACATTCCTGTGATCATGGTCACTGCAAAGGAGGCGGAATATGATAAAGTCCGGGGACTGGAAGGAGGCGCCGATGATTTTATCACAAAACCCTTCGGCATGATGGAATTCCTGGCCAGGGTCAAGGCCGTCCTGCGGAGAACGAAAAAGCAGGAACAGCCTAAAGAATATCATTATAAAGACCTGACGGTAGATATGAAAAGCCGAAAGGTCTGGGAAAAAGGAAGATGTGTAGATCTTACCCTGAAAGAGTTTGAGCTTTTGCGGTATCTGCTGGAAAACCGGGGGACTGTCCTCAGCAGGGAAAAAATCCTGGAAAAGATCTGGGGATATGAGATCTATGGAGAAACCAGAACCGTAGACGTCCATATCCGTACCCTCCGGCAGAAGCTGGGAGAGGCGGGAGGTATGATCGAGACTGTCCGGGGAGTGGGCTACCGTATAGGAGAAGAAGAATGAGACAGAGGATCATGACTCATGTGACTGTGCTGGTGATCCTGTCTGTGCTCCTTACCTACCTGTCCTCCAGCCTGGTCCTTTATTATAAATACAGAGGGGACATGGAGGCAGATGTGATCAAAGAGGCAGATTATATCCGCTACGCACTGGAAAATGTGGGAGAAGAGTATCTGGCCCAGGATCTGGGCCGGCTGACCACCAGCCGGATCACAGTGATCGATTCCCGGGGAAGACTGGTTTATGACTCAGACCCGGATAAAAATGTGGAAAATTATGAAGAACTGGAGGAATTTCAGGAAGCCGGAAAAGAAGGAGCCGGCCATTCTCTGAGATTTTCCGGGATATTATCCCGCCAGACCTTTTACTATGCCGTAAAGCTGGAAAACGGGGATATCCTCCGGGTGGGAAAAACCGTAGACAGTATTTTCCGCACTATGCTTTCCTGCTTTCCCCTTCTGGGGCTGATGATGGTGCTGATCCTGACCGTAGGTTTCCTCTACACGAAACACCAGACCCAGAAGCTTATCCGGCCCATTAACAGTCTGGATCTGGAGAACCCCCTGAAGAATGTAGTCTATGAGGAGCTGCGCCCCCTTCTGAACCGGGTAGACCAGCAGAACCGGCAGATCGCAAGCCATGTGGAGGAGCTGAAGCAGGCGGAGAGTGTAAGGAAAGAATTTTCCGCCAATGTATCCCATGAACTGAAAAC
>CALWSM010000198.1 GCA_944384185.1 uncultured Blautia sp. | reverse complement strand
CAGAAAAACAGCCGGTGGTAGAGCGGTTGAAGGTAATAGAATAAAATAGAGACAAAAGAGACCCTTCCATAAAAATCCGGAGCCTTAATAAAAAGGCAGGATTTTATGGAAGGGTCTTTTTCCTATTTTTCAGAGATCAAAAATTTATAAATGGTTGCCTTTACCGCACCTTTCCCGGCGATCATTTCCCGGAAGAATCCTTCGATCTTTTCTCCCAGGCCGTTTTTATAAAGGTCCGTAAAGAAGATTTTTTCGTTGGAGAGGATCGGTTTTAACTGGTCTCTGAGCGTTTCCGGTTTTCCGATGACAATATCCTGGAGGGTATGGGTGATCTCCTCCGCCATGGGATCCGGGGACAGGGTGTAGGAATTTCCCTGGTCATCCACACCCAGCATATACCGAAGCCACCCTGCAATACCCAGAGGGATAGCGGTAAGTCTTTCGGCGCTGCCGTATTTGGCCGTGTAGGCTTTGATGGTTTCTCCGAAACGAACCCCAAGACCCTGAGATTCATCTGTGACAATCCGCAGGTTGGTGTCCAGGAGATATTCATTGACAAACCGAACCTGGAATAACTCGTCTGCAAAAGCTTTAGGGCTCAGGATACCCGGATCAGGAACCATAGGCATCCCCTCGTCATAAGCCACCATTTTTGCCAGCTTCATCAGCTTTGGATCCTGGTTGATCAAAGTGGCAAAGTATTCTTCCCCCAGCAATACCCCAAGGGGAGCGACGGCAGAGTGAACCGGGTTTAACAGTGCAGTAACTTTCATACCCTCGGATTTATTCACGGTATCCCGGCTTCCCAGATAGACGCCTTTTCCTTTTTCGAGAGCCGGACGGCCATTGGGGAAATGATCCTCAATGACCAGATACTGGGGATCTTCTCCGTTTACAAAGGGTGCGATATAGGTTCTCTTAGAAGTTTCCACAGGCTCCATATCTTCTAAGCCAAGTGCTTCCAGATCGGCAGCGATGGCCGGATTGGGGCGGGGCGTGATCTTATCGATCATAGTCCAGGGGAAGGAGACTTTATCTTCATCTTCCACATAGCAGACAAAGTTCTGATCTACATATCCTTTTCTCAGCCATTCCTCTGTCATGGTCAGCACAGAACTGCGCAGAAGACTGCCGTTTTGTGAACAGTTGTCCATAGACACCAGGGCAAGGGGTGTCCCTCCTTTTTTGTACCGTTCCAGGAGCATGGCGGTAACTACGCCCATGGCTCCCACTGCTTTATCCGGGCCATTGTCAATATCCGCCTGGACATAAGGCAGGTATTTTCCCTCGGAATTGGTCAGAGCGTAGCCTTTTTCTGTAATGGTAAAGGATAGCAGCTGGAGAGAGGGAGCGGCGAAGATTTCTTTCAGACGGTTCCACTGTCCCGGATCTGCACTCTGAGCCTTTACAGCCTCCCCAAAGGCTCCCAGGACTTTGTAATCTCTGGTCCCGTCGGTGTGCAGGACAACACTGAGTCCCAGATTGTCGAAGGGACGGTAGATTTTGTCTACCACATCATAGTCAAAAGTTTCTACACAGGTGAGAGCTGTGTCCAGTTCTCCCTCTTCCAGCAATCCGTCTGCAATACTGCCGATGAAAATGCGGAAGATATTGCCAATGCCAAAGTGGGCCCATCTGGGAGCAGCCTGTGCTTTTTTTGCAGCTGTTTCTACATCATAGCCGGGAAGAGCAATGCCTGCGGCTTCCCATTTCTCTTTGTCTTTGATTCCTTCCAGTGAAAGTTTCATTTCTTTTTCCTCCGATCGAACTTTTCCTGCCTTATATGGGGCAGACTCTATGAAACCAATCATAGCATAAAATACGAAAGAGAAAAAGCCAGAGAATAGAGAAAAATAATGTGCAGTTGAATAAGAAGTTAGACCTTGATATTATTTCGCTATACCGATATAATGATGGTGGGTGATGACAATGGAAATCAATAAATTACTGCAGGAAAAAGGACTGACAAAATATCGTCTTTCCATCTTGAGCGGTGTTCCCCACGCTACGCTCAGTGAATTATGCAATGGGAAAACCAACATTGCAAGATGTTCTGTGGAAACTGTTTATAAACTGGCGAAAGCGCTTGGTGTATCTATGGAAATGCTGGTGGAGGACGCATTTAAGCCGCCGAAGTCTTCCAGAGAGGAACTTCGGGAGAAATCTTATGAATACGGGCTGCCGGAATATCTCCAAAGGGATCTGGATGCTTTTAAAGAAGGATTAAAAAACGGTTCTTCTCTGATAGATTGTCTATGGGGAGAACTGTATGGCAGCATCAACATGGCGGAAATCAGTGATGGAGCAATCACGCCGGAACATGCTGATTATCTCAGACAAAAATTTTTGTGGGGAGGTGGAAACGCAAATGGAACGCATTGATTTTACAAAGTACACGGAAGAAAAATCCGGTACTATGATTTCCTTATGGAAGGACAGTGTGAGGACTGTAGTGAAGCTTTATTGCGGATCGTGCCCAAAATCCAGATGAATAGGATCTGTGATTTTCTGGAAGATGTCCCCTATCTCTCTGATCTGCAGCGTACATTTTACCAGACCTATATCCAGGCAAGATGGGAAAGGCTCCTTCTCCCCGCTTATGACCAGGTTGCTGGCCGGACAGATGTCATGGAATCAAAATGACAGACCATCCTGTGGTCTGCTATAATGGATTCAGCAGCAGAAATTCTGGATTTTTTCTGCAATTTAGGAGGTTTGTATGGGATTATTCGGGAAAAGCAAAAAGGAAAAAGAAGCGGAGTATATGGAGCGGATCAATGTGTCCCAGTGCCTGCAACAGGATTTTATTATGAAAGTGGGAGGAGTTTTTTCTATCGCCGGGAACGGAACAGTAGTTGCCGGACAGATTGAATCCGGTATGTGCAGGGTAGGAGAGACGGCCTTTATCCTCCAGAATGGAACGGCTTTAGAGACAGTGATCACAGGAATCGACCTGCGGACAAAAGAGCGGAAACCAAACCAGGCCGCCTACGCTACCGAGCAGGTAGGGATCACTCTGCGGGGCGTCAGCAAGGAACAGGTACAGCCGGGAGCGGTTCTGGCCATCAGAAACGGCGGAAAATACGGGAGGGAATCAGAATGATTATTGAGAATCATCCGAAACAGCTGGCGGCAATGGAAGAATTTCATAAAGGAAACCGGGCAGAGGGGCTTCGCCTTCAGGAAGAGTTTGCGGCCCAGTTCAGAGAAGAATATAAGGAGAAGGACCATTGTCCCTGCCAGAAAGCCTGCCGTTATCACGGAAACTGTAAAGAATGCGTGGCTATACACAGGGCCCATCAGGAGCATGTGCCTAATTGTATGCGGCCTATGCTGAATAAAAAATTTAAGATTTTATCGGAATTAACAGAACATACCCTGGCAAAAGAAAT
>CALWSM010000197.1 GCA_944384185.1 uncultured Blautia sp. | reverse complement strand
GGAAGAGCGCTTACTACCGTATTATCTGTAAGGTTGGTAAGACAGTCTACCTTATCCAGAAGGCTGGCCGCCGCCATGGAAACCTCGGAAGTATTGGTAACCCCTGCGGTCTCCAGGGTAAAGCCGTATTCCTTGGCGTATTTCTCATACTGGGTAATGCTGTAAGCGGAATTGGCCTCGCTGGTGGTATAAAGGATACCGATGGTCTTAGCATCCGGAAGGATCTCCCGGATCATGGCCAGCTGAGCCTCTTCCGGAAGCTGGTCGCTGGTCCCTGTCACGGCGCCTACCGGCATTCCCTCATCATCTGCCAGCTGGGCTTCTTCCGGATTGGTCACTGCGGTATAGACCACCGGAATCTCTGTATTTCTTGCGGAATTATAGGCAGCCTGGGCGCTTGGGGTGGCGATGGCGCAGATCAGATCTACCTTATCCGCCACAAAGGTATCGGCAATCTGAGCGGCGGTTCCTGTATCCGAATCTGCATTGCTTACTTTGATCTTCAGGTTTTCTCCCTCTACCAGTCCTTCTTCTTCCAGCCCCTGGATAAAGCCTTCCCTGCAGTTGTCCAGAGAACCGTGCTCTGCAAACTGAGAGATTCCTATGGAATACATTTTCTCTCCTTCGCTGCCGCTTTGGGAGCTTCCGGTATTTCCTCCGCATCCTGCCAGCCCTGCTGTTGCCATTACTGCTCCTAAAATCATTGCAAATACTCTTTTTTTCATTTTTTCTGTCTCCTTTATTCATGATTTCAAAAGCAAAATCCCTGTGTGTACATCCTGCCTGGAGGTTTTTTGTTTCATAGAGAACGAAGTTTCCTATGAACCAAAAAAACCGCCTCAAGTTATCTTTCATAACTTGAGACGGTAATAAAATTCTTTATTATCGCGGTACCACTCAATTTGGCAGTTCGCCCTCTTTCTCACGTACTGACATACGCTCCTGATTGATAACGGGTTCGGTTCCCGGCAGCGCCTACTCTTTTCATTTCGGACTGCCCTCGAAAGTCCATTCAGCAATAAAATCCATACGGCAATCCCACCATCTGCCGCTCTCTGTGATTTCTTTTAAGGCCTACTCCTCTTTCTCAACGGTTTTGCTTTTGCTGGTATTATTTTATGCCCTGAAAAAGATTTTGTCAACATTTTTTTCCACAGTTAAATTTTCATCCGGAAACAGGATGATAAGGGATCCAGCCTATGATCTGCTCCACAGGCAGGACGCATAAAAGGGTAAAGAATACTGCTCCTGCAAAAACTGCCCACCGCACCAGAGGGATCTCCTTTTTCTGATGGACCAGCACCAGGATAAAGACCAGGAAAAGCCAGATCAGAAATACAGAGGAAATACATCTTTTTACGGTAAAACCATAGGCGGCTATATACATCCCCAGCTTGCTGGCCGCCGTGGACAAAAGCAGGAGGGTCAGGACCGCCAGGATCCCGTTTTCCAGGATCAGCCCCCTGTTTTTCCTGCGGAGAGTCTTGGTGCAGCCGTTCATAGCGATGAGAAAGCTGGCGTTTAAAAGTGCGATGACACACAGTTCAAAGAATCCCTGCCGGGCATACTGGGCATAGGTATAGGCCCTGGGCAGAATACCAAAGAAGGCAGAAAACAGATACCTGGCCTGAAGCCCTATGAACAGAACATAGACTGCAGAAACGATAATACCGAAGGTAAGCACTGCGGTATCCGGCACAAACCGGAAAACTCTGCCGGATTCTTCATGAAAACGGATACACTCTTCCTCTTTCACATGTCTTTTGTAAACGCCGCCATACAGGGTACCGAACATTAAAGCTCCCATAAGGAGCCCTGCGATACCTCTCCAGAACACCGTCCCAAACTCCTCTCCCAGAGCGTTAAAAACAGCCGTCACGAGATTTTGAAATCCCGTATCCGCCTGGGACAGAATAGGGATAATGATCAGCAGTGCCGGAATCGATATGACCCCGCCTAAAAGGACCATCCGCCAGTCTCTTCCCTCCTCTCTTTTATCTGAGAAGGACTGCAGGATCAGCCGGATCTGGCAGAAAAAATTCAGTATGGGAAGGGCGATCAGACCATTCCAGCTATCCAGCAGGATCCAGGAAGAAGTCCGCCCTTTCCACAAAAGCCCCTCTGTGATGACCAGGGTCCAGTAGGCAGCCGTAAGAAAGATCATCAAGGTCTGTCCAAAATCAAACACACTGTAAAAGCTGTATGGAAGACAGATTCCCAGAAGGATCAGCGTCCAGAAGATCTTCTCCCCGGTTATGGGGATTTTTTTCAGCCCGGCGTAGGCCAGTACGGTGATCACGTAGAGAATGGAAAACACAGACAGCCCTCTGGTAAAGTTCTCCATACAAAGACAGTTCCACATCAGGATCCCCAGGATCACATATCCTCCTGCAAAGATCCGGTCCCACCGGTCCGCCGGCAGTTTTTCCAGAAGAGGACGTTCCTCTTCCAGCAGGGCCAATCCATGTCCTGCTCCATTTCCTGTTTTCAGGTTTTCCATATTCCGTCACTCCCTTCTTCCGGAACATACTCCAGGATATCTCCCGGCTGACAGTCAAGCTCCCGGCACAAGGCCTCCAGGGTCGTAAAACGCACCGCCTTAGCTTTGCCGTTCTTTAAAATAGAAAGATTAGCCGGGGTGATCCCGATGGCCTTAGCCAGTTCTCCGGCGCCGACCTTTCTCTTAGCCATCATCACGTCAAGATTTACGATAATCGGCATATTCTCTCTTCCTTTCTATATGGTATAGTCATTTTCCTTCTTGATCTCCTCCGCCTGGGCAAATACATTTTTGATCACCCGGAGGATCAGGGCCATAAACACTGCGGCGGCACAGAGGGCGAAGAACGCCGGATAATAAAAGCTGCTGACCAGAAAGATCAGTCCTGCAGCCAGGCAGCACCAGGACATTCCCCGAAGGTATCCGGTATTTTGTTCCGTAAAGACCTCTTCCCTTTTAATATTTGCCAGCAGCCGGTTCATCATATAGAGCGCCGCTGCCGCCGGAAGGGCTACGGTATAGGTCGTGGCCAGAAAATAATTCCTGCACTCCATGGGCAGAAACATCCTTTCCCGGACAAACCAGGAGAAGACCCAGGGGGCGCTCACACACAGGACCGCCAGAACTGCCCCGCCAAGCCACACAAAAATCCTGGTAAGGAGCAGGCTCTTATCATCATTCCATCTCATAGGTTCATTCCTCCTATATTCCTTTTTTCTTTACTTCTGTCTCAGGATAACACAATCATATCTGTTTTGCAAGATATTTTTATTGTTTTTCGATAAATATTTTCTGTAATTCATTTTTCCTTTAAAGGTTCTACCAAAATCGAATATCTCTCCATTGCGGAGAAAGAAAATACTATGTAAAATTAGAGGAAGAAAATCCGGCCCT
>CALWSM010000196.1 GCA_944384185.1 uncultured Blautia sp. | reverse complement strand
TTGGATGTGATCATTTCCGTCGGCTACCGTGTGAAATCTAAGAGGGGCGTAGAATTCAGACGCTGGGCAAACTCTGTGTTAAAAGCTTACATAATCAAAGGATATGCTGTGAACCATAATCGTATGAGCCAGTTAAACGAGGTAATACGGGTTATGAAAAGAGTGGAGAATAGTCTTGATACCAGACAGGTATTGACAGTAGTAGAACGTTACAGCCAGGCGCTGGAATTATTGGACGCTTATGATCATCAGAATATGACACGCCCCAAAGGCACCAGAGAAGCTTACAGGCTGACATATGAAGAATGCAGAAAAGTAATTGACAGTATGAAATTTGGAGAGAACAGTTCTCTGTTCGGCAATGAAAAAGACGACTCCTTTAAAGGGAGCATAGGAGCAATCTATCAAAGCTTTGGAGGAGAAGACCTTTATCCTTCTTTGGAGGAGAAGGCGGCAAACCTGCTGTACTTTGTCACGAAGAATCACAGTTTTTCTGATGGAAACAAACGTATAGCGGCAACCATATTTCTATATTTTCTGGATAAAAACGGCGTGTTGTTCCAAAACGGAAAGAAGCTTATAGATGATCATACACTGGTAGCTCTTACGATCATGATCGCAGAGTCCGCTCCCCAGGAAAAAGAGATGATGATCAGCGTAGTCATGAACTGTCTGTCATGGTAAGCGGCATAAGAACTCCAACGACATCTGCGGCCTGGTACAGGCGGAGTACAACTGGACAGGCACCCTGTACCAGGCCGAAAGGGGTCATGTGGATTTTGCATTGGGATAGATCTTCGACATACGTTCGTCATCAAAATGCCGGTCGATGATCTTTTCCCAGCCGCTTTGAGCGGCAGGGCCGCCGTTACGCTGGTCATAACGGACCAGAGCGGCAACAGAGACCAGCATATTGGCCGTCATAAATACCACCAGGATCCAGGTAAGGATATATCCCCAGAGCTTGGGGATTTTTTCTATGAATGCAGACAGAAGGGGGTAGAACCATTTGATCCAGACCACTGCGGCAATGCCCCAGAAAAAACAGTACAGAAGGTTGACTCTCCCGTCCAGATTAAAAGGGATATGGCTGTAATCCCAGAATACCTTTCCGAAGAGGAGCTCAGAAAGCACGCTGCATACATATTCATAGGCGCCTCCGAGAAAGGTGCCTGCGAAAAAGAGATACCGGTCCGGTTTTTCTTTATCCTTATATAGAAGTATGGTGGCGAATACAATAGCGAATCCCCATACAATGCTGAACGGCCCCCAGACTAGACTGCTTCTGTTCATCCATACGCCGGCCGTGATCCGGCAGAAAATGGTCTCCACAAGGTCACCCAGGATACAGGCTATGAGAAACAGCCAGAACAGCTTGTAGAAACCGCAGCCTTCGGCAAATTTTCCTTCCCTGGGGATTTCCCTGGCTCTTTCCAGGATCACAGGATAAGCCTTTGCCATACGGCGCTCTACATGGCCTACAATGGAAGCGCCGAACCGGTCTGTAAAGGCGGAGATTTTGTGTATTATGCGGGCGGCTCCGGGAATCTGGTTTTTAATATGAAAGACTGCAGCCAGAGAGAGGAGAATGTCCAGAAAGGCAACGATCCCCAACATCCATATCAGTAAATTGGAAAAAAAATCCGGGATCAGCCGGTACACAAAAAGGAAAAACCGGTTTCCGTACCGCATGCCCAGCAATCCCAGCACTGCCCACAGAATACTGTACTGCAGGCAGATATATCCGTCATAATTCCATTTGTTTTTTGAGTAATCCCACCATTTATGGCTGTTCAGCCGTTCCAGCAGTTTTCCGGTAAACCATTCCACAACAGTGGCCAGGATACCGCAGCCTATCAGGAGAAAGAAGGTATTATCCAGCAGATCCCTGGTAGTCAGCGTCATGAGGAGCGCAGCGATACCGTAGACCAGACAGAAGGGACCTGAGGAGAATCCTCTGTTTATGAAACTCCGGCTTTTTATAGTACCTACCACTGTCTCGATGATCCACCCCAGAAAAGAATAAACCAGGAGCAGCCATAACAGTTGGGTGATCGAATAATCCATAATAATTTACCTTTCTTTTTTGCTTTTATGATTATAGCATACTTATCCGGAATAAAAAATAAAAAAAATTTTCATTAAAGAAAAGATTGAAAAAAATTTCCAACTATGCTACTCTAGGATTAGAACACAACAGCGGGAGGCGAAAGCATGGAACAGAACTATTTCACGAAGAATATTGAGGAAACCTATCATTCTCTTACAAAGGCAGAGAAGAAGGTGGCGGATTATGTTCTTCAGAATCCCCGGCAGGTGCTGTTTATGTCGATCACCGATCTGGCCGACGCCTGTCAGGTAGGGGAGACCAGCGTGTACCGGTTCTGCAGGACCATGAACCTCCAGGGATATCAGGAGTTTAAGATGCAGCTTTCTCTGGGAATGAACGAGCAGGACGAGGAATGGACGCCAGAGGAAGACAATCAGGGTCTGGAAAAAACGCTGAAGGAGTCTGCGGAAAGGCTTCTCAGGAAGCACGTAGAGGCGCTGGAAGAAACCTACCGGCTTTTGAACCAGGAGAGCTTCGAGGGATTTCTGGAGAGGATGGAAAAAGCCCGGCGGATTTTTTTCTTCGGCATCAGCGACAGCCAGCTGATCGCTCAGGAAGCGGGAAATAAGTTCATGAGTATATCAGGAAAAGCATACAGTGTAGCAGACACCCATATGCAGGCGGTTACGGCAGCCTCTATGACGGAGGAAGATTTTCTGATATTCCTTTCCTACTCCGGGGCTACCAAGGATAATATTTACACGGCCAGGATCGCCCGGCGCACAGGCGCAGGGATCGGCTGCATCACCAGGTTCCGGAAATCTCCCCTCAGTGCTTACTGCGATGTGGTTCTCCAGTCAGGGGCCAATGAAGGACCGATGGAGGGAGGATCTGTATCTGCTAAGATCGGCCAGATGTATCTCATAGATCTCCTTTATCAGGAATACCGGAGGAGAAACTATGAGACCAGCAGAAAATACAGGGAAAACGCCTCAAAAGCTGTTATGGATAAATTATTTTAAAAAGGAGATAAAGAAAAATGAGAATCATCAAAGCCAGAGATTACGACGAGGTAAGCAGAAAAGCAGCCAACATTATTTTTTCTGTTATGACACAGAAGCCTGACTGCGTCCTGGGACTTGCCACGGGCTCCAGTCCCGTGGGGATCTACAAAGAGCTGGTCCGCAGATATGAGGATGGAAATTTGGATTTTTCCAGAGTTACTACCGTCAACCTGGACGAATACAGGGGACTGGATAAGGAGGATCCTCAGAGTTACGCTTATTATATGAAGGAAAACCTTTTCTCTCACGTAAATATCCCGATGGAAAATACCCATCTTCCCGACGGCAGAGAGGAAGACAGCGAAAAAGCCTGTGAAGAATATAA
>CALWSM010000195.1 GCA_944384185.1 uncultured Blautia sp. | reverse complement strand
TCATCGCTTACAAGACGGTGTCCTCTTTTGATCAGCTCCAGAGCAGCCTCGCTCTTTCCAATGCCGCTCTCGCCCATGATCAGAACGCCTTCGCCGTATACATCCACCAGTACGCCATGGATCGAGATGCAAGGCGCAAGCTGTACGCCCAGCCAGCGGATGATTTCAGCCATGAACGCAGACGTGGTATTTCTTGTTACCAGAATAGGCACATCATATTTATTAGCAAGCTCCAGCATATCCTCGTCAGGCTCTGTCATAGTTGTAAATACCATACAGGGGATCTTACTGGATACAAAACGTTCAAAAGCTTTCAACTTTTCCTCTCTGTCTAAATGGAGCAAATAGGTATATTCCACATACCCGATGATCTGTACCCTCTCATTGGCAAAATGCTCCAGATAGCCGGTAAGCTGCAGAGCCGGACGGTTGATCTCCGGTGTGTTGATCCGCTTTGCAGATATGTCAATATCCGGTGTTTTATTGTACAGGTTTAATTCCTGTATCATCTTTTTTAATTCTACGCCCTTCATGTCTCTCTCTCCTTCAGTTTATCTTAAAAATCTATCCCTATTTTATCATATGGCATAAACAAGTTCAACAATCCTCAGGAAGTTTCATGTTCCCTCTGGCGGAAAAAGGCATACACTTCTCTGGCGGCGTTTTCATTCATGGAATCTATGGAGGAAAGCTCTTCCACAGAGGCTTCCCGTATCCCTTCCATGCCTTTAAAATGTTTCATAAGGGCTTTTCTTCTGGCCGGACCAATTCCGGGAATATCTTCCAGCAGGGAATGAACCTGTCCCTTGCTCCGCAGGGAACGATGATACTCTATGGCGAATCTATGGGCCTCATCCTGGATCCTGGTGATCAGTTTAAATCCTTCACTGTCTTTCTCTATAGGAATCTCCTCATTGTTAAAATACAGTCCCCGGGTTCTGTGCCGGTCGTCTTTGACCATTCCGCATACAGGAATATGCAGATCCAGTTTTTCTAAAACCTCCAAAGCAATGTTTACCTGTCCTTTTCCCCCGTCCATCATAAGAAGATCCGGAAATTTAGTAAAGCTTCCATAGGCGTCTTCCAGATTTTCCGCCCTGCGTTCTTCCTGTTCATCCAGCCCATGGGCAAATCTTCTGGTCAGAACCTCTTCCATGCTGGCATAGTCATTGGCCCCCTTCACCCACTTGATCTTAAATTTACGGTAATCGCTTTTCTTAGGTTTCCCTTTCTCATAGACCACCATCGAGCCAACAGACTGAAATCCACTGATATTGGAAATATCAAAGGCCTCGATCCGGTTGATTTCCGAAAGCCCTAAAAGCGCTGCAAGTTCTTTCACTGCGCCGATGGTACGCCCTTCCTCCCGCTTGATCCGCTCCTTATCTCTCTGGAGGACCATCTGGGCATTTTGGTAGGCCAGCTCTACCAGTTTTTCTTTTGTACCTTTTTTTGGAACAGTTATACGCACCTTCTGTCCTTTTTTCTTTTCCAGCCATTGGGCCACAAGCTCCATATCCTCTACCTCTTCCTGGAGCATGATCTCCTTGGGGATAAAGGGCGTTCCCGCATAAAACTGCTTCAGGAAACTGGACAGTACCCCTTTTCTGTCGTCGCCGGGAGCTGTTTTCATATAAAAATGATCCCGGCCGATCAGTTTTCCATCCCGCATAAAGAAAACCTGGGCCACTGCATCTCCGCCTTCCATAGCCGCCGCTATAATATCCTTGTCTTCTTTATGCTGGTCTGTGATCTTCTGCCGCTCTCCGATTTTTTCTACGCTCTGGATCAGATCCCGGTACTGGGCGGCTTCCTCAAAATTCAGTTTTTCCGAAGCCTGGAGCATCTTTTCTTCCAACTCCTTAAGAATTTTCCTGTGATCCCCATTCAGAAAATCCAGAAGCTCCTGAACCTGTTTTTTATACCCTTCCTGGGAAACATACCCCTGGCAGGGAGCGTTGCACTGTTTTATATGGTAATACAGACAGGGGCGCTCCTTACCTATATCCTTTGGCAGGCTGCGGTTGCAGGAACGGAGATGATAAAGCTTTCTGCTCAGCTCGATCACATCCTTGACCGCCGTACTGCTGGTATAGGGGCCAAAATATCTGGACTTATCTTTTTTCATTTTTCGGGCCAGCATGATCCTGGGGAAGTCCTCACCCACCGTCACTTTTATGAAAGGATAATTTTTGTCATCCTTCAGCATGGTATTATACTTTGGCCGGTGTTCTTTGATCAGGTTAGACTCCAGCACCAGAGCTTCCAGCTCCGAATCTGTGATGATATACTCAAATCTGGCGATCTGTTCCACCATCTGTTCTTTTTTGATCCCCAGATTCCTGCTTTTCTGAAAATACTGGCGCACCCGGTTTTTCAGGCTGATCGCCTTCCCCACATAGATAATGGCGTCTTTGTCGTCGTGCATGATATAAACTCCCGGACGGGCCGGAAGCTTTTTCAGTTCTTCCTCTATATCAAACATAGCGCTTCCCTTTCTGTTTTGTTTCCCCTATAATGCAAAAAACCGCCGCACGAAATATTCTCCAGCGTTTCTATTTCATGCAGCAGTTCCTTTTTTATATTCTACTCCTTTTCTTCGATCCTCTGTTTTTTCTCCGGCTCTTTTATTCCTTTTGCCTCATGGAAGATCCTCATAAATTCTTTGCCTGTGATCGTTTCTTTTTCGATGAGAAAGGCAGCGATCTTATCCATCACATCTCTGTTCTCGCTAAGAAGCCGTTTGGCCTCGTCGTATGATTTTTTCAAAAGCTTCATAACCTCATGGTCGATTTCTGTTGCCGTGGAATCGCCGCAGTTCAGCATCGCCCTTCCCTCCAGATACTGGTTCTGGGTCTCGGCCAGGCCTATAAGCCCAAAACGGTCAGACATGCCGTACTGGGTGATCATGGCCCTGGCCACCTTGGTAGCCTGCTCGATATCGTTGGCCGCTCCCGTAGTCACTGTATCGAAGACGATCTCTTCCGCAGCTCTGCCTCCCAGATAGCCTACCAGCATGGCTTCCAGCTCTTTTCTGGTATTCAGGTACTTTTCTTCCTCAGGAACATGCATTACATATCCCAGAGCACCCATTGTCCTTGGAACAATGGTGATCTTCTGCACCGGCTCAGAATCCTTCTGCAGTGCGCTGACCAGGGCATGGCCCACTTCATGGTAGGAAACGATCTTTCTCTCTTCCGGGCTCAGGATACGGTCTTTCTTCTCCTTCCCTACCAGGACCACTTCCACCGCTTCCAGCAGATCCTTCTGGGAAACTGCCTTTCGTCCGTGCTTCACCGCCAGGATCGCAGCTTCATTAATCATATTGGCCAGATCCGAACCTACCGCTCCTGAAGTAGCCAGCGCAATAGCGTCCAGATCCACCGTCTCGTCTAAAGATACATTTTTTGCATGGACACGGAGGATGTTCACACGTCCTTTCAGATC
>CALWSM010000194.1 GCA_944384185.1 uncultured Blautia sp. | reverse complement strand
AGGATCAGGCGATAGGCAGCATCACGGTGAAAGAGGTCTCTTCCCCGGCGGAGGACTGAAAGAAAATACGGCCGCCGTGGGCAGAGATGATTCTTTTACAGATGGCCAGACCAAGCCCTGTGCCGCCCTGTTTATATGTGACAAAAGGCTCGAAGATATCTTTTTGGTAACTGGCGGGAATGCCTGATCCGGTGTCTTTTACGCATAAATAGACATTTTCGCCATCACAGCTTAGAAAACAGCGGATCAGCCCCTGGCTTCCGATCGCCTCTCTGGCGTTGGTAAGGAGATTTAAGAGGACCTGACGGATTTTGGTGGGGTCTGCACAGATCAGAGGAATCGCAGTTTCCTTTTTATAGAGAACAGAAATCCCAAGATCCTCGCAAAGGGGAGTCACGGATTCCACAGTTTCCCGGAAAATGTGATCCAGATTAATTTCCTGCAGATGAAGCTTGGCGGAATTATTAAAAGAGGAAAACTCCTCCAGAAGTGCTTTGAGAAAATTCATGTTTTCCATGATCTTTTCCCAGCAGTCATCTTTCATAACTTCCGGATGATGGCTTTCAAAAAGTTGGAGAAAGCTGTTGATAAGAGTTACAGGATTCCGGATCTCATGAGAAATCTGTGACAGCAGAAACTGCTGTTTTGCCTGAGATTCCTGATAAAGCGTCTTATAGTCAGAATTATTATCTCCCGGTACGGGAAAAATAGAAGAGCCAGTTTGCGATTCCATAATATTCCTCCCAAATTTTTTTTCGTAGATAGTTTAGCACTGAAATTTTTAAATAGCAATTAAATTTATCATACAAAAATTTCCAAATTTCGACAAATGTGTCACAAATGCCGAATAAAATTCGGATATAATATAAGATAGGAAAGGAGAAACTGACCGATGAAAGACTGTATATTTTGTAAAATTGCGAATGGGGAGATCCCATCAGCGACCCTCTATGAGGATGAGAAGTTCAGGGTGATCCTGGATCTGGGTCCGGCAACCAGAGGCCATGCGCTGATCCTTCCAAAGGCACACTATGAAAACCTCTATGAACTGCCGGATGAGCTGGCCGGGGAGGCTATGGTACTGGGGAAAAAGGTGATCACGGAAATGAAAAAAATCTTAAATTGCGACGGATATAATGTAGTCCAGAACAATGGAGAGGCTGCCGGGCAGACGGTTTTTCATTTCCATATGCATCTGATACCCAGGATGGATGGAGACAAGGCAGGTATTTCCTGGACGCCGGGAACATTGACGCCGGAGGACAAAGAAGAAATCCTGTCAAAATTTTCTTTGAAATAACAGAAGTGGATACAAAAGATGAATGAAGAGAGATTTCGGGAAATCTATCAGCAATACTATCGTTTAGTGAAGAGCGTTGCGTTCAATGTTTTGAATGATTATGATTTTGCAGAAGATGTATCCCAGGAAGTATTTCTTTTATTTTCCATGAAGGCTGAAACTTTAAAGGAAGAATATTATAACCAGTGGTTCCTTGTAAATGCCAAAAGAAAAGCGATCGATTTCTGCAGGAAAGCTTACCAGGTACATGAAGTTGCCGCATCCATGTGTCCGGACGAGGACGGGGAACAGGTGGATAACGCTGCAGAATGGCTTGGGGATATGAAACAGAATCTCTTTGAAGATGAGATCGCACATAAAATCCTGTTAAGAGAATTGACCGGGAAATTATTTGAAGATCTGGCAAATAAAAACAGTGAATGGTACGAGATCATGATGAGAACGGTTGTGGAAGGCGAAAGCCCTGAAGAAGCAGCCCGTGCTCTTGGCATCTCTATTGGAAATCTGAGAGCCAAGAAGCACAGAATGAAAAAGTGGATCCAGGAAAACTACAAAGCCGTTTATGAAGAATCCGGATTATTTCACTGAGTTTTCGAAGAGCTGTACAATTAATTCAATGGAATCTTTCTGCTTCCCTGAGGACATTGCGGTGATATAGGACTCCCGGTTTTCGTAAAGATCATGAACGGCGTCCAGGAGCGATTCCTTTGTGAGTTCTTCCTCTTCCAACACCTTACTGTATCCTAAATGTTCAAAAGACCGGGCGTTTAGGATCTGGTCGCCCCGGCTTGCCCGGGCGGAGAGAGGAATGAGCAGATTAGGCTTGTTTAAGGCGCCAAGTTCGCAGATCGCATTGGCTCCGGCTCTTGAGATCACAATGTCTGCTAAGGCGAAAAGATCCGCCAGTTCTTTCTTGATATATTCGTACTGTACATAGCCCTTGACGTTTTTCAGCTTTTCGTCTGACTTTCCTTTTCCACAGAGATGGACAACCTGGAAATCTTCCAGAAGTTCAGGAAGGACAGACCTTACGGCTTCATTGACAGCCGTTGCGCCAAGGCTTCCGCCAATGATCAGGATGGTGGGTTTATCCGGAGTCAGCCCGGTAAACGCCAGGCCCTTTTCTCTGCTTCCGGAAAGAAGTTCCTGACGGATAGGAGTTCCGGTAAGGACGGCTTTCTCTTTCGGAAGATGAGAAATGGTTTCCGGAAAATTGCAGCAGACCTTTGTGGCAAAGGGGATACAGATTTTGTTGGCAAGTCCGGGAGTCATGTCGGATTCATGGATGAAAGTAGGGATTTTTCTCCTGCTTGCAGCGATCACTACAGGAACCGTGACAAATCCGCCTTTGGAAAAGACAACGTCCGGTTTAAGCTTTTTCATAAGTTTTTTCGCTTCCGTGAATCCTTTCAGGACACGAAACGGATCGGTAAAGTTTTTAACATCAAAGTAGCGCCTCAATTTACCAGAAGAGATTCCATAGTAAGGAATCCCAAGTTCTTCAATAAGCTTTTTTTCAATTCCTTCATAGGAACCGATGTAAGAAATCTTATATCCCAATTCCTTTAATCTGGGTATCATGGCAATATTCGGGGTTACATGTCCGGCAGTACCGCCGCCGGTAAGAACGATATGTTTCATAGTGTTCCTCCTGATTAAAAAAGTAACTACAGCTATATGATAATATGATACACTTGCGGGGAAAAGTCAAGAAAAGATAGGAGTTTCATGAGTAAAATAAAAGAAAAAAACAGAAAAGAAAACCTTCGATCTGCTGAAGAAGCAAAGGACCGGGAATTTGAACAGTGGGTAAAGCAGCAATTTATGGCAGAAGCAGCAGCTATTGAAAAAGAGATTGATGAGATCCCCGATTCAGAAGAATTGGAACCTACAGAAGAAAAATTCCAGAAGCTTCTGCAGAGAGCGAAAGAGCAGGGCACAATTCACACAGAGCCCGATTCTGCACAAACGAAAGTAAGCGAAGATAGAGCCAAAGAGAAGAATGGTATTATTACCAGTGAAAAGATTGTAAGAGAAAAACTGAATAAGGAAAAATTGAATAGGGAACCAGAAGAAACAGAGCATACAAGAAGCAGACACAGGTCTGCAGGAATAGGAGAGAAGGTGGTAAAGTGGGCTGCTGTTGCAGCGGTAACGGTGTTTGGAATCTTTGGAGTTTCCATGACCAGTGAGGCCAACAG
>CALWSM010000193.1 GCA_944384185.1 uncultured Blautia sp. | reverse complement strand
TCCGGAAGTCCTGGAGATGGGCGCCAGCTTATCTGCCAGTGTCTTATAATAAGTCTCCGTGTCCGCATCTTTCAGATGATAGTCGAAGATTCCCAGCAGCGGATCCTGGTACAGCAGGTATTTGGAAGGGTTGTCTGCGGTGAGATTCTTTCCGGAGCCTTTAAACAGGGCGTCCAGAAGATCCAGCAGAAGAAAATCTTTCAGCTCGGCGTCTGCACAATCCCGGAAATAGGTCCGCAGCTTTTCCTGGCAAAGATCTTCATGGAAGCAGAGAAAGGAGAAGACTGCAAGTCCGGGCCAGATAGCGTCAATCGGCGTTTCCGCCCCATTGTCCATCCACCCGGTGGCAAAGACTTCCTGTATCCCCTCCCGGCGGCAGGCCTCAAGGGCCAGCCGGCTGCAGCAGAAGGCTTTTCCGTAATTGGGAGAGATCCCGTTCCAGTTCCAGATCCCGCCTGCAAAGATCACCCGGTCGGACAGGGATCTGTGGACCTGGAGCATATGGCGGTAAATGTCTTTTTGGGTATTGTAATAGTCCCAGTATACCATTCCCAGCTCTTTCGGAGGCTTTTCCCAGCGGGAAGTATCTGTGCCGGCTTTCACGTCATAATAGCCCCCTCCGGTATTGGCGGTGATATACATGTCGCTCCACATCATAGGCGTCCATCCCGTTTCCCGGCAGAGCTCCAGAACCTTTTCGCTATGTCTGCGGATGATCACAGAGCTGTCTTCATAGCCCTTTTCCCGCAGATAATTTCCCAGCCCCAGCATATGGGCCTCGTCCATGCCGATATGGATATTCCGGGTAGAGAAGCAGGACCTGAGAGAACTCAGCAGGCTGCGGATAAAGGCGTATACTTCTTCAGAACCGGCCTTTAAGATGTCTCCGGTATCCCGGAGGGATTGGGAAGAATGCCATCTGAGGAAACTGTGGAGATGAGCCAGAGTCTGGATACAGGGGATCAGCTCAATACCGAAAAGAGCGCAGTATCGGTCAAGCTCCTGAAGCTCTTCCCGGGTATACCTTCCTCTGTAGGCGCCGAAATAGGGATAGTCCGGTACCTCATAAGTATCTTCCATATAAAGGAAAAGCTGGTTCATTCCCATTTTTGCCAGTCTGCGGATCATAGACCGGAGCTTCCCCACATTTGCAACAGCGTTTCTGGAACAGTCCAGCATAAAGCCCCGTCTGGCAAAATAAGGTTTTTCTTCCAGGGAAAAATCTTCGGCGCTATGATGGAGCGCATAATTAAACAGACGGAAATACTGCGCCGGCTCCCGGAAGCGGATCGTACAGGCGCCGCCCTTTTTTTCCACAGAGATGCCTCCGCCTTCCGGGCTTTCTTCTAAGAGAAAGGTCATTTCCGGTATTTCACCCGGATTTTTTTCAGATAAAAGAAGGCGGCTTCCTTCCTCAACGGACCGGATCAGGTCCTGGTCTCCACGAAATGAAATATTCATAATGCAGATTCTCCTTACTGATGGGTCTTATAAAACTTCTTCTGGTCAAAGTAATAATAAACAATAAACAGTACGGCGGTAAGGCCCCAGGAAATGGGATAGCTCATCAGGATAGACTGTACCCCCGGCCAGTGAGGCACAGCCAGGAAGATCCAGAGGATCCGCAGGATGCACACGCCGGTACAGGTCATGATCATGGGAACCAGCACATTGCCCATACCCCGCAGTGCGCTGGAGAGGATCTCAATGAAGATAAACAGCACATAGGACGGGGCAATGATCTTTATGATCTCCATTCCGATGCGGATAACCTCCGGATCCGCAGTAAATAATTGCAGGAGATATTTTCCCAGAAACAACAGCAGGGCGCTGACCAGCAGGGAAGCGATAAAGTCCAGGAGCAGACAGACCTTGACGCTTTTTTTCATACGGTCATATTTTCCTGCCCCGTAGTTCTGGCCGATAAAGGTGATAATGGATACGCTGAAAGCCCCGGAGATCATCCAGTAGATAGCGTCGATCTTTCCGAAGGCTGTGTAGGCGGCCATGGTGTCGGTCCCCAGATCGTTGAGAGAGGTCTGGATGATAATATTGGAAATATTATACATAATGGACTGGATGCCGGCGGGGAGCCCTATGGTGATGATAGATACCAGCAGAAACTTGTGAAAACGTATTTTCTCAGGCTGCAGACGGTACATATCGGTAGATTTCATAAGGGCCCAGACGATCAGAACAGCGCTGACGATCTGAGAGATCACGGTAGCGATGGCCGCTCCTGCCACGCCCATGCCAAAGCCTACTACCAGAAGGATATCCAGAAAGATATTGATAAAGCAGCAGACGATCAGAAAATACAGAGGCCTGGTAGAGTCTCCCACAGCCCGCAGAATAGCGGAGCCCACATTATAAATAAATATAAAAATAATACCTGCAAAATAAATCCGCAGATAAGTTACAGAATCCGGCATAACATCTGCCGGGGTTTTCATCATTTTCAGAAGGGCCGGAGCCAGTGCGATCCCTGCTATCGTGGTAAGAAGTCCGCCTGCAATGGACAGTGCGGCGGCTGTGTGAAGAGTGTCGTTAAGGTCCTTCTTATTTTTGGCTCCGTAGTAACGGGCAATGATAACAGTGGCGCCGGAAGCAAGGGATACGAAAAAGTTTACGATCAGGTTGGTGATCTGACCGGTAGATCCGCCTACCGCCGCCAGAGCCTTGGTCCCTACGAAACGCCCTACAACTACGGCGTCTGCCGTATTATAAAGCTGCTGAAAAAGGGTTCCCAGCATAATGGGAAAGAAAAAGATCAGCAGCTGTTTCCAGATAACACCCTCCGTAATCTGATTTACGGAGGTATCTTTTTTTGACATGATAAAATTCCCCCTGTTTTCATATTGGATATATAGCTATAGCCGGGGATTTTGCTCCCTCAATATCATATATATCATAGGTTATGCTAATTGTCGATACAGAAAATTCATGATATGATAATACTATAAAATTTTTGCGGACAGATGCTTAAGAAACCGCCCCGAAGGGCGGCGCAAGAGAGGAGGAATCCTGTTGAGGATAAAAATACGTATTGCAGATCCGGCGGGAAATATTACGATTTTCGTGACGACCCCGGTGGAGAGAGAAAAATATCCGGCTGTTGCCCAGGCGCTTCTTGCCAGAAAGGAATTCCGGGGAGAGCAGGTGGGCTTTATCGAAAAAACAGAGCAGGGCGGTTACCGAATGGAAATGATGGGAGGAGAATTCTGCGGAAACGCTTCCAGGAGCTTCGGTTATCTTTTATGCCAGATGGCGGGCAGGGAAAGACAGGAGCTGGAGGTAGAAGTCAGCGGCGCTTCCGGCCGCTTAAAAGTGACCGCAGACCAGCTGGAAGGAACCAGCCAGATTGATATGCCGCTGCCGAAAGGAATGGAAGTATTGCAGATCGGACCGGAGGAAACCTGTCAGATGGTGGTCTTTGACGGAATCTGTCATCTGATCGTGCCCGGAAAGCCAAGAGGAAAGGAATTTGTAGAAGCTGCGCTGCAGAA
>CALWSM010000192.1 GCA_944384185.1 uncultured Blautia sp. | reverse complement strand
CTGGCGAAGGTCCTGGAGGATACCCTGGATCTGGATGGACTTCTGGAACTGGCCAAAAGGGCTCCGGCTCTGGAGAGGGTGAAACCGGACCTGCCGTCTACGGAGAGAAAGACTCCGGTCCGGATCGGCCTGGCAAGAGATGAAGCCTTCTGTTTTATTTATGAAGATAATCTGGAGCTTCTGCGGGAGCTGGGCGGGGAGCTTGTTGAATTTTCCCCGATCCATGACGCAAGGCTTCCGGAAGAACTGGACGGCCTTCTTCTTTACGGAGGCTATCCGGAGCTTTATGGCAGGGAGCTTGAAGAAAATACAGGTATGCGCAGACAGATAAAAGAGGCCTTGAAGAAGGGGCTTCCCGTGATGGCGGAGTGCGGGGGATTTCTGTATCTCCATCAGTATTTCCAGGATATGGATGGAAAGGATCGGGAAGGCGCAGGGATCATTGAGGGAAAGGCTTATAAGACGCCAAGACTTTCCAGATTCGGATACCTGACTCTGGAGAAAAAGGATGGGGAGGTTTTCGGCCAGAGGATCGGCGCCTGCCCTGCCCACGAATTTCATTATTTTGATTCTACAAGCTGCGGAGAGGACTTTCATGGACAGAAGCCGGAGAGCAGCCGGGGCTGGGACTGTATCCACTGTACAGATACTATGATCGCCGGATTCCCCCATTTTTATTATTGGGGAAACCCCAGACTGGCTGCAGCTTTTGTAGATAAATGCAGAAACTATAGAGATGAGAGAAGGAGGAAGCAGTTATGAATTTACAGGAAGCGGTTAAAGAAATCCGGCCTTTAGATGAAAAGGCTATGGAGCAGGCCAGAGAACACTGGGACAGTATCGCCCATCCCCTGCACAGCCTTGGAAAGCTGGAGGATATGGTGGTACAGATCGCCGGTATTACCGGAGACCCCAGAGTCCATACAGAAAAAAGGGTGCTGGTTCCCATGTGCGCAGACAACGGCGTTGTGGAAGAAGGGGTAACCCAGACCGGACAGGAGATCACTGCTCTGGTAGCGGAGAGCTTCCTTCAGACGAAGGCGGCTTCCAGCATTATGTGCCGGACCGTAGGCTGCGACATTTTTCCTGTAGATGTGGGGGTGGCTGTGGATGTGAGCATCCTTAACCGGAAAATCGCCTATGGAACAAAAAATATGGCCAAAGAACCTGCTATGACCAGAGAACAGGCCATTCAGGCCATAGAAACCGGTATTGAGATCGCCTGTATGATGAAAGAAAAAGGCTACCAGATCATGGCAACCGGAGAGATGGGCATCGGAAATACCACCACCAGCAGCGCCATTGCTTCCGTGCTCCTGGACCTTCCAGTAGAAAAGATGACAGGAAGAGGCGCAGGACTTTCCACAGAGGGCCTTAACCGAAAGATCCAGGTGATCCGACACGCCATTGAAATACATAAACCAGATAAGAATGATCCCATAGATGTCCTGGCAAAAGTAGGCGGCTTTGATATCGGGGGGATCGCAGGTCTGTTCTTGGGAGGGGCGGCCTGTCATATGCCGGTAGTCATTGACGGCGTGATCTCCGCAACCGGAGCGGTCCTGGCGGCTGCGATCTGCCCTCAGGCAAAAGACTATATGCTGGCGTCCCACGTATCCAAAGAACCGGCGGGGCAGCTGATCTTGGAGGCTCTTGGAAAAGAGGCGCCTCTTCACTGCGACATGTGCCTGGGCGAAGGAACCGGAGCCTTAAACCTCTTCCCCCTCCTTGACACTGGATTGGCCGTGTACCACGGCATGAGCGACTTCGGCAACTTTGGTATGGAAGCCTACGAACACCTGGAGTGAGGATGGAAAAGATGGTTACATTAATAACTGGCGGCAGCGGCAGCGGCAAATCTGCCTATGCGGAGAGCGTTATTACCGGCTTTGGAGATTTTGAGAGGATCTATATCGCCACCATGTATCCCTTTGATGAGGAAAGCTGTGCCAGGATCCGGCGGCACCGGAAAATGCGGGCGAAAAAGAATTTCCAGACTCTGGAGTGTTATACAGGCCTGAAGGAGCTTAAAGTCCCTGCCGGATCCTGCGTGCTGCTGGAGTGCATGTCCAATCTGGTGGCTAACGAAATGTATCAGGACCAGGGGGCAAAGGAAAGGACAGTGGAAGCGGTACTGGAAGGGATCCGATCTCTGGCGGAACAGGCCAGGGAGTTGGTGATCGTGACCAATGAAATTTTTTCCGACGGGATCGAGTATCCGCCGGAGACCCTGCAGTATCAGGCGTTTCTGGGGCAGATCAATCAGGAGATCGCCAAAATGGCCGGGAATGTAACAGAGGTGGTTTACGGGATCCCCCTGTGTCATAAAAACGAGAGAAAAGAAGGACAGAAATTATGAAACCATGGTGGAACAGTTTTAAGATCGCCTTTTCCATGTATTCTAAGGTGCCAATGCCAAAAAGTGACTGGACAAAGGAAAATATGCGGTATATCATGTGCCTTTTTCCCCTGATCGGGGTGATCATCGGAGCCCTTACCTGGGCGTGGGGATATTGGGGCCTTCAGATCGCCCGGAGTCATCTCTTTTACTCTATGGTGCTGGTGCTGATCCCGGTGGCGGTCACCGGAGGGATTCATCTGGACGGGCTTCTGGATACTTCAGATGCCCTTCATTCCTACCAGCCCAGGGAACGGAAACTGGAGATCCTGAAGGATTCTCATGCAGGGGCCTTTGCCATTATCACTGCAGTGGTATATTTTTTATTTTATCTTGGGGTTTACAGCGAGATAACTCTGAAGGCACTGCCGGCAGTCTGTATAGGGTTTGTGCTTTCCAGAGCTATGGGAGGCTTTTCTATTGCAGCTTTTCCCATGGCGAAAAATACAGGGCTTGCCGCCGCCTTTTCTGACAGAGCCCAGAAGACCTGTGTGAAGATCTTTTCCCTGGTCTATGGGGTGATCTGCGGGGCGCTTATGCTGGCTTATGAGCCGGTGATCGGCGGCTGTGTTCTGGCGGCGGCGGCTCTGGAATATCTGTATTATTATAAAATGTCTCAGAAAGAATTCGGCGGGATCACCGGAGATCTGGCTGGATTTCATATGCAGCTTTGCGAGCTGGCCATTGCTTTCGGGGCAGTGATAGGAGAAAAATTATGCGGTTGGTTATAGGCGGAGCCTTTCAGGGGAAAAAAGATTATGTAAAAAATACCTTTCATCTGGGAAAGGGCGAAATGAGGGATGGGGCCGGCGCCTCTTACGAGGATATTTTTTCCTGCTCCTGCCTGTATCATTTTCATGAATGGATACGAAAAGGACTGGAAGAAAACTGGGATCTTGAAAGTCTGGAGGATAAGCTTCTGGAGAAAAATCCGGAAGTCATACTGATCTCCAATGAGCTGGGATACGGCGTAGTCCCGGTGGAAGCCTTTGACCGGAAATACCGGGAGGCCACAGGAAGGATCTGCACCAGGATCGCAGCAAAGAGCAGCCAGGTGGTACGGGTAGTCTGCGGGATCGGGACGGTGATCAAAAATGCTTAAGATCTATCTGAT
>CALWSM010000191.1 GCA_944384185.1 uncultured Blautia sp. | reverse complement strand
AAATAGAAGAAAAAAACAGGATAAGGAGTTAGATTATGAGAATCGCATTGATCAATGAAAACAGCCAGGCTGCAAAAAATGCAGAGATTGAAAAGGCGCTGAGGAAAGTAGCAGAGGAAAAGGGGTTTGAAGTGGACAACTATGGAATGTATGGGGCAGATGACCAGGCGTCGCTTACCTATGTACAAGTGGGGATCCTGGCGGCCGTATTGTTAAACGGAGGAGCCGCAGACTATGTGATCACCGGCTGCGGTACGGGAGAGGGAGCCATGCTGGCCTGCAATTCTTTCCCGGGAGTGATCTGCGGCCATGTGGAAGACCCTCTGGATGCTTATACCTTTGCCCAGATCAACGACGGCAACGCCATTGCCATTCCTTTCGCAAAAGGCTATGGCTGGGGCGGAGATCTGAATCTGGAGTATATTTTTGAGAAGCTTTTCTGCGAGGAGAGCGGACAGGGATACCCCAGAGAAAGAGCTGTGCCGGAAAAGAGAAACAAACAGATCCTGGATCAGGTGAAAACCGTGACCTACCGCAGCCTGACAGATATTCTGAAAGAATTAGATCAGGAGCTGGTAAAAGGCGCACTGGCAGGAGAGCGTTTCCCCGATCTGTTTTTTGCGAACTGTAAAGATGAAAAACTGGCGCAGTGTGTAAGAGAGATCCTGGCCCGGTAATGGACGGAGGTTGTACTTCTGACAGGAGTATTTGACCTTAAAGAAGGTTATATGAGAGGTGGATATGAATCAGATCAGTATCATAAATAAAGAACAGGAGATCCTGGCCCAGGCAGAGGGAAAAGGACAGGGAGTTCTTGTCTATAACGATGCGTATCAGGAAGGCGACAGGATCCGTATCTGCGGTGAAAAACTGCCGGGATTTTACTGGATCCAGATTGATGAGTGTGTGGGAAAATCTCTGGTATATCTTACCGGTATCCTGGAATACCGGATTCCTTTTGGCGAAGAAAAAGGGAATCTTTCTCCCAAGGCTTTTGAGGGGGAGCGGCATCTGATCACTGTGCGCCTGGCAGAGGAAGAGGAGTACAGATGCAGGAGAAATCTGGCGTATAATGCGGTGGATCAGCATGGCCTTACCTCCAGCTTTCCCCATGCCTCTGCAAATGTGGAAACCAGAGGAGAGTCGGCGTTTGCGGCCATGAACGCCATCGACGGGGTGATCGCACCCCAGAGCCATGGAGACTGGCCATATGGATCCTGGGGGATCAACCAGAGAGAAGACGCCAGATGGCGGCTGGATTTTGGGCGTATGGTGGAGATAGATAAGATTATTATTTTCCTGAGAGCAGATTTCCCCCATGACAACTGGTGGGAAGAAGGGACGATCACCTTTTCTGACGGAAGCGTTATGACCGTACAGTTAGAGAAAGGCGGCCACGCCCAGAAATTTACATTTCCCAGGAAGACGGTTTCCTGGCTGGAGTTTCATGACCTGAAGAAGGCTGATGATCCATCGCCCTTTCCCGCCCTGGTGCAGTTTGAGGTTTATGGGACAGAAAGAGAAGAGATTTAAAGCATTTAGCTTCCGGCTCTACCATTGCGGCAGCCAATGCAGCGGATTATGTGGTGGGTATGCCTACTCTGGTGCTGATGTTCCTGGCTCCCACCCTGATGAAGAACTCTAAGAAATTTCAGAAATTCTGGCCTTATTCCTTTACGCAGGAAGAACTGGAGGGAGATGGGAGCCACAAGGAGCTGATGGCTTCCGAAGAATGGAGCATTAAGGAGATCGCTATTCTTCTGGCTGTTTCTGTGACAGTAGTTGCGGTGGCCACAAAAATCTCCGGCTTCATGAGCGCAGACTTTGCCAGCGCAGGAAGGATCCTGCTGATCTCTACCATTTCTATTATCGTGGCTCAGGTGCCGGCGGTGCGGAAACTCCGGGGAGCCATGAACCTGGGGCTCTTCTTTGGAATGATGTATCTGGCTATCGTAGGATTTTCTGTAAATATCAAAGGATTTTTTGCCTCCGCAGCGACCATTACCCTGTTCTGTCTCTGCGTGATCGCAGGAAGCCTGCTTCTTCATGTGTGCATTACCAGACTTCTGAAGATCAAATATGAGTATGTGCTTCTGGGGATCGTGGGGGCTATCGCTGACGGAACCACTTCTTCTCTGGTGGCTTCCGGAGCCCGCTGGAAAACTCTGGTAAGCGTGGGAATGCTTATGGGGGTCATTGGAGGCGTCTGCGGAAACTATGTGGGAATTACAGTTGCATATCTGATCCGTATGATCACGGGGGCGTAAAATATGAAGATACAATGGAATTTTTATCTTTCCGGCATTTTATATGGAAAGATTTATGAAGAAGGAGAGACCAGAAGGGTTTCTCTGCTGGATGTACATACCGGGCAGTGGGGTCCGGAGAAATCCTTTGGACCGGAAGAAAATCTCTTTTTCCAGAACCTGTGCAGCAGGGATCTGCTGGAGTTTTTTGAGGAAAAGAAAGAGTACGAAGAAAATATCAGGAAAGCTCCGGAAAACTTCACTACAGCCAAAGGGGAAGAATTTACCCGCCGCAGAGGAGAAAGCTATTTCCAGCGGCGCCGGAAATTCCCCAAGGACTTATTTTACGATGCGGATGGGATCTGGGCAGTTCTTATGAGCGCCAGAGATGTGGCGGCGGTACTGGTGAAAAAGGGATTTGAGGAGAGAACGGTGCTGAGAGAGTGGAAGAAGGTCTATCCCCGGCAGAATCCGGCCTGTGAAGAATTTCAGCCCGGCCCGGTATGGCCGGTGTCCCAGCCGGAAACCTTCTATGTAACTACCAGAGACGGGGAGAAGCTGGCCACAGATGTATACCTGCCTCAGGGAATCCGGGAAAAATGTCCCGCAGTCCTGGTAAGAACCCCCTATGGGAAATCTGTGGGGACAGAGGCTTACTGGCGTTTTGTCCAGAGGGGCTATGCAGTAGTGATCCAGGATACCAGAGGCCGGGAGGACAGCACAGGAGAATGGCTGCCTCAGCACTATGAGGTAGAAGACGGGGACGATACGCTGAACTGGATCGCCGACCAGCCCTGGAGCGACGGCCAGGTGAGTATGACAGGAGGTTCTTATCTGGGTTACGTCCAGTGGGCAGCGGCAGCCAGCGGGAATCCTCATCTGAAGGCTATGTTAAGCAGTGTGTGCGCAGGAAGCGCCTTTGTAGATATCCCAAGAAGAGGGGGCTGCTTTAATTCCGGCATGCTGGCCTGGGGATTCGCCATGTCAGAGCGCCGTATGCGGCAGGACCTGATGGCGCAGGATAACTGGGAGGAAATCCTGAAAATCCGTCCGTTGAAGGATATTCCAAAGATCGCCCTGGGCCATGAAGTGGACTTTCTTACCAAATGGCTGGAGCATAAGGATCTGGACGATTTCTGGAAGATGAACAACTGGAAGGCCAGATACCGGGGAGGTCCGGTGCCGGCGCTGATCCTTTCCGGCTGGTTTGACGACAACGGCATGGGGACCACAGAGGCCCTGGAGCTGGTGAAAAGCTGGCCAAAAGGAACCTGGAAGGC
>CALWSM010000190.1 GCA_944384185.1 uncultured Blautia sp. | reverse complement strand
TCTTTGTCCATGAACCCTCTGGTCTCGTCGTTTAAGGGCAGGTTCAGGGAGATGATATCGCTCTGGGATAAAACTTCGTCCAGAGATTTGTACGCAATCCCCATGTCAATGGCCTTCTGGGACTGGCTTCTGTTGTAGGCAATCACCTTTGCCCCAAAGGCCTGGAAAAGCTGGGCGGTTCTGGTTCCGATCTGTCCCAGTCCAATGATTCCCACGGTTCTTCCGCAGATCTCCCTGCCTCCGATGCCGGCGCTGGTACCGCCTTTTCTCACAACTTCATTGGCCTTGGCCACATTTCTCAGGGCGTCTACCGCAAAACCCAGGATCAGCTCCGCCACCGTCTCATTGGAATAGCCTGCGGCGTTGCAGACGGTAACTTCTTTTTCTTTGCAGGCTTTGGTTCCCACATGGTCAATTCCCGTAAAGGCCACAGAGATCATCCTCAGATCCTCCGATGCAGCCACAACTTCATCCTTATAGGGATGATTGGCGATCATAACGATCTCACAGCCTTTGGATCGTTCCTTCAGCTCCTCCGGATCTGTGGTCACCGTGTCATAGCTTACAAACTCGTGGCCCAGACTGCGGATTTTATCTCCGTAGGCCTGGATCGTCTCCTGGGATACGCCGATGGGCTCTAATAATGCGATTTTCATACTCTATTCCTCCTAATATCAGACTTTCTACAGGATAAAAAAGTCTGGCAGATCTTTCTTTCTATTTTAGCAAAAAGGAGGGGAATATACCAGAAATTCTTTTATCTGAAAAACCCGATACAAAGTTTAGAATATATCTGAACAAGCTAACTTGAAATTTTAGCTTTAGTTGCAAAATTCAGATCCCATAGACCCTGTATAATTTCTCTCTGTATTCCTGATCCTTCACCGCTCTTTCCAGATCCCCGTAGCGTTTTTCATCTAACAGCCGGATCGTCAGCTGACTCATTTTCTCTTCTCCCAGTCTCATTCCCTTTTCTTCTCCTGCCTTTACCCCATCGTCAAAAAGCATTTCTCCCAGTTTCGTCATTGCCATCGCCTCCTTAATTTCTTCCAGTTCTCCTGCGCTTAAAAACTTATTTGCAAATGCATAGAGTACTGCCTGCATCTTTCCGATTTCAATTTCCGGCAATTTATCCTCTTCCTTTTTCACATAACAGATTCCCTGAAGGATCCTATCCTTTATCTCCATCTTTCCTCCCATCAGGGGACTCAGCAGCACAGGGATCCTGTCTTCCTGGTAAATTTTTCCCTGTTTTTTCAGTTTTTCAAAGAGAATATCCGCATTTTCTCCCTTCAGCCGTATTGTTTGCACCCTGTAGGTATTCAGGCCGCAGGTAATTTCACTTTTTACGCTATCTGCCTTTGCCGAGCATAATACACAGGTTACTACCGGCACCTTATAGATCCGGCTGGTGGCTGCCTCATACTCCCGGAACCGCAGCAGATCTTCTTCCGTAATTTCATCACTTTCGAACTCAAAGTGATACCACCAGCCATTTTCCATCTCGAAATTAAAGTCCTGATAGAGCTGTCTTGCTTCCAGCTGGATAATTTCAGTAGGCACTACTCTGACTGGTTTTTCTTTGACTCCCAAATATCCCAGCAGCTCTTCACCAAAATACTGGGCTGCTGTTTTCATGGCCATATCTTCTAAATGTATATAGTCTGTGGGATATTTCTTTACTTTTTCCTGCATACAGCCTCCTTCTGCCTGATACAGGAACCTTCTGTATATTTTTATTATACCTGATAAAACCGCCAAAGAACAGAACGCAATATTTTTTTCATAACATAATGGGAATTTTGTCTGATCCGGACAATCCGATACAGCAGATCCTAAGATCTGGTAAATAGAAGTTCAGGAAAGGAATACAGAAAAGTTTCTATATCATTTCTGTTCTCTGCAGGTAAATTTTATCACCGTCTATCCTTCAGCTCAATAAAATTTCATCGCAAATTTCTTGTCTTTCCGCCAATTTCCCCCTTATAATATAAATGATACCAGGGTCAAAAGGTCTAAGCCCACATGAGCTTGCTCATAAGTGGGCGCAAGACCTTGGGACCCCAAACCCCATATTATAAATCTGAAAAGGAACTGCCTCTATGAAACCAGACGGATACTACACTTCCGGACAGTTCGCCAAGATGGCCCGCATTTCCGTGCGTACTGTCCGCTTTTATGACAAACAGAATATTTTAAAGCCCTCCTATGTCTCTCCAGCAGGATCCCGCTTCTATACAGATAAAGACTTTGCCCGGCTCCAGCAGATCCTGCTTCTGAAATATCTGGGCTTTTCTCTGGAAGATATCAGGGAAATGACCATAGATGATACAGACTACCACTTTACCCTGAACTCCCTGGCGCTCCAGCAGAAGCTGGTACAGGACCGTATCGAGCAGCTTCAGCTTGTAGAAAAAGCCATTGAGGATACCACCAGAGAGATCCGGGAGAACCGCAGCATTAACTGGAGCCACATGCTGGATCTGATCCACCTTACGGGAATGGAAAAAAGTCTGAAAGGCCAATATCTCAATTCCAAGAATATCTCTGACCGGATCCGGCTCCACAGTCTGTATTCCCAGAATAAAGAAGGCTGGTTCCCCTGGCTTTACCGTATGTACCAGCCCTGTGAGGGAATGCAGATCCTGGAGCTGGGCTGCGGAGACGGCTCCCTGTGGTCTCAGAACAAAGGAAAACTGCCGGAGGATATTTCTCTGACCCTTTCCGACATTTCCGATGGAATGCTCCGGGACGCCAAGAGGAACCTTGGGGGCGAAGATCCCCGCTTTGCCTTTCGCTCTTTCGACTGTCAGGAAATCCCTTTCCCCGATGAGCAGTTTGATCGGATCATTGCCAACCATGTACTGTTTTACTGCGAGGATCTGGATAAAGCCCTGAAGGAGATCAAAAGAGTTTTAAAGCCTGACGGCATTTTCTACTGCAGCGCTTACGGCGCAGACCATATGGCGCAGATCAGCCGTCTGGTCCAGGACTTTGACAGCCGGATCATCCTGTCCGCAGACAAGCTCTACGAAAAATTCGGCAGAGAAAACGGGCCGGCCATTCTCCGCCCTTATTTTTCAACTATAGAATGGCACCGCTATGAGGACAGTCTCCTGGTCACCCAGGCGGAGCCTCTCATCGCCTATATCCTATCCTGCCACGGCAATCAGAATCAGTATATTCTGGACAGATATAAGGAGTTCCGGTCCTTTGTGTCCAAGAAAACCGCACAGGGCTTCTATATTACCAAGGACGCCGGGTTCTTTGCATGCCAGAAATGAACAGGCCGGAGCTGAATCTTCGGTTACGGCTGAGGGCCATAAAACCGGACAGTTATAAAAAATTTCTTAAAATTGGAAAAAAGGGGTTGACGGTTACGTAACGTCACCTTATATAATAGACCTAACATGGCAGTTTATATTTCGACATCTGATGGAAAACTAATGAATGATAAAAAAGAACAAATACACAAAGGAGATCTATTCATGAAAGGTATTATTCTTGCCGGCGGTTCAGGAACCCGCCTTTACCCGCTGACTATGGTAACTTCCAAGCAACTG
>CALWSM010000189.1 GCA_944384185.1 uncultured Blautia sp. | reverse complement strand
TTATCCCGGATTCTTACCATTTATCCCGGTTTTCGATAATTTTCTACATTTTCAAGTCTTTATTATATATAGCCAACCGTTACAAAAACGTTACTATTTCCTTTTTTTTCTTATTTTTTTAATGTTTTCGCCTTCCCTGATCAGGCAAAACAGACGGACAGAACTCCCAAAAAGAAGTTCTCCGCCTGCTTTCCCATAAAAACTAAATATTATACTCCTTAAACAGCTCCTCCAGAAATTCCGGATCCGCAGCGGCCTTCACGATCAGAGAGGTTTTCCCCTCCTTATCCAGACACAGGACCAGACGGTTATACCGGGCTCTGTACTTTGCCTCTCCTTCCGCTCTCCCCTCTTCTCGCCCTTCTAGCCTACCTTCTGCTCTTCCTTCTTCGATAAAGTCCGCACGCAGCATCTCTCCCAGCTTTGTCATCTTTATTTCCTCCTTTATCTTCTCCAGATCTGCTTTATCCAGCAGTTTGTTTGCCAGTGCGTACAGCATGGCTTCCATTTTTTCTGCTTCTTCCGTACTGACGGCCGTCCCTTTCCGGTTTACCGCCCGGATCCCTTCCAGGATCCGGGTCCTGATATCGGACCTTCCTCCCATGAGCGGGCTCAGGAGCACCGGGATCAGGTCTTTCCTTTTCAGCCGTTTCTTCTTTTGTATCTTTTTAAGGATTTTATCCCCGTCTTTTTTCTTCATCTGTATCAGCTTCACCCGGTAGGTGTTGATCCCCTCGGTCAGTTCGCTTAGCTGGCGTTTTCCACCGGCCGTGCAGACCACGCAGGTAAGGACTTCTACACCATAGGTCCTGCTGGTGGCCGCCTCGTATTCCCGGAACCTTCTCAGGTCTTCTTTTGTGATGGGATCGCTTTCAAACTCAATGTGATACCACCAGCCGTTCTCCATCTCGTAGTTAAAGTCCTGGTACATCTTTCTGGCCTCCAGATGGACCAGCTCGGTCGGTGCGATCCGCTTCACCGGCTCCTTCACCCCCAGCCACTTCAGCAGCTCCTCTCCGAAGAACAGGGCTCCTGTTTTCATGATCTCATCTTCGATCTGCCCCAGGGATTTTGATCTTTCCTGTCTGTCGCTTTTTTCCAAGCAGCCTCCTTTCGGGCCTTCAGAAGCTGTCCCTGTAAATATTATATACAAAAGAGATGGGTATGCCCAGATGATTTTTATTTTTGATCGTTGAAATTTTCATTATTGAAAAATGTCCGACTCGGACGGATTTGCAAAGTCTGTTCTGAAATGATTAAAAAATTCCGGAAATATCCGGCTGTTCTTCCTGACTGTTTTTTCTGGCGTAGATAGTTTGATGCCCCATATGCTTGCATCGGGGTCTTTGACTTTTACAGGCGCCTCTGTCTCTCCCATCTCCTGCAGATAAATCTTAGCACAGGAGCCGGAAAAAGTATACTGGTAAAAATGCTGTTTTTGACTGTTTTTAGCAGATCTCCTATCCCTGGTCCCAGGCGCTCCCGCAAAGCTCCCCGGCGGCCGGGAAGCTTTGCTTTTCTCCGAAGCTCAGAAAGACTGGAGAACCGCCTGGGTCTCCTCGGCCCAGGAATATTCTCCCATATATACCCCTGTCAGCGCCCAGGCTTTCCCGGCTTCCTCCCCGCCCTCCAGCAGCTGGTAATAATCGCAGTCTACCTTTCTGCAGTCGACACTGCACTCACCTCTGCCGCTGACAAAGATTTCCTCCGCACCATATTCCGCCAGGGTCTGCCTGAGGCTCATCACCGCTTTCCGGTAAAGATTCTTCACCCGGTCGTCGAAGGCCCTGCCTTCCCAGAGGCGGTCCGCAGCTTCCCACATGGTCACCTTGCTCCCTCGCCGGTCCACGCACAGCGCCAGCAGCTCCTTGGCTTTGGCGTTGGCAAAATACACCGTCTGCCCCTCTACAAAAAGGTCGAAGGTTCCGAAGGTCCGCAGAAATATCCGCTTCTTCTGCCGCCTGGACAGAAGCTTCGCCCTCTCCAGTACGTCTTCTATATCTTTCCGCTCATAAGGCTTCGTCAGATAAAAATCCGCCTTCATCCGCATTGCTTCCAGGGCATATTCCTCATAGCCGGTGATAAAGATCACCACCAGGCCCGGGTAGAGCCTGCGCAGCTCTCTTCCCATCTCCAGCCCGTTCATTCCAGGCATCTCAATATCCAGGAATACCGCCTCCACCGGATGCTGCCGGAGAAACTCCATAGCCTCCAGGGGATTCAGAAAAGCCCCCGCCACTTCTGCGCCGCCGATCTCCTCTATTTCCATCTGAAACTGCTGGAGGGCCAGCCGTTCATCATCTACGATCACGATCTTCATGCAAATTTCCCTTCTTTTCTCTGCCTGTGTTTTCCTTCTGCTCCGGAAAATGGAGAGTTACCTTTGTTCCTTCCCCCGTCCGGCTCTCGATCTCCATGGTCCCGCCGGATATCTCGCCTATACGGAACCGGATATTCCGAAGTCCCATAGAAAGATGCTCTTTCTCCTGGCGTTCCACCGCCTCCGGATCAAAGCCTGCGCCGTCGTCTTCCACCTGGACCACGTATCCCTCATTCTCCTTATAGCTTCTCACCCATACCGTGCCGCCCTGGATTTTTTTGCAAACTCCATGTTTAATGGCGTTTTCCACCAGAGGCTGCACGGAAAGAGGCGGCACCTGAAAGGCGTCGGACTTTATGTCGAACTCCACCTTCAGCCTGTCCTCAAAGCGGATCTTTTCAATATTAATGTAAGCCCGGATATGCTCCAGTTCCTCCCTGAAAGAAATGGTCTCCCGCTGATCCGCTGCGCTCAGGTTCGCCCTGAGGTAAGTGGAGAAATCATACACCGCCTTGTATGCCCCATCCGGATCAATGCGGATCAGCGCCCGGATAGAATTCAGGGTATTATAGATAAAATGGGGCCTGATCTGGCTGGTCATCAGCTCCGCACGGCTTTCCTTAAGCTGCCGCTCCAGCCGGGCCCGTTCCCGGAGCCCCCGATAGGCGCTCAGTATACTGACACGCAGGTTATTCAGCGCATAGAGAAGCGCCCCGGCCCGGACAAAAAGTCCCACTCGCAGCCCGGAACGGCTATAGAAAGACGCCGCCTCCGCCACGGCTGCCAGGAGGATCAGACCGAGGCATACGATCTCCGATGTGAGGTACGGTTCCTTTTTTCTTCGAAAAGCCTGTATGTATAGCCACACCATATAGCCCAGGGACAATCCCACCATGCTGTGGATCAGAAATAGCATCTGAGGAAAATCCCACAATCCTGTCCACTCTGCACCCAGGATCCCTGCCGCCACCGCCAGACTGAGGTAAAACAGCAGCCTGGTAGCCGATCCGTAAAAGTCCTTCCATCTGGCCCGGAGATAACCAAGGATAAACGCCGGAAGCAGTACCAGCGCTGTAAAAGTCACATAATACTTTGTCTCCACGCCAAGAAACACCAGCGGCATCCGGGACTCTCCGCAGAGCCATACCGCCGCCAGCATCAGAGCCGCCCCCTGCATCTCCTGATAAGTATGGAGCCGGTATCTCCGAACCATCAGGGCCAGGATCACATTCACAGCGCCGATCATGCCGATCAGCATACTCATCCGAAAAAAAGGAATCTGCTGAGCCTTCACAAAATTCAACAGTTCATTATAATTGCCATAATAAACCCCCGCCG
>CALWSM010000188.1 GCA_944384185.1 uncultured Blautia sp. | reverse complement strand
TTTTACATATTCTATCAATGTAGTGCAGGAGAGAATAACAGTACTCATAGAAGCTCTTTTCCGATCTTATGAAACCCTCAGTATTCCCGGTACATTTCGATCATAGTGTTTTTGGCTTCCGTTAAGTAAGAAGCGCTGCCGCTGATCCTTCCAAGGAGGACAAAGCCCTGATATATAGAGAGAAAACGGCCGGAAAGAGCTTCTGCATGAGACGGTTCCAGGCCGGAAAAGAGCAGCACCCTGCGGAAAAGACCACGGAACTTCTCTATGGATTCCTCACCTTTTTTCATGGGATACCTCCTCCTTCAGCCGTTCAAAGAGATGGGAGAGGGCGAACATAAGGGTCTCATAATGCATATAGTCCGGCGTGTTTTTGTCTGCAAGGATCTGCAGACTGGCGGGAAATTCCTCGTCTGCTTCCCAGAAACGGATGGTAACCGGAAGAAAAGGGAACATATCCAGCTGGTAGGCCACATCTCCCCCTTTTTGCTTCTGTCCTGAAAGACGTTGGCAGGCTTTCTCTAATTCTTTGGTCTTTCCGTTAAAAAAATCCGCCGTGTTCTGGAAAAAACCGCTGCCCAGATTTAAAGTCCCGGTTTTGACAGTGGTAAAGGTGTTGATGTTTACAAATTCATGGGAGAGATGACAGGTATCCTTTGCATTGCAGAGAACGTCATAGATGGTCATGGCTTCGTTATAATCCGCCTCCTGTGCCGTTTGAAAAAGATCCTCCGACCACTGAACGATTCCAGTAGAGCGGCTGATCCGGTATTTGCGGCCGAAAAACCACAGATACAGGTAATCCCTGTCGGCCTCCAGAGAAAACTTTTCGATCATTTTTTCCTGGGGGTACTGGAGGAACACTTTTGACATAGATTGTTTCATTTTTTCATAATTTGATGTTACAGTTTCCATAAGATCCTCCTTTCAGAAAATGGTTAATGTCATAATAGAAATAGACCAATCGGTCTAAAAAATCAAGCCAAAAAAGCCCGGAGACCCTGCAAAGGATCCCAGGATCTCCAGGCTCTTCCTTTTCTGGGACGGGGACGACGAATTTCCTGCTCAGGGAAATGTCCTTTTTGACGCCAGCGCCACGGATTTTATCCATGGGGAAAGTGTGGTGACGATTGCGGCCATCGGCCTTGACCGGATCGTAAAATTGGCAGGAGTACCTATGGACCGAAGCACATTTCCTATATTTTAAAACAATGGCAGGCTGGCCGGGAGTGAAAAGCTCCCGGCCTGTCCTCTTTACATTTCTGCAGCAACCTTTAAGTGATCTACCAGAAGACTGCGGATCCCCGGATATTCTCCAAGGCCTTTTACCACAGGTTCCACCTGGAACCCGGCGGCTTTGAACTGGCTGTACCAGGATTCCGGGTCGTCTCCGGCCATGTCGTTTTTCGCATGGTCCCCGGCCACGATCATAAAGGGCGCCAGGACTACTTTGGAGGGGTTATATTCTTTTACCATCCGCATCAGACTTTCCATGGAAGGATAAGCCTCTACCGTGCCAAGGAAAATATTTTTGTAGCCCTTATCCTTGAAGGTATAGTCCAGGGCAGCGTAAATCGAATTGGCGTAATGGGTGGTACCGTGGCCCATAAGCACCAGCACCTGATCCTGGGTAAGATGGGAAAATTCATCGGCAATTGCCCGGATCACCGCCAGGTTGTCTTCTGCGCTGGTGAGAAGAGGATCTCCGAAGGTGATAGAGTAAAAATCATCCCGGTAAGCCAGGGCGTCCTCCTTCATCAGATCGTTTTCGATACCGTTGATCACATGGGTAGGCTGGACCAGAACATCGGTGATCCCGTCCTTTTTCATCTGCTCCATAGCTTCCCGGACCGTAAACACATGGACATTGTCCCGGTTTTTCAGCTTTTTGATGATCATTTTGCTGGTCCAGGCCCGGTAAAGATGATAGCCGGGAAAAGCCTCCTGCATATCTTTTTCAATAGCGTCAATGGTCACTTTTCTGGTATCGTTGTGGCTGGTGCCGAAGCTTACCGCCAGAATCGCTTTCTTTGTTTCTGCTGTCACTGGTTTCTTTCCTCCGTAATGTGGGTTTAATTTTATTTCTTCTATATATTTTTCCAGGGCTTTTAAATTCCTGGGGATTTCCAGAGAAGCCTTCAGGATCCCTTTTCTGCACAGGCTTTCAAAAAGCTCCAGCACTGCGGGAGGCTCCAGGTTGGTCTGGCTGAGGATCCGTTTATTGGAAAAGACCTGGCTGGGAGAACCGTGGAGCAGGACCTTCCCTTCATGGAAGAGGATCACTTCGTCTGCCCATTCATAGGCATAATCTACGTCATGAGTGGCCATGAGGACCGTAATCCCCGCTTCAGTCATCTGGTCTACGATGTGATTTACCATGATGGTATGTTTCGGGTCCAGAGCCGCAGCCGGCTCATCCAGGATAATAATGTCCGGGTGCATGACCAGGATATCCGCAATGGAAACCTGTTTCTTCTGTCCGCCGCTTAAAGCATGGGTGGGCTTGTGCCGGAAGGGGGTGATCTCCAGATAATCGATGACTTTCTCTACTTCCTTTTTTGCTTCTTCCGGGGAGACGCCCAGATTCAGGATCCCGAAGGAGATCTCCTGATAAACGCTGGCTGAGAAAAGCTGGTTGTCCGGATCCTGGAAGACAATGCCTACCTTGCTCCTAAGATCCAGAAGGCTTTTCTTATCATAGGCGTAAGGTTTTCCCTTAAAGAAAAGCCGGCCCTTCTGGGGCTTCAGGATCCCGGTGCAGCAGAGAAAAAAGGTGGATTTTCCGCTGCCGTTCGCCCCCATAAAGGCCACCTTCTGGCCTTTCCGGATCTCCAGAGAGAGGCCGTTTAAAGAGTGGCTGTTGTCCTCATCATAGGAATAATACAGGTTATCCGCCTGTAAAATGATTTCATCATTCATGAGAAAAATCTCCTCCATATAGAAAAAATAAAGAGTGCAGTGTCAAAGACTGCAATAGCGGCGATGATCTTTTTCCTGGGAGGCTGGTTCTCCGTAAGAACCCGGATCCTGCCGTCATAACACCTGGCCTCCATGGCGCTGTAGAGCTTATTGGAGCGGGCTACGGCCCGGATCATGAGCACAGAGCCCAGCAGCCCGAAGGACTTCAGGGAAGTCCGGTAATTCTTGTTTCCCAGACGGCAGTTCTGGGAAGTGGACAGGGCGGAGGCTGTCTCCAGAAGGATAAAGATAAAACGGTAAATCAAAAGCATCAGTTCAATGAGCAGCCCGGGACAGCGGAGCTTCCGAAGGACCTCCAGGATATCCGGCATGGGGGTGGTAAAGGACAGAAAGTACAGGCAGGACACGGCCCCAAGAGCAGTGAGGATCAGCTGCAGGGCGTAGAAAAAAGAGTCTGTACCGGCTGTAATATACCAGCCTCCCACGGGTATGGCAAAAAGATCCAGGGGAGCCTTTTTGATATTAAACATAATCGCAATGGTGCTCAGAAATAAAAACGCCAGGGGCGCTGTGAGGAACCGCAGATAACGGGAAACAGGGATCCCGCCTTTCCATACAGCCAGAATCCCTGTCACAGCTAAAACGATACATGCCACTGCAATGGAACGACTCATTACACAGATACACAGTGTAATCACTGCAAAGGCAAATTTTTCACCGGCATTTTCATAGCGAAGCTTTGAATT
>CALWSM010000187.1 GCA_944384185.1 uncultured Blautia sp. | reverse complement strand
GAAAAGCCAAGTCTTGCTGACATACCGGAAGAAAAATTTTTGATAGGCGTGTCCAGGAAATCCCAGAGCTCCGCAAAGTCCACGATCTCATCAAAGTGCTCGTCCATGAACTTCTTGGAATTTCCCAGGACCGTTCCATTCAGATAAATATTTTCTCTTGCCGTCAGATTAGAATCAAAGCCGGCACCCAGCTCGATCAGAGGTGCGATCTCTCCGTTTACCTTGATGGTGCCTTTATAGGGCTTTAAGATCCCACTGATCGCTTTCAGCAAAGTAGATTTACCGGAACCGTTGACACCGATCAGCGCCCAGGCCTCGCCTTTTTTTACTTTTAGAGATACATCCTGAAGGGCCAGAAACTCCTGAAAAATCAGTTCTTTCTTCACCAATTTGATGAAATACTCCTTCAGGTTATCCACCTTTTCGCTTGCCAAATTGAAACGTATCGTCAGGTTATCTACCTCGATTGCGTAATCTTCCATGTTTTCTCCTGTCAATTTCTAGCTTTTTTCGTTTGAAAACTTCGATTAGATTTAGATATACAGAATAAAATCATCCTGCTTCCGTTTAAACATCCACAGGCCAAAGGCCAGCATCACAAAGGCAATCAGCCAGCCGCCCCAGAAGACTCTCCAGCCTGGGAGCTGTCCGTAGTACACCAGATCCCGGAACTGTGCGATATAATAGTAAGTCGGGTTAAACGCTTTAATGAAAAACTGTACTGTCGAGGGCAGGCTTTCCATAGGATAAAAAATAGGGGTCAGATACATCCATGCTGTAATCACCGCATGATAAATATATTGCACGTCCCGGAAAAACACATTGAATTCTGCCAGGAAAAATCCAAGCCCGCAGCAGAAGATATAAATCTGGACCACCACCAATGGAAACAGCAGGAAGGTCCAATGGAAAGGCGCTCTTGTAAAAAGCATTACGATGATCAGCGCTCCAAAGGAGAACACCAGATCCACCATACAGCTGGTTACCTTGGACAGGGTAAAGATATAGCGGGGCACATAAGTCTTCTTCAATAGCGCTGCATTTCCCGTCACCGAGGTCATAGCCTGGGTCGTAGAAACGGAAAGGAAATCAAAAAGCATCTTTCCGCAGAATAAATATAAAGGGAAGTTTTCAATGTTATGGCTGAACATCATGGAAAAAACGATGGTCATGATGATCATAACAAACAGAGGATTCAGCACGCTCCAGAGATACCCCAGGATACTGCGCCGGTATTTCAGCTTGATATCTCTTGTTACCAGCTGGTACAGGAGATCTTTATATTTCATAAAAATATTGATTCTATCAATCCAAACCTTCATTCGTCAGTCCTAAATACTCCTTCCAGGTAGTCATATTGGTCAGCTTCGGAAGCTGCGACCGGTATTCCGACATGATCTGTTCATATTCCCGGTTCAACCTGCGTGAAAGCTGCAGATAATAGGGCAGTATCTGAAACAGCCGCCTGTAGCTTTTTTTCAGTAACATTCCCTTTCTCGTAAAGGGTTCAAACAGCAGCAGTTTCTTTTTTCGATATCCCTCAAGCGGCGTATCTATAGAAGAGATTGCAGCAATCAAAGACCGGTCATGAGGGAAGACCCATCCATTCATGGTGGCCAGCTTCCAGAGAAACTTCCAACGGCGGATGGTCCGGTCACAGGAGAGGAACTTCTCCTGAAAATCCTTCATATACTCCTGATACTGGGACTCGAAGACCGCTGCCTCCTGTTGGCTCATCTGCTGTTGCAGCGCTTCCATAGTCTGGATCTTGTGAGCTTTACTTCTGATGACCCCGTTATAGGAGTCTGCATCAGTAGCCAGCAGCCACTGTGGTCCCTTGAGGAAATCTTCCGTTCCCTGTTTCACCAGCTCCGCATCCTGATAGCGGTAGCGGAACAGCATTGAAGTTAGTATTTTCCAGACATATATTTTGGCTCGTTTCTTTTCGCCTTTCAGCTGCTCCAATCCCTGGGTGATCATTCTGTTCCGGAGATCATAGTAAATGTTGGTACCGGACAGGGTCAGGTCAAAGCCCCGGTGCCAGGCACCGATCCCATTCAGAAAGACGATAGACCGGTCTGCGTTCCGCATACCGTATTCAATGTCGTCACAATGAATGAAAAAGGGAATGGGCAGATTGTCTTCCCGTACTACCTCCAGGGAATAGCAGCAGCACCACCAGCCGGAATACATTTTTTTTGTCCTGTCAAATTCTGCTTCCAGTTCAGATGATGCTGTACAGTTTTCATACTGCCTTAGATCCACTCCGGCACCCCTGGCATGGATCCGATAGTTTTCAAACCATTCCCCGCATGCATGCTGTACATAGGGGAATTCCTCGACGATAATATTTCCTCCTACGGTTATATCTTGATACTCCGGTTTCAGAGTAGCGAGGAATCCGTGCAGCCGTACAAATGTATCCGGATCGAATACGGCATCATCATCCATGAGCAGGATGTGGGTAAATCCTTCCGCTTCCTTTCGCTGAAGGGCTTCGATCATGCCCCTTGTAAATCCTCCGGCTCCTCCGGCATTCTTGTTAGGGAATACCCGGATCTTACCCTCCGCAGTCTGCAGGATCTCCTGCAGTTCTTCACACTTGGAAAGGGTCTGACCATTATCAATAACAAAAGCCTGCAAATGCTTCCGCACCTCCAGGTCATGATTTTGATAGATTCTCCTCACCATACTCCGCATATTCCGGCAGACATAGGCTTCTCTGCGGTAGGTGCAGATATCGATTACGATATTTACCGGGTTTTCTTCCTGACAAACACCTTTATAATATCCCTGTATAAAAGGGTTTGTAGTGCCAGATCCCTGCTTTAGGGAAAACCAGAATACCCCGTCAGATTCTCTGTAAGGAAATTCAAATTCGTAATGTTTTAATTGATCTGCGTCCAGAGAAATCCGCTGGATCGGCTTACGATTATTCATCAACCGGATCTCGCTGTATCCTTCAAGCTCCAATGACAGCTTAAGCCCCGTGATCCTGGTATATCGTTTTCGCTTTGCGATCTGAAACAGGTTAAAGTAACCGTCAAAATCCAGGTACGCACCACGTCTGTGGAAGTAAAGCTCTTCCACATTGCAGATCTCTTCAGTTGGAAGTAATATCGTCTGCAGGCGCATAATTACTTGTTCCTTCTACTTTGTACTTTCAGTGTTTTTGCAGCCAATGGGTATAACAGGTAATGGCTTTTTCGCAGTGCTGTAACAGCTTTATTTTTATTTGCCCGGTAGATATCCGGATATTTCTTCCGCAGCTCCTTTTCAAAGGAGAGCAGCCGTTGCTTTCCTTCTTTGTGGTCAGGGAAGCTCAAACAGATCTTGATATTTCCAGCGGCTACCCGCGCGATAATTCCTGCAATGTAATCACATTTGGAAGCAGAGCAGAGGGGGGTTCCATTTTTACAGCCGTCATAAAACCGAAACAGGGACTTCAGCACACGTCGATAGTTTTCCTCATTCTTCTGCATCTTTTCCAGGCTGACACTTTGTCCCTGTCTCCCGATCCGGTACATGTACACAAAGTCCGGAAGAAAGCTTACAGTCTCCACATAGAGAATGGGGTATAAGATATACTCTGCATCCACATAGTAGCAGTGCTCGTCCAGCCTCAACCCATCCTCGAGGACTGCCCTTCGGAGCAGCTTCGTCCTGATCGTCATGGCATGCATTTTGATATAAAGCTTCTCTGCAATGTCATCAAAGCGATAGAGCTGTTTATACTGAACACCTGA
>CALWSM010000186.1 GCA_944384185.1 uncultured Blautia sp. | reverse complement strand
ACCATGGATATCCTGCTTGCGGCGGTAAACGCAAAATATATTCATACAAACCTGGCAGTCTACAGCCTTCGGGCTTACTGCCGGGAATTCTCCCGGAGGATCTCTCTGAGAGAATATACCATTAACCAGGAAAAAGACCAGATATTGAAAGACATCTATCACAGAGCCCCAAAGGTTCTGTGTTTTTCCTGTTATATCTGGAATATTTCTTATGTAAAGGAACTGATCCGGGACATTCACAAGATCCTGCCGGATACCATCATCTGGACAGGAGGCCCGGAGGTATCCTACGATCCGGAAAACTTTCTCGGGGAAATGCCGGAAGTCTTCGGCGTTATGCTGGGAGAAGGGGAGGAGACCTTCCGGAAATTAATAGAATATTATGTAAACCAAAAAGAGGAAGAGGGATTATACAAGATTCCCGGGATCTGTTTCCGGGGAAAAGAGGGAACCGTAAATTCCGGCTTTCCGGATGTTCTGGATATGGACCGGCTGGCATTCCCTTATGAGGATCTTTCTTCCTTTTCTCATAAGATCCTTTATTACGAGAGCAGCAGGGGCTGCCCCTTTTCCTGCAGCTATTGTCTGTCCTCGGTGGATAAAAAGCTCCGGTTTAAAAGCCCGGAGCTTGTAAAAAAGGAACTGGAGATTTTCCTGGAGGCCAGAGTACCCCAGGTAAAATTTGTGGACAGGACCTTTAACTGCCGGGAGAGCCATGCTCTGGAGATCTGGCAGTATATCCGGGATCACGACAACGGAGTGACCAACTTCCATTTTGAGATTGGAGCGGATCTTCTTACAGAAAAGGAGATCGCTCTGATCCGGACCATGCGTCCGGGACTGATCCAACTGGAGATCGGCGTTCAGTCTACCAATGAGAAGACTTTGAAAGAGATCCGCAGATATGCTTCTTTTGAAAAGATCGCAGCCAGGGTCCGGGCAGTTTATGAGGGCGGGAATATCCATCAGCATCTGGATCTGATCGCCGGCCTTCCCTGGGAGGATTACGGCAGCTTTGCCAGGTCCTTTAACCAGGTGTACGCTCTGGCGCCCCAGCAGCTCCAGCTTGGTTTTCTGAAAGTATTAAAGGGATCCTATATGCATGAGAAAGCCGGGGATTACGGCTGTCAGTATAAGGACAAGGAGCCTTACGAGGTTTTGAAGACCCGCTGGCTTTCTTATGGAGACATTATCCGGCTGAAAAGCGTGGAAGAAATGGTGGAGATCTATTATAACAGCGGCCAGTTTTCCCATACCGTGGAAGCTGCGGTCAGGGAATTCCCCGATGCATTTTCCTTCTATGAGGCCCTGGGAGCTTTTTATGAGGAGAAAGGCTACGATACCCTGTCTCATTCCAGGATCCGCAGATACGAGATCCTTCTGGAGTTCCTGGAGGAAAAAGGAACGGACTGCCTGGATTTTTACAGGGAACTGATGGTCTTAGATCTTTATGCCAGAGAAAATATGAAGACCAGACCCTCCTGGGCGGCAAAAAGAGATCCTTATAAGGAGAAGATCCAGGCTTTTTACGAGAGAGAAAAAGAAAACCCCCGGTATCTTTCCGGATATGAGAAATTCACTTCCAGGCAGATGGAGAAGATGACCCATCTGGAGATCTTTACCTGGAATGTGCCGGAAGGAAAGAAGGAGAGGGGAGTCTACCCGGTGCTGTTTGATTATCAGAAACGGGATCCCCTTACCCATGACGGGCTGTTCTGTCCGGTGGAGCTTTAGCAGAGGAAAATAAGTATGAGAGAATATGTATCCCTGGACCTGGAGACGACAGGTCTGGAACCGAAAAATGACAGGATCATTGAGATCGGAGCGGCAAAGATCCGAGGCGGGGAGGTGGAGGAAACCTACAGCCTTCTGGTGGATCCCCGGGTAAAGATCCCGGAAAGGATCACAGCGCTTACCGGGATCAAGGATCAGATGGTAGAGGGACAGCCCTTTGTGGAGGAGGCGGTGGCAGGACTGCTGGAGTTCTGCGGAGAGCTGCCCCTGCTGGGCCATAATCTGCTGTTTGATTACAGCTTTGTGAAGCACAGTGCAGTGAATATGGGATGTACTTTTGAAAAACAGGGAGCGGATACCCTGAAGATCGCCAGAAAGGTCCTGCCGGATCTGGAAAGCCGGAGTCTCCAGAGCCTGCGGCAGTACTATCAGATCCCCCAGCAGGAGGCGCACAGAGCCCTGGAGGACGCCCTGACCACCTTCCGCCTCTATGAAAGGCTGCGGACAGAATTTGCGGAAAAGTATCCGGAGTTGTTTGAACCAGCGCCGCTGCTCTACAAAGCTAAGCGGCAGGGACCTATTACCCCGGCGCAAAAACGTTACTTGCAGGATCTGGTAAAATATCATAGAATAAACCTTGATGTGGAGCCGGAGAGCCTGACCAAAAATGAAGCCTCCCGGCTGATCGACAGGATCCTGGGAACCTATGGAAAGATTGTGAGGTAGAGAATATGAGAAACCGAAAAGACTCAAAAAGACAGCGGATCTTTGCGGCAGTGCTGGCAGTGATCATCGTACTGGCCATGATCGTGCCTCTGGCGGCATATGCGTTATAAGAGAAAGCACAGGAATGTCCTTTGATCGGAGGTTTGGAAGATGAAAATTGGGAAATTGCCGGAACCTATGCTGATACGTTCCGTTTTGAAAGAAGTAGAGCACAGAAGAGACGAGGTGCTGGTGGGCCCTGCGGTAGGGCAGGACTGTGCGGTAGTGGAGCTGGGAGAAGGGGAGGTCTTTGTCCTTTCTTCGGATCCCATTACCGGCACGACCAAAGATATCGGCAGGCACAGCGTTCATATAACCGCCAATGACCTGGCGGCTTCCGGGGCGGATCCATTGGGGATCATGCTGACCATTCTCCTTACCCCGGATACCCAGGAGGGAGAACTGAAAGAAATGATGCGGGGAGTGGAGAGCGCCTGCAAAGAGCTGGATATGGAAGTCATGGGCGGCCATACGGAGATCACCCAGGTAGTAAAGCAGCCCCTGATCTCCCTTACCGGAGTGGGAAAAATGAAGAAGAAAAATATCCTTACCACGGCCTCTGTAAAGCCGGGACAGGATATCCTGATCACCAAATGGATCGGCCTGGAGGGAACCTCTGTGGCGGCCAAAGAAAAGGAAAAAGAGCTTCTGGAGAAATTTGCCCCTTCCTTTGTGGAGACGGCCAAGAATTTTGACCGGTATCTGTCCGTGGTCCCGGAGGCGAAGATCGCCAGGGACTGGAGTATTTCCGCCATGCATGATATTACAGAAGGAGGGGTTTTCGGCGCCCTCTGGGAAATGGGAAGCGGTTCCGGGGTGGGACTGGATATTGATCTGAAAAAGATCCCCATCCGCCAGGAAACGGTGGAGATCTGCGAGGCTCTGGGGCTGAACCCCTATATCCTGATGTCCAGCGGCTCGATGATGATCGCCGCAGACGACGGATACGGCCTGGCAGAAAAGCTGAAACAGGCAGGGATCCCGGCTTCCGTAGTGGGGAAAGCCACTTCAGGAAAGGACCGGATCCTGAGAAACGGAGAGGATACCAGATATCTGGATAAACCTCAGAGCGATGAGCTGTACAAAATCTATCAGTAACAGAGGAAGAGAAAATGGCAAAGCTGAATATCGTATTATTTGAGCCGGAGATCCCTGCAAATACGGGAAATATCGGAAGAACCTGCGTGGCTACAGGAACCCGGCTCCACCTTATCGAGCCTTTGGGATTCAGGCTTAATGAAAAGGCGATTAAGAGAGCGGGAATGGATTA
>CALWSM010000185.1 GCA_944384185.1 uncultured Blautia sp. | reverse complement strand
TTAAAGAGCTTCTCCGCATTTTTCCTGGTAGTCTCCACCACTGTCTCGTAATCTACGCCCTTTATCCTGGCAATGGTCTGGGCCACATAGGTCAGATACAGGGAGCAGTTCCGTTTCCCCCGGTAGGGCTCCGGAGCCAGGTAGGGAGCGTCTGTTTCCAGGAGCAGATAGTCCAGGGGCGCATATTCCACCACTTCTTTCAGCCGCTTTGCATTCTTAAACGTTACGACGCCGCCTACCCCCAGGTAATATCCCATATTCATATATTCCCGGGCGTGCTCTTTGGAATAAGAGTAGCAGTGGATCACCCCCTTCAGGTTGTCCGCCCGCTCGGCCTTCATGATATCCAGGGTATCCTTTGCAGCGTCCCGGCTGTGGACGATAATGGGAAGTCCGGTCTCTTTAGCCAGATCCATCTGTCGTACAAACCATTTTTTCTGGATCTCATGGTTTTCTTTATCCCAGTAATAGTCCAGGCCGATCTCCCCTACAGCCAGGATCTTTTCCCGGTCACAGTAACTCCGCAGCTCCTTCATATCCTCTTCCGTAAGGCCTCCCACTTCGTCGGGATGAATGCCTGCCGCCCCATAGACAAAGGGATATTTCTCTGTGAGGGCCACGGTATCCCGAACTCCTTCCATGGAAGCCCCCACATTGATGATCTTCCCGATCCCATGGGCATGGATAGTCTCAAGGAGCTGATCCCTGTCCTGGTCAAAAGCTTCGTCGTCATAATGCGCATGTGTCTCAAATATCATGGATCTTCCTCTCCTTCAGTCTCTTATGGACGGTCTGCCGGAACAGCGCATAAAGCACAGAGGTCAGAGGGATAAACACCAGCATGCCCACTACTCCCATCAGATTTCCGCCTACCGTCACCGCCATCAGCACCCAGATGGAGGGCAGTCCTACAGAGTTTCCCACCACATGGGGATAGATCAGGTTTCCTTCGATCTGCTGCAGCACCAGGAACAGGATCACAAAAGCCAGGGCCCGCATAGGGTCTACCACCAGGATCAGAAAAGCTCCTACCACGCAGCCGATAAAGGCTCCGAAGATCGGGATCAGCGCTGTACAGGCAACCACGACCCCCACCAGAAGGGCATATGGGAATTTCAGAATGCTCATGACCACAAAAAACATGGTTCCCAGGATCACAGCCTCCAGACACTGGCCGGTCACAAAGCTGGAAAAGGTTTTATAGCTCAGAGAAGCGATCTTCAAAACCTGGCGCACTACCTTTCCCGGAAAGAAGGCATAGAGGACCTTGCGGATCTGTACCGACAGCTTTTCCTTCTGGAGAAGGATATAGCAGGCGAAGACAAAACCGATCACAAAATTCATAACCGAGTTTATCAGAGTCATGGCCACGCTGAACGTGGTGCCCAGCACATTTCCCGCACCGTTTTTCAGGAAGCCGATACCGGTCTCCAGGATCCTGTCCCAGTTAAATTCCAAAGTGCTGAACAGCGTATTGATCTGCTCTTCGATAAGATCATTATTCTGGAAAGTATCTGTCAGCCACCTTTCCATCTGCGGTATCGCCAGCTCGATCTGTCTGCTCAGGCTGGCAAAGGTGCTGCCGATCTCCGGTATCAGGATCACCAAAACGATCCAGAACACTACGATCACAAACAAAATAGAGAGGACCAGACTGGCCGGCCTCGCCAGCTTTTTCCATTTTCCCTTTTCTTTCAGGTTCCCGAAAAGTCTGTTTTCCAGAGCATGCATAGGCACATTCAGGATAAAGGCAATGGCTCCGCCTAAGATAAAGGGGAACACCAGATGCCAGACAAACATCACTCCTGCCGCCACGCTGTTGATCTTCTGCACACAGATATAAAAAAGCACTGCAAAAACGATCAGCAGCATGATATTCTTCATATCCTTTTTGTTCAAATCCATACACATCCTCCTTTTTCCTTATACAAAACTGCCGCATTAAACATTCCCATGTCTGCTTAATGCGGCAGCCTCTCCTTTGATATTTTTTATTTTCTGATCTTCATGCGGATCCATTTAATAAACTGGATCACCGGAAGATTGGCCAGCGCCAGCCCGTACATGATCAGAAGCTGGGTAAAGCTCAGCGTCTGCACTTTAAACACCGTATCTAAGGCCGGGATCATAACCACGGCGGTGATCAGCACCAGACCCAGGATAAAGGCTCCCGCCAGAGCACGGTTGTTAAAGAATCTTCTGGTAAACAGCACCGGTCTGTCGGATTTACAGTTAAATCCATGAACCAGACGGGAAGTACAAAGGGTTGCAAAAGCCATCGTCATAGCCAGGGTGGTGTTCCCCGCAGATCCCATATGGTTGTATCCCAGATAAAAGCCGATCATGGTCATGATGCCGATGACCAGACCTTCAATGCCGATCTTGGAAAGGAAATCCCTGGTAAGAATGGATTCATTCATAGGTCTCGGCTTCTCGTTCATAACCTCCGGATTATGGGGTTCCAGCCCCAGTGCGATCGCCGGAAGGCTGTCTGTCAGAAGGTTGATAAACAGCAGATGCACCGGTGCGAAAGGTACCGGGAGTCCTGCCAGGGAAGCGTAAAGCACCGACAGGATACCTGCAAAGTTTCCGGAAAGAAGGAACTGGATCGAACTCTTGATATTCTTATATACGTTTCTTCCGTTTTCCACAGCCTTTACGATGGTTGCAAAGTTATCATCGGTAAGTACCATGGAGGCAGCGTCCTTGGCGACCTCGGTTCCGGTAATACCCATAGCCACGCCGATGTTGGCCTGTTTCAGAGCCGGAGCGTCATTGACGCCGTCTCCGGTCATGGCTACGATATTCCCTTTATCCTGCCATGCCCGTACGATACGGATCTTATGCTCCGGGGAAACCCGGGCGTATACAGAAATGCCTTCCACAAAATTCTGCAGCTCTTCATCTGTCATATTTTCAATCGCTGCGCCTTCGCAGGCCTCCGACTCATCTTTCAGGATACCGATCCTCTTGGCGATGGCGGCGGCAGTCACTTTGTGGTCCCCGGTGATCATGATCGGTTTGATGCCTGCACGGATACACTCGGCGACGGCTGCTTTGGATTCTTCTCTCGGAGGATCCATCATGGCGATCAGACCCAGGAAGGTAAGATCATATTCATCTTCCACAGTGATGGACTTCGGCTCTTCAAATTTCTTATATGCAAAAGCCAGCACCCGGAGACCATTTCTGGAAAATTTCTGGTTCTGTTCCTCAATGGTCTTCTTATCTTCTTCCGTGATGGGACATACCGCTCCGTCCTTCTGGATATGGGAAGCCCGTCCCAGAAGAACGTCTACTGCGCCCTTTGTTACCATAGTACAGCCATTTTTCAGATTATGCAAGGTAGACATTAATTTTCTGTCGCTGTCGAAAGGTACCTCGCTGTATCTGGGATATTTTTCACGGATGGTCTCTGCCGCACATCCCAGCTTGTCGCCCAGATTGATAAGAGCAGTCTCTGTAGGATCTCCGATCTCCTCCCCGTTTTTATTGGTGGAGTCGTTGCACAGGATACTGTGGCGGAGAAGCTGTTTCTGAGCTTCTTCTTCCAGATCAATAGAGGCGGCGGGGATTTCCTTTCCCTCCACATAGTAGTCTTCCACGGTCATCTTATTCTGGGTAAGGGTTCCGGTCTTATCCGAGCAGATGACAGATACGCTTCCCAGACCTTCCACAGCCTGGAGCTTCCGGATGATCGCATGCTCCTTTGCCATCTTCTGGGTACCGAAGGACAGTACGATGGTCACGATGGAGCTGAGAGCCTCGGGAATTGCGGCTACAGCCAGGGCTAC
>CALWSM010000184.1 GCA_944384185.1 uncultured Blautia sp. | reverse complement strand
CTTCCCCCGTCCCTTTGGGGATTCCTTTTCGGGATCTCCGGAGCCCTTCTGCTGATCGCTCTCTGCTCCCTTCCACTGGTGGCTTCTTCCTCTATGGAATACAACCGGAAAATACTTCTTCATCTGGGACTGATGCTCCTTCTTCTGGGATTGAACTACTGCCTTTTTGCCCTGTATAAAAGATTCTATCTCTATGGGGCAAAGGTAAGAGAGGCCGCTCTTACCCAGCAGCAGTTCGAATACCAGGAAAAATATTACCGGGAATATCTCCACACCGCAGGAGAGATCCGCAGGCTCCGCCACGATATGAGAAACCATCTGCGGACTGCTGCCTCTCTTTATGCCCGGGGAAAAGGCCAGGAGCTGGAAAACTATCTGGAAGCCTCCCAGAAAGAACTAAAAGACTACGAAAACTTTGTCATGACCGGAAATCCCTGCCTGGATACGGTGCTGAACCTGAAGCTCCAGGAGGCCAGACAGAAAAATATCTCCTGTCTGCCTCAGCTTACCGTACCGGAAAACAGTGTATTCCTGGATTTTTCCGATACGGTGACCATATTGGGAAATCTGTTGGACAACGCCATAACTTCTTCTCTGGAGTTTGTGGCGCCCGGTGCTCCCGTCCCGGAGATCCGGCTGTCTCTGATCTTCCAGGAAGGCAATCTCCTTCTCCACATGGACAATCCCTGCAAAGCCGGACAGAAACCGCCCTATGGGATTGGAATGAAAAATGTAGAGTCCCGGGTGGAGAAATATCAGGGGACACTTGTGACAGAAGTTAAAGAGGGGCGCTATTATACAGATATCCTACTGTATGGGGCATAAAGCATTTTACAAAACCGGCCTTTCCAGCTACTCCTCCAGATCGTATAATTTATATAAATCCAGCATAGTGCTGTAGGTTAGCTTCCGTCCCATAAGCTGGCGGTATGTGGCGGACTTGGTCCTCCCGGCTTCTTTCTGTTTCTCCATCTGTCTCACAATCGAATCGTATTCCTGCTTGACGCCTCTGTGCATTTTCCGGTAAGCTTCCAGTTCTTTTTTCAGGCCTTCCAGATCTTCAGAGACCACGGTTTCTGTTTCCTTGATTTTTCCTGTTTTTCTTTCCATACCTGCGCTCTTTTCTTTCTTATAATCATCTTTTATACCTGCAGTCATCAGTATTGTGACCGCTGTTTCCTCCGGGGTCTGTCCGGAAACATAGATTTTCTCTGTCTGTAGTTTTTCGTACATAGGAAGCCGTTTCATGCTCCGCTCCAGAACATCTTTTTGACGGAGTCCCTGGCGGATATCTTTTTTCAGCCTCTCTTCCAGACTTTTCTCATCAGGGATCAGAGAATACAGATGGACTTCTGCATTTTGCCAGTCCAGCCTGGATAAAAGTGTGTCCAGGATCTCCTGTTCATGAAGGACCCAGCAGAAGATCACATGGTCATAGGCCGAACAGGCAAGGAAATTATTCAGCACATGGGTAATATTATCCATTACCATTGCCTTAGTCTCTTCCGTCACCCAAAAAGGCTCCATATCCCAGCACCAGTCTCCGTCCAGGAAAACACAGTTTTTCAATTTTTTCTTTAAGAGATTGCAGACCGTAGTCTTTCCGGCTCCCATAGTGCCGCCGATCACATAGAGATGTTTTTTCATAACATTACCGCCTCAAATAGGAATCGTATAGTTTTTCGATTTACATAAAATAATTATGGTAAACTTCCTCTTGCTTTGGATTCCAGTTCCCGTTCAAGAAAAGATTTTCTGGAAATCAATCGAATGCCTCTTTATCTATTTTTGCCGCTTTTTGATACGATCTTATTTACTTCCATTTTATCCATGATCCCGTGAGCAGTCACTCCCGGGTGCGTTACAGAAATCCTGCACACCTGTTCCGCAAACTCTTTTGAAACCTGAAATTTCTTTGCCATGGAAGCAACGGCAGTCCCCTTTTCCAGTTCTTTCATAATTCCTTTTATCAGCTTTTCCATATCTTTCTGGGAAAGATCCGGCACTTTATCCTGCTCCACTCTGGGGAGAATGTCTATCTTTTCTATATAAAAATTTTCTTCCTCTATGGCAAGCACCGCCATAGTCACCGGCTGATGGAATCGTCTGGGACCGCAGCTTCCCGGATTCAGATATTGGACGCCTTCCTGCACATAAGTCTCATATTTATGGGAATGCCCGTAGATCACAAAGTCCTTTTTCTCCAGATTTTTGGGGATCTGCTTTTTATTGTGGACCATGTAAAAGCTTCTGCCAAAGAGAGAAAAAGAAAGTTCTTTCGGCAGTTTTTCGGCCCATTCCTTATCATTATTCCCCCGGACCACATACAAAGAAGGATTGATCCTGCGGATTTCTTCCAGGATCCCGGGAGAATTGATATCTCCTCCATGAACAACTCCGTCGCAGGCCTTTAAAATTTCCGCCACTTCCGGCCGCAGAAGTCCGTGGGTATCGGAGATTACTGCAATCTTTCCTGTTTTTCTTTCCATTTCTTCACATTCCTTTCTGCCTCTCCTAAGAAGGAAAGGGAGCCGAAAATGATCACCACATCTTCCGGGTTTGCTTCTTCCAAGGTCTTCTCCACTGCCTGTCCGATACTTTCTGCAGCTTCTACAGAAGGATTTACACAGGCTACGGCTTCCTTCAGCTCTTCTGCCGGAAGAGCTCTGGGATTATCCGGGGTCTGCACGGTAATGATATGATCCGCCAGAGGAGCCGTGATCTCAATGACCTTTTTATAATCCTTGTCCCGGAAGATACCGAAAATATACCGGATGTGCCGGTGGGGAAAATAAAGCTTCAGAGAATGTTCCAGTTCTATAGCCGCTCCCGGATTATGGGCCCCGTCCATGATCACTGCCGGCTCTTTGGAGATCAGAGTGAAACGTCCTCTCCAGTGGGTTTTCCGAAAACCTGCATAAATATCTTCCCGGGAAATCTTATATCCAAGAGTTCTAAGAACCGTCACAGCCTGAAGGGCCAGGGCAGCATTCAGGATCTGATAGCTTCCGGCCAGTTGGATCTCTACCTGTTCAAAATCTCTCCAGGTAAAACTCTGTTTTTCGTATCCGTAATGAATATCTTTTACTTCTTTCCTATCCAGGAATTCCAGGGAAGCCCCCTGCGCTCTTGCCTTTTCTTCCAGGACTTTCCTGGCGCCGTCTTCCTGGGGACCGGATACCACCTTTGTATGAGGCTTGATGATCCCTGCTTTCTGTGTGGCAATTTCTTCCAGGGTATCCCCCAGAAAGGCCATGTGATCCATGCTTATGGGAGTGATCACTTCTATTACCGGCGTCTGAATGATATTGGTAGCGTCCAGGGCTCCTCCAAGACCGGTTTCCAGGACAACCAGATCACATTTTTTCTCCTGGAAATACAGGAAAGAAAGAGCGGTTTCTATTTCAAAAGGCGTAGGATTTGTAAGGTGATATTCTTCCATGTCCCGGATCGCTTCCGCAATGGCTGTCACATGTTTCGCCAGGGCTTCTTTTCCGATCCGCTCTCCGTTTACCTGTATCCGCTCTCTGTAGGAAAACAAAGTAGGGGAAATATACCGTCCTACCCGGTATCCCGCCTCCGTCAGTATGGTGGAAAGATAAGCCAGGACAGAACCCTTTCCGTTGGTTCCCGAAATATGGATAAATTTCAGGCTGTCCTGGGGATTTCCCAGCCGCTCCATAAGATGGCGCATATTCTCTAAACCAAGTACACTTCCGTATTTAGAGGCTTCCTCCAAATATACTCTTGCTTCTTCGTAATTCATGGTTTCTCCTATCCGGGGCCGGTGTGCCCCTGTGTAATTCGGAGATTATTATAGC
>CALWSM010000183.1 GCA_944384185.1 uncultured Blautia sp. | reverse complement strand
GGGATCAGCGCTGCGATCCAGGCCGCCGGGTCAGACATACACACAGCTCCGAAGCCTGCATTCCCGGCCACCAGAGTCACGATCCCCCATCTGGCGATCAGCTCAAAGACTCCGCCCAGCATAGGAACCAGACCATAGCCAAGTCCCTGGAGAGCATTTCTGTAAAGGTAAATGCTTCCCAGGAAAGGATAACACCAGGCCACGGTATTGAAATAGATCTGGGCCGCATGGATCACGTCTGTCTCTGACGGGTCCACAAAGATCAGCACCATATATCTTCCCAGGAAATAGATCACCGCCATGATCACAAAACTGCACGCCAGGACCAGGGCCTGGGTCATATATACCCCTTTCCGCACACGGTCCATCTTTCCTGCACCCCGGTTCTGTCCCACAAAAGTAGCTATGGTAGCTCCGAAGGAAACAAACACCGTACAGATAATATTCTGGATCTTGCCGGCTGCGGAAAATCCCGCCATGGAAACCGGCCCGTAAACGTTAATGGCCCCCTGCACGATAATGGTTCCGATAGCTGTAATGGAAAACTGCAGCCCCATGGGAACCCCCAGGGACAGAAGCTTCCGGATCACAAAGAAAGAAAATTTAAAATCCCTTTTCTTCAGTCTCAGTACATCAAATTTCTTGATTATGTAAACCAGGCACAGTACCGCCGAAATCCCCTGGGCGATCACTGTAGCGTAGGCGCAGCCTTCCACGCCCATATGGAAAAATACGATGAATCCGATATCCATAAATACATTCAGCACTGCGGAAATGATCAGAAAATACAGAGGAGAACGGCTGTCCCCCAAAGCCCGCAGCACCGCCGACAGGGCATTATAGGCGCAGGTAACAAAAAGTCCTGCGTAAATAATAGCCATATACTTGCTGATGTCTCCCATCAGCTCCTCCGGAGAATTCATCAACCGCAGGATAGGCTCATTTAAAATCAGAAGTCCCGCCGTCATGATCACTATAAAAAACAGGCAGACATAAATGGACATGGCGATAAAATGCCGCATCCTGGCCAGACGCCTGGCTCCGAACCACTGGGCAACCCAGATAGAAAAGCCGCTGGTCAGACCGTTCAGCCAGCCTGTCACAAAAAAGATCAGGGAGCCTGTGCTCCCGATGGCCGCCAGAGCGTTTACCCCCAGAAACTGCCCCGCCACAATAGAGTCCGCAATATTATAAAACTGCTGGAAAATATTTCCCAGGCACATGGGGATCATAAACTTGATGATCAGCTTTATGGGACTTCCCGTCGTCATATCATTTGTCATAGTAAATGTACCTCCCGCCCCTCCGGGCCTGTTGTCTCTCTTGCTATATTTCTACCTGCCCATCTTCTCCGGCAATCGGCGCAGCGCCTATGTCCGCTTTTGTTTCGGCAGGCCTTCTGTTTATGCCGTACACCCATTCTATGACTTTTTTAAAAAAATTCAAGATGGAAAATACAAGTTCCTTTGTAAAAAATATGGCGGTCCAGAAAGGGAATTTTGTATAAATTTCCCTCTACTGGACCGCCTGAAATCTTTTTCTGGGCGCCGCATCTTCTTTTCAGCCTGCCTCCGCCGTCCCGGCTGTTCCCGGCTATTTTGTTTTTCTTATTCCACCGTTACCGACTTAGCCAGGTTCCTTGGTTTATCCACATCCAGACCCTTCGCCACGCTGACATAGTACCCCATCAGCTGCAGAGGCACGATGGCCAGGCTGGTGGTAAAGTACTGGTCTGTTTTTGGCACATACACGGAGAAATCCGCTGTGTCTTCTACATTATAATTGCCATACAGGGTCAGTCCCATCAGGTAGGCTCCCCGGCTTTTTACCTCTACCATATTGCTCACTGTCTTCTCAAACAGGGCTTTCTGGGTAGCCACGCCTACTACCAGAGTTCCGTCCTCGATCAGGCTGATGGTTCCATGCTTTAACTCTCCTGCGGCGTAAGCCTCGGAATGGATATAACTGATCTCCTTCATCTTCAGGCTGCCTTCCAGGCTGATGGCATAGTCGATGCCCCTTCCGATAAAGAAAATATCCTTGGCATTGGCATATTTGCTGGCGAACCACTGGATCCGCTCCTTATCGTCCAGGGTTCTCTGGATCTTCTCCGGAAGAGTCTCCATCTCTTCCAGAAGGGCTGTATACCTTTCTTCATCGATAACTCCCTTTACTTTTGCCGCCTGGACCGCCAGGAGATATACAGCGATCAGCTGGGTACTGTAGGCCTTTGTGGTAGCCACAGAAATTTCCGGTCCCGCATAAGTGTACAGGATATAGTCGCTTTCTCTGGCAATACTGGATCCTACCACATTCACGATACCGATCACAGGCACTCCCTTCTCTTTCGCCAGACGAAGAGCCGCCAGGCTGTCCGCCGTCTCCCCGGACTGGGAGACCACGATCACCATGGAATTTTCTTCCAGGATAGGATCTCTGTACCGGAATTCAGACGCCAGATCCACCTCCACCGGGATCTTTGCCAGTCCTTCGATCACATATTTCCCTGCCATTCCCACATGATAAGCGGAACCGCAGGCCACGATATAAATCCTCCGGATCTCTGCCAGCGCTTTGTCCTCCAGGCCTGCCTGAGAAAAATCAATGCTTCCCTCTTTTACATAAGCGCCGATGGTATCCTTCACGGCCTTCGGCTGTTCATGGATCTCTTTCAGCATGAAATGCTCATATCCGCCTTTTTCTGCAGATTCTGCATCCCACTTAATGGAAACCAGGTCTTTCTGTATTTCTTCCCTGTCGATATTATAGAAATGGATCTCACTTCCTGATAACTCTGCGATCTCCATATTTCCGATATAATATACATTTCTGGTCTTATCCAGGATAGCCGGCACGTCAGAAGCGATCAGCGCCCCTGCGCTGCTCTGTCCTACGATCAGGGGGCTGTCCTTGCGGGCAGCAAAGATCTTTCCCGGATAGTCCTTGAACATTACGCCAAAAGCGTAGGAACCCCGGATACGGAGCATAGTCCTGGACATAGCCTCCAGAGGAGTTCCTGTCTTCTTATAATAATAGTCCACCAGCTTTGCCGCAATTTCCGTATCCGTCTGGGAATAAAAGCAGTAGCCGGATTTTAACAGCTTTTCCTTCAGTTCCTGATAGTTTTCAATGATCCCGTTATGTACCAGGATCACAGAACGGTCGTCTGAACAATGAGGATGGGCGTTGTTTTCTGAGGGCTCCCCATGGGTTGCCCACCGGGTATGTCCGATACCGCAGGTTCCCGGCACGGCCATTCCCCCGTCCGTCTTCTCCACCAGGATCTTCAGACGCCCCTTGGCCTTTACGATCTCCGTCTTACCGGTCTCATCATTTCTTACTGCGATCCCCGCAGAATCATATCCTCTGTACTCCAGTTTTGACAGGCCGCCAAGCAAAATCGGAGCCGCCTGCTCTTCACCTACATATCCTACAATTCCACACATAATCTTCTCTCCATTAAGTTCTGTATTTCCAGCCTTTCCAGTCTTTCTTCAGGAAAAGCCTCTGACAGGAAATATTTCTTCCTTCCTGCATCCATTTTTTAAACGAGTATATTCTACCATGTATTTCAAAATCTGTCATTATGAATTTCCAGTTATACCTCTTTGCGGTTATATTCTGTGTGTTAGGCTGCTTTATCTGTCATTGCGTATGGCAATCTTAATACCGCTGTAATCATAGGCCACCGGCTGCAGGATACGTACTTTCAAACCATTTCTTTTCCTTATCCTCATTATCCGGTTTGTTAACCTGCGAGCCGGTTCTAAATTGACTTTTTTCCCCCAATGTGCTACCCTCAATGTACAAAATCAGATAGTTTATAACAAAAAGGAGCGATTA
>CALWSM010000182.1 GCA_944384185.1 uncultured Blautia sp. | reverse complement strand
AAAGAGGCCAAGGAGCTGATGGTGATCTTAGGAGAAGCGGCGCTTTCCGATATCGACCTGATCTACGCCAAATTTGCAGACGCCTTTGAGCAGGAGTATGTATCCCAGGGATATAATACGGACAGAGATATTGAGGAGACCCTGAATATCGGCTGGAAGCTGTTATCCATTCTTCCGAGAAGCGAGCTGAAACGTATTGACGACAAATTCCTTGATCAGTACTATGGGAAATAAAGGAGGTGACGGCTTTGGCAGCTACCCAGGTAAATCCTACCAGGATGGAGCTTACCAGGCTGAAGAAAAAGCTGGTAACGGCTACCAAGGGACATAAGCTTTTAAAGGATAAACGGGATGAGCTGATGCGTCAGTTCCTGGATCTGGTAAGGGAGAATATGGCTCTCAGGCAGAAGGTGGAGGCAGGGATCCTGTCCGCCAATAAGAATTTTGTCATTGCCAAAGCGGGAATGTCGGAGCAGATCCTGAACACGGCTCTTATGTCTCCAAAGCAGGAGGTATATCTCAAGGCAGGTAAGAAAAATGTTATGAGCGTAGATATTCCGGTGTTTAAGACCAGCACCAGGACGGCGGACGTTAATGATATTTATTCTTATGGATTTGCTTTTACTTCCGGAGATCTGGACGATGCGGTGAAGTCTCTGGCAGATATCCTTCCGGATATGCTCCGTCTGGCCGAGGTAGAGAAATCCTGCCAGCTTATGGCGGCGGAGATCGAAAAGACCAGAAGAAGAGTAAACGCCCTGGAGCATGTGATCATTCCGGAGACCCAGGAGAATATCAAATATATTACCATGAAGCTGGACGAGAATGAGAGAAGTACCCAGATCCGCCTGATGAAGGTAAAGGATATGATGCTGGAAGAGGCTCATCACTATAAAGAGAGAGAATACGAAAATTGATGAAAAAACCAGTTTGAAGTTTGTACTCACAGTTCTAAATCAAAAATTTCGTATTTTGAAAAGATAGGTTATAATGCCAGTAGGCAAAAAAGAGAATACCCAGTATGGGGAATAATATAGAAAAAGGCAGACGGAAAGAGAACCGGGAAGGTCTCTTTTCGTCTGCTTTTGTCATGAATATTTACGGTATTCTAAGTAGCCTGAAAACAACTAATTTTTGGCAGCATCTGATTTTGCCGGAAGGATCAGGCTCACCAGGAAGAAGGCGATCGCAGATGGGATGATCGGGAACAGACCGGAAGGAATGATGTTCCCGAAGGGGAATACCACGCCTGGTATCCAACTGATCAATACGGTCAGCACGCCTACAACGGATGCCGCAATAGCGCTTCTGGCATCTGCTCTTTTCCAGATGATCCCGCCTACAAAGGGGACGAAACATGCCGCTGCCAGGAAGGAATATACGGAGTTTAAAAGTCCCAGGATACTTCCGGAGGAGAGCGCCAGGATAGTAGAAGAACCCATGAACAGGATATTGATCACCAGAGTGATCTTTTTTAACTGTTTTTCAGAAGGATTCTTATGTAAAGCGCCCTGCCAGATATCTCTGGTTAAAACCGTGGACATGGTAATGAGTCCGCAGTCGATAGTTGACATAACTGCTGCAAGAACAGCGGCGATGATCAGTGCGCAGACGATTGCCGGCAGCTCATTTAAGATCACATCAAAAAAAGCGCTGTTTCCAGATGCGCCGTATTTGTAAGCGCCATAGGAACCAATGAAAGCAGGCATCAGTGCCAGAGGGATCATGATGATACAGGAAAGATAGCATGCAATCCTGGAAATTTTTGCACTCTTTGCAGAGTTGATACGCTGATAGGTGGGCTGGTCTGTTACCATACCGAACAGCAGCGGAAGCATCATGGCTGCGAATCCGGCGGCAGAAAGTCCGCTCATATCCAGAGAAGAGCTTGCGAGCTCTCCAGCATCGATGGCAGCGCTCATATCTCCGTAAGCACCTTTTGCGATCAGGACAATGGTAGTAGCTACAAGACCTACGATGATGACTCCGGTCTGGACAACAGAAGTTGCAAAAGCGCCCCACAGGCCGGAAAGCTGGGAGTACAGCAGTACGACTACAGCAATGGAAACAGCGCCTACTACACCGGGAAGCCCCAGAGCTTCAAACAGCGCTTTGCCGGCCATGATCTGTCCTGCGATCAGGCCGATAGAAGAAATTGCGGTACTTAAATCATAGATAGTTCCCGGAACTTCACTGTGATAGCGCTGTCTGGTGTAATCTGCCATAGACATATAATTATTGTTGTAAATAAAATTGTTCAGGAAGATCGCTACAAGGATCAGGGAAAGGGCGCAGGCAATTCCATAAGCAGAACCTGCAAGGCCGGATACAGCGCCTTCGGCAGCTCCGCCTACTACGAAGCCATTACCAATCTGGCCGCCGATAGCGCCGCCCATCAAAAGCAGCACGCCGCCGGTCCGCCCCATACTCAGATACCCCTCAAAGTTGCTGGCTTTGCTTCGGCCCATCCATCCGATCAAAACCATAGCGGCAAAATAGATTACCAGTACGACCACAATGGTGGGGATGATTGAACTGTTCATAAAAAATACTCCTTTCCGCCATGTGCCGACAGCACATGGACTTTCTCTTTTCCTTTTCGTTTTTCTTTTCGGCATAGAAAAAAGCTTGATTGGATTATACTCTGCTAAAGCGAAAAAGTAATTTCAAAATTTTGATATATTATTTAAGAAAAATAATATGTTGTAGAGTTTACCCGTTTTTGTTAAAATTAAGGGAAAAGAATGGGCAAAATAAGAAGAAAAGAAGAAATTATGAAGGAAGAAAGCAAAAATTATATAAATTTAAAATTGGATTATTGGAAAAACTACATTACTATGCATCATGTTCTTGCCTGTGAACTTTCTTACAGTCTGATCTACAATAATATACGTCCGGAAAAAACGGAGGAAGCTCTCGCCACAGTAGGTCTGACAAAACTTCCTAACCGGTTTATGCTGATCCAGGTTGACGATTACTATAATTACAGCAGCCAGATGCAGATCACCCAGGAATTTTATCAGAAAACAGAGCTGATCAATCTCCTGCGGGAATATATGAAAAAAGCAGGAATGAAGGGATTTATGGCTAATCTGGTTGGAATTGATAAGATTATCTGCTTTTTATGCTGCGAGGAAGAAGAAAAGAAGAATATTCGGATATATCTCTCTGAAATTGCAGAAAGATTTAAGGAAGAAGTGCGCAGTCATAGCGAATATACCATATCGATCTGCATCAGCCGCCAGTGCACCAGGCTGTGGCAGTATTCCCAGATGCAGCCAAAGATGGATCAGGCGCTTAACGAAAGCTATTTTTCCGGAAAAGAGTTCAGTATTTTTCTGGAAGATGTGGATCTGAAAACACCGGGGAAGGAAGCAGATCTGACGGGTTTTTATCCGGATCTGATGGTGATTTTTTCCAGGGGGAACCGGGAAAAGATGGAGCTTGTGCTCCAGTCTGTCATGCAGGTGCTCTTGGAGGGGCAGGCAAATCCGGAACAGGCAAAAATGGAGCTGCTCCGGCTCCTTCAGCACATCAGTGCTTATGGCATACGCTGCGGAATTCCTGAAAAACAGATGAAGGAATGCAGTGACAGGATCATGGCAAAGATCCTGGCGTGCGGCTTTATTGCAGATTCCAGGAAATATTTTATGGAATTTTTTGATGAATTTACCCGGCTTTTGCGGGAAATCAATGCAGGCAGTGAATATCTTTTCCGTATCCCGGTGAGTGAATATATCGAGACCCATTATACAGAAGACATCCGGCTGGGACACCTGGCACAGATGATCGGACTCAGTGACGGGCATTTTACCAGGGTGTTTAAGGAAGAGTTTGGTATGACTTTTGTCCAGTATCTGAC
>CALWSM010000181.1 GCA_944384185.1 uncultured Blautia sp. | reverse complement strand
AATTAAAATCTACTCACATTTGTCCGCACTGCCGTTATCACCTTGAGGATAAGGTAAGTAATGTCTATAGCGTGCTGGACAATTTGGGGATCCGCATTGATGATCTGCTGGCTGAGTGGACCAAGACTTTGCTGGACACAATCTCTGACCCGATCGTGGCAAGCCAGAAGACGTTCCTGTCTGCTGAACAGCAGAAGGCTATCGATGAGTTCATTGCCAGTGGTGCTTTGCCAAAGCGTGTGGATGACTTCTTTGCGAAAGCCATTAATGCCCTGCTGAAGGGCTTTGAGCCAGTGGTTATTGATACCGACGACCTGATGGCAAAATTAGAGCAGTCTAAGATTGCAGAAGAGATTGGAACGTCTGCTCCATATGTGAGCCGGATTGTAAACAGCGGGGATAAGGTGCTGAATAAGACTTTTGTTCAGATCATGGAGTCATTGGGGTATGATGTGGAATTGACTTATGTAAAGCGGGAGGAATAGGAGATGGCTTTCGACTTTAAAAAGGAATACAAAGAGTTCTATATGCCAAAGAATAAGCCTGGCATCGTTACCGTGCCGAGCATGAATTATATAGCGGTTCGCGGACAGGGCGATCCGAATACAGAAGACGGAGAATATAAGCAGTCCATCGGACTGCTTTATGGCATTGCTTTCACCATCAAGATGAGCAAAAAAGGTGATCATCAGATTGATGGGTATTTCGATTATGTTGTGCCGCCGCTGGAGGGCTTTTGGTGGCAGGATGGTGTGGAGGGCATTGATTACGCTCATAAGGAAAAGATCAAATGGATCTCCGTCATCCGCCTGCCGGATTTTGTTACGAAGGCCGATTTTGAATGGGCGGTTGCAAAAGCCACAAAGAAAAAGAAAACCGATTTCTCTAAGGTTGAGTTTTTTACCTATGATGAGGGCGAATGCGTTCAGTGTATGCATATCGGATCCTATGATGATGAGCCTGCTACTGTCGCACTTATGCATAAGTATATGGAGAGCCAGGGGTATGCTCTGGATATTACGGACAAGCGCCTGCATCATGAAATCTATCTCAGCGATGCCAGGAGGGTCGCTCCTGAGAAGCTGAAGACTGTGATTCGGCATCCGGTCAGAAAAGTATAGAGGTGTTTGAAAAAATGAAAACTGTATTTTTGCATGGATTAGGACAAAACGCTCATGATTGGGACGCGGTAATCAATTGTGCAGCCTTACCGGAAGTCGATTGTCCGGAGCTTCTTGCGCTTACAAAGGAAGAAGGAACATATTCTGCCATTATAATGGGGCTGGAAAAACGATATGCGGACACGAAGGAGCCTCTTCAGCTCTGTGGTCTTTCCCTGGGAGCGATTCTGGTACTGGACTATGCAATACGACACAAGGAAAAGGTGGATTCGCTGATTCTGATCGGCGTACAGATAAAGGTTCCGACTCTGCTCATTGACATTCAAAATCTGATATTTCGCTGTATGCCAAAGAAAGTTTTTTCAGATATGGGTATCTCAAAAGAGAGTATGATCCGGTTGTCTCATTCTATGCGCTCTCTGGATTTTACTTCCGGTCTGAAAGAAGTAAAATGTCCCGTGAAGATTCTGTGCGGAGAGAAAGATAACGCAAATCTGAAAGCTTCGAAACAGCTTGGCAGGATGCTTTCGCAGGCAGAATTGCACATAATTCCTGGTGCAGGACATGAGATAAACAAATGTGCGCCGGAGGTCATAGCAAAGATGCTGAAGAACTGATATGGAGAGGGCAATCATGGTAACTGATAATGACAGAGCATATGCAATTCGAGAAATCCGTAAGGACGAGTTTGCGCTGCTAAAAGAGTTTCTGTATGAGGCAATCTTTATTCCGGAGGGTGTAACTCCGCCACTGAGAAGTATCCTCAACCAGCCGGAGCTGCGAGTATACATAGATGATTTCGGTTCCAGAAAAGGGGATCATTGCCTGGTGGCTGACTGTGATGGAAAAGTGGTGGGCGCTGTGTGGACAAGGATCATGGACGATTACGGTCATGTGGATGATGAGACACCATCCTTTGCGATTTCTTTGTATAAGGAGTACCGTGGAAAAGGCATTGGCACACAGATGATGGTGGAAATGCTGGCATTGCTGAAAAAGCAGGGCTTTAAACGGGCTTCTCTGGCGGTGCAGAAAGCCAACTATGCTGTAAAAATGTACGGGCGGGTAGGATTTCAGACTGTGGATGAGAATGAGCAGGAATATATTATGGCGTGTGAGTTGTAATGAATGCGTTGATTTGACTGAAACGAAACACATGGACCAGAAAAAGGATACTGTGAGATGAATGGTGTAAATAAAACATTGTATATTCCTTTATATGGCAAGGCATATGTGAGCAGAAAAAATATAATTATCAAGGATAAAAAAGCGGAAGAAATATGGGGGACCGCAGGTTTTTCTCTGAAGGGAAAAGCAAAATCCAGATGGCTGGCATATTTTATGGCTATGCGGGCGGTGGTTTATGATGAGTGGATAAAAAGCAAACTGGTAAATGATGCCGCTTCTGTTGTTCTTCATATAGGCTGTGGACTTGACAGCAGGGTAAAAAGAGTTTCAGCAGAAAATACAAATTGGTATGACATAGACTTTGCGGATGTTATCGTAGAGAGAAAGAAGTATTATGACAAGTCGGATACATATCATATGCTGTCTGCAGATATGAGAGAATCCGGCTGGAAAAGCCGGATAGCGGGCAATCAGAACGCTATGGTTATATTAGAAGGTGTCAGCATGTACTTTGCGCCTGAAGAATTATTGGAATTATTGTCATCACTGGCTCATCATTTTACTTCGGTAAGTCTTCTGATGGATTGCTATTCAGAGCGTGCTGCAAAGATATCGAAATATAAAAATCCCATTCATGAGGTGGGTGTGAATCTGGTATACGGGTATGATAAACCCCGTGAACTGGCAGATAAATCCGGATTCGTTTTTCTTGGAGAACACAGCCTGACCCCGATGAAATATGTGAACGAGCTGCAGGGATTGGAGAAAATCATTTTTCAATATCTGTATGCGGGGAAAGCGGCAGCATCTATATACAAAATGTACGAATTCAAAAAGGAGTAAGGAGGATGCTAATACACGATTTTGTCAGCGGAAATAAACCAGTCATGGTGTTCATACATGGCGTGCTCACACCATGGCAGGTGTGGATGCCTCAGATTGAATTTTATAAAAACCGGTATAACGTTTATGCTGTCTCCCTGAATGCCCATACGGAGGAGACGACAAGCGAATTTATTTCTGTTTGTGCTGAAGCAGAAGAGATTATCAGACGTTTAAAAGAAAGGGGAATTCGAGCTATTGATGTTCTGTGTGGAATATCTCTCGGCGGGAAAATTGCCCATGAGATATGGAAGAACGGAAAGATAGAAATATTAAATCTTGTTCTGGATGGCGCACCACTGATAAGATGTCCGAAGTTTGCTGTAAGAATGATGATAAACAATTACAAAAGTATTATTCACAGGTCAAAGCGCAGGGAAGCAAAGGTTATCGAGAATTACAAGCGGTATTTTCTGCCTGAAAAGTATCTGGAAAGCTACTTAAAAATCGCTGACCGGATGAGTGATGCTTCCATTGAAAACATGGTGAACTCGGTATTTGCAGGCGGAGAACTTAGGACTTCTGCAAACAAAAGCAGAATACTGTTTATTCACGGGACGAAGGCAAACGAAGTCCTTTCCAAAAAGTCTGCAAGACTTATGAAAAAATATTATCCGGAAACAAGGATCGTGTGTTTTAAGGGCAGTGCCCATTGTTATACAATGATATATCAGCCAGAGCAGTGGATAGAATGTGTGGAGAGGTTTTTGCAGGAGTAAAGGAGTCGGCACAATGGA
>CALWSM010000180.1 GCA_944384185.1 uncultured Blautia sp. | reverse complement strand
GTGGAACGGCTGGCTATTGAAAGGGCAAAAGAACTGTTTCACTGCGAATATGTGAATGTGCAGCCTCATTCAGGGGCTCAGGCAAATATGGCGGTGTTTTTCGCTATGCTGAAGCCGGGAGACACGGTTATGGGTATGAATCTGGCCCATGGAGGCCATCTTTCCCATGGAAGTCCGGCTAATTTTTCCGGGGCATATTTTAATATCGTGCCCTACGGAGTAAATGACCAGGGCGTTATTGATTATGAAGAAGTAAGAAGGATCGCATTAGAGGCCAAACCGAAACTGATCGTCGCAGGCGCCAGCGCTTACTGCAGGATCATTGACTTTAAGAAATTCCGGGAAATCGCAGATGAAGTGGGAGCTTATCTGATGGTAGATATTGCCCATATTGCGGGCTTAGTCGCCGCAGGGGTACATCCAAGCCCTATTCCCTATGCCCATGTGACCACGACGACCACCCATAAGACTTTAAGAGGTCCAAGAGGCGGTATGATCATGAGCAGCGCCGAGATGGCTAAGAAATTTAATTTCAACAAAGCGGTATTTCCTGGTACCCAGGGCGGCCCCCTTATGCATGTGATCGCCGCAAAGGCAGTCTGCTTCAAAGAGGCTCTTACTCCGGAGTATAAAGTATATCAGGAGAACATTGTGAAGAACGCCAAGGCTCTCTGCGACGGCTTGCTGAAAAGAGGGATCCATATTGTTTCCGGAACCACAGAGAATCATCTTATGCTGGTAGATCTTCGGGGAACAGGGATCACCGGTAAGGAAATGGAACATCTCCTTGACGAGGCCAACATTACCTGCAATAAAAATGCAATCCCCAACGATCCGGAATCGCCGTTTGTGACCAGCGGCGTCCGCCTGGGAACAGCGGCGGTAACCTCCAGAGGCATGAATGAAGATGATATGGATCGTATTGCCGAGGCGATTTCATTAATGGTGAAGGATAGAAACAACAAGGAAGAGGCTATGGCGATCGTGAAGTCTCTCACAGATAAATATCCGCTGAACGCTTAGGATATGTATTATTTCAGATCCGGTACTGGACATTTTCGAAAAATCGGCTTTGGAATTTATATGCTTTTTATACTGTTAGAAGAAAGCATATAGATTTTAAAGAAAAGGCAGGGGATGTTCAGGGCCGGGTCTTATGCTATGTTTAGAGATCATAATATAGGGTTGAAAAGGGAAGCTTAAAAGCAGACGGAAAGGAGAGGACATGCAGCTAAAGATAACAACAGATTATGCGATCCGTACGATAGTATATTTAGCTACCCAGAGCGGGATCACTTCTGTAGCTGAAATAGGAAGCAAAATGGGAATATCTGAAAATTATCTGATGAAGGTACTAAAGACCCTGAAGGATGCCGGTCTGGTAGCAGGATATCAGGGAAAGAGAGGCGGATACGCCATTTCCAAGAATTCCGGAAGAAATTTCCTTATGGGACATTGTGGAAGCGATGGAGGGAACGACAAAGATCAACAGGTGTCTGGAGACGGATAATTTCTGCAGCCGCCATGGCACACATTTCTGTGCGATCCGGAAGTATTACCAGCAATTGCAGGATCAGATGGAAGGATATTTATCTTCGATTACCATCGATCAGGTTTTAAAAAATGAGACTGCGGGTTAGTTTGCTTTTATACAGATAAAACGTAAAACTCCGGATTTATGTGTGGGGAAACTTTTTCCACTCCGGATCTCAGTTACATTTCTATCCTCATAAACAGCGTCAAAACTGCTGCGGCTGTCATTCCTGCATAATTATGTATAAAAACATTTACGTATAAAAGGAAAATTGTTATAATAAGCAAGGTGCATCAGAGGAAGGATACTTCTGGTTTTCTATGAGCGGCAGTCCCGCTGACCGCAAAAGAGGAGTGTTTATGAGAGAAATCGAAGAGTTGTCCCAATATCTGGCAGATGAAAAAGTGCAGACCCTGAGAAAAATCCTGGGAAAGGACATTCAGGAAAAATTAAGTAAAAGCGGAATTTATTTTCATATCTTTTTCAGGCTGAAATCTGCAGGTTCCATCTGGCATAAATTGGAATGGAAGAAGGAAGAATATATTGAGAAGAATAAGAAGCTTCAGGATCTGATCGGTATCCGGATCGTTCTCTACTATATGGACGACGTTCCTATCTGTAAGGAACTCCTGAGGGAGACCTATTCTATTATTGAAAAGGATTCCCATGAGGATATTCCGAAAGTAAACGAATTTAATCCTATCCGGATGAATTATGTATGCCGCATGCCGGAGGAGATTTCCTCTGTTTTTCCCCGGGAACTGTGGCAGGACTACAGGATCGACAAGACCTTTGAAGTGCAGGTGCGCACTACTTTCTCAGAAGGATGGCATGAGGTGGATCATGATGTGCGTTATAAGCACAAGGAAGAGTGGGAAGAACACTATGAGTTTTCCAGGGAGCTGAATGGGATTTACGCCACACTGGAAATCTGCGACAGAAGTATGGTGAACCTTCTGGAGCGGCTGGCCTATAAAAATTACAAAAACATGCAGATCGAGGCTATGCTCCGCAATAAATTCCGCCTTCGCTTCGAAAATCCGGTGCTGTCAGTGCCTCTAATGGAGTTTCTGCAGAAAGATCAGGAGCTGGTAAAAAAACTGTACCGGGCGGACAGGGAGGATCCCATCCTATTCTTTGCCAGCAGCTACTCAGAAGGAATCCCTCTGACAGTAGACAATCTGGTACTGGTCTGCAATGAGCTGCAGCTGGGGAGGAAGGATCTGGAGGAACGGACGCCTATACGGATCCGGGAGAAGACCGCTCAGTGGAAGGAGAAGAAAAGGAAAAAGCAGGAAAAAAATCCGGAGAATGTGCAGAAAGTTGTTGACACAGGATTTTACTTATAATATAATAACTCAATGTGGCGAACTGTGAAACTGCCTAGCCAAAAGCCCCGGTATGGCGGTGAGAGGAGTTTGCGCAAAGCGCCGGAACTTGTGAAAGTTAAGGGACGGCAGTTATACCTGATTTTTTTATAACGAAATTTTATTGTATATTGATGATAACAGGAGGGAAAACCATGAACAGTTATATGGCTAATCCAGATAAGGTTGAAAGAAAATGGTATGTTGTAGACGCTGATGGACAGACATTAGGTCGTCTTGCATCTGAAATCGCAAAAGTTTTAAGAGGAAAAAATAAACCGATCTACACACCCCACATTGACACAGGCGATTATGTGATCGTTGTTAATGCTGATAAAGTAAAGGTTACCGGTAAGAAACTGGATCAGAAGATCTACTACAGACATTCTGAATATGTTGGCGGAATGAAAGAGACCACTTTAAGAGAAATGATGGACAAAAAACCTGAAAGAGTAATTGAACTGGCTGTTAAGGGTATGCTTCCAAAAGGACCTTTAGGAAGGGCCATGATTAAAAAATTACATGTATACGCTGGACCAGAGCACAATCATGCAGCTCAGAAACCAGAAGTATTAACATTTTGATAGGAGGTAAATGACAGTGGCTAGTACAAAATTCTATGGAACAGGAAGAAGAAAATCATCTGTAGCTCGCGTATACCTGGTACCAGGTACAGGCAAGATCACAATCAATAAAAGAGATATCGACGAATATTTTGGATTAGAGACATTAAAGGTAGTTGTTCGTCAGCCGTTAGTACTGACAGAGACATCTGACAAATTTGATGTATTAGTAAACGTTCATGGCGGCGGTTTTACAGGACAGGCTGGAGCTATCCGTCACGGAATCTCCAGAGCACTTCTGGAAGCAGACAGCGATTACAGACCGGCTCTGAAAGCAGCAGGTTACTTAACTCGTGACCCAAGAATGAAAGAGAGAAAGAAATACGGTCTCAAAGCAGCTCGTCGCGCTCC
>CALWSM010000179.1 GCA_944384185.1 uncultured Blautia sp. | reverse complement strand
CTGTGGAGGAAGTGGAAGAAACCGCTGAAGAATCCCAGGAGCCTGTAGAAGAAGCAGGAGAAACTTCTGAGGAAATCCGGGAGCCTGCTGAGGCAGCAGAGGAACCCTTGGAAGAAGTGGAAAATCTTCAGGAGACAAAAGTAATTCCGGATAAACAGGTGAGGGAAGCTTTAGAAGAGATCGAGCTGACATCTGCTCTTGAACAGGATTCTGAGGCTCCGGTGGAAGCTTTAATGCGCCATCATCTTACGGAAGAAGAGCATAGAAGACTTTTTACATATTTTGCCCCGGTTCCCGGCATGAGCCAGCAGATTGACGAGGCCTTGGATATTGTCCAGGAATCTGCCTGCGCCAAAACTTCCCAGGCCGGTAATATCATCGTTACCGGAAGAAAAGGATCGGGAAAGACAAAGCTTTCAGAAGGGCTGATCAAAGCGCTGTGCAAGGAACGTCAGATGCAGGGAGCAAAAGTTGCTTATATTAAAGCTGAGGAATTGAACGAGAAGGACCCGGCTGCGGTGGTAGATAAGCTTTCCGGAGGCTTCCTTGTGGTAGAACATGCAGGAGCCCTGGAGGAGGCTGTTGTGGAGAATATGTCAAAGGCCATGGAGTTTAAGACAAACCGCCTGACCGTGATCCTGGAGGATCTGAAACCGGCGATCCGGGAAATGGAAGAAAAATATCCAGAGTTCATGAAAAAATTTGACGCCCGCATTGTGATACCGGTATTTACAAATGATGAACTGGTATCTTTCGCCAAGACTTATGCAAAAGAACTGGGATATAAAATCGACGACATGGCGGTCCTGGCCATTTATACATTGATCGGAGACAATCAGAATGAGGAAAATCCGGTATCTATAGCCATGGTAAAGGAAATGATGGACGAGGCTCTGAAAAAAGCTGCCAAGAAAGGACGCCGCCCGGGAAAAAGAGTGGGCAGGCGCCATCTGGATGAATCCGGCAGGATCATGCTGTATGAGAAAGATTTTGATATTTAAGGGAGGAAGGAAATATGACGGCCCCATATCTGGGAAACCCTAAGAAGACGATAGAGGTTCTTCAGAAGTATGCGTTTGTTTTTCAGAAAAAATACGGGCAGAACTTCCTGATCGATACCCACGTTCTGGATAAGATTATAGATGCGGCAAATGTTACAGAAGAAGATTTTGTGCTGGAGATTGGTCCCGGGATCGGGACCATGACCCAGTATCTGGCTTCCAGGGCCAGAGAAGTTTTTGCGGTGGAGATCGATAAAGCGCTGATTCCCATATTGGAAGATACCCTCAGCGGCTATGAGAATGTAACGATCCTGAATGAAGATATTTTGAAGGTAGATATCAGAAAACTGGCAGAGGAGCGCAACCAGGGGAAACCGATCAAGGTTGTGGCGAATCTGCCATATTATATTACAACGCCGATCATTATGGGATTGTTTGAGGAAGATGTGCCGGTGGCGTCCATCACGGTAATGGTACAAAAAGAAGTGGCGGACAGAATGCAGACCGGACCGGGAAGTAAAGATTACGGCGCCCTGTCTCTGGCAGTCCAGTATTACGCCAGTCCTTATATCGTGGCGAATGTGCCGCCAAACTGTTTTATGCCAAGGCCGAAGGTGGGGAGCGCAGTAATCCGTCTTTCCAGACATCAAAAGCCGCCTGTGGAAGTAAAAGATCCGCAGCTGATGTTCCGGATCATCCGAGCATCCTTTAATCAGAGAAGGAAAACGCTGGTAAACGGATTGAAAAACGCCCAGGATCTGGGATTTGCAAAAGATGAGATTGAAAGAGCGGTTGCTGCCTGCGGATTGCCTCAGGGGATCCGGGGAGAAGCGCTGACTCTCCAGCAATTTGCCGATCTGGCCAACTGCCTGTCGGAAAAGTAAAACGTAAAAGCCATCGCAGTTCTGCTGCGATGGCTTTCTCTATAAATATTAAAGGAAGGAGAGCCGGCCCCATCGGGCCGACATATGAAAAAGAAAATATAAAAATAATTTAGTCGTATTATTTTTATGGTTTTAGTATATCTGTTAAATATGTTGAAATCATGTTTAAGTTGTGAAGTTTTCATGAACGAAATTAAAAAGAATTATGAATGCTGAAAGGAAGGAAGATCTTTCAGCGTTCCAGATCCAAAGGACTTGTGCGGATTTTTAAATGACGGATGTTCAGAAAATGCTCGCAGCTCAGCCGGATCCCACCCATCAGACTGGAGATTTCCTGGAGGCTGGAGGGGATGATCTGACAATCCCGGTTCTGATGCCTGGACAGATATTCCACGATCCTGGAGTTGATATCGGGAATATAGTTGGAAAAGGAACTGTTCAGTACGATCAGATCTGTATTAAAGGTGTTGATCAGATTATTGATTCCGATAGACATATATTTAACGAAAAGATCCATCATACTGCGGGCCTGGGGGACCTTCCGGCTGTAGTCGGCCAGGAAGCTGTCGATGGTCACGTTCTCAGTTGCTGTTTGCCTGCCGTATTCTTCCAGGATCGCTTTTTCTGAGGCGTAAAGCTCAAAGCACCCCCGGTTTCCGCAGGGGCATGGCTTTCCGTCGGGAAATAGAATGGTGTGTCCGAACTCCCCTGCATAGCCGTCTTTCCCCTTGTACAGATGACCGTTGATCAGGATTCCCATACCGATACCGTCATGGACGTTTATATGGATCATATTCCGGCAGTCATAGTGGAAGGCGGATTCCCCCAGTACCGAGAGATTTGCTTCGTTTTCCACCAGTACCGGAATGTGAAATTCCTCCTCCAGCAGACGGCCAAGATCTGGCGCAGGGAGGGGATAATAAGGGGTGAAAAGGATCTGGTTTTTCTGAACGACGCCGTAAATACCCACAGAGATCCCCAGAACCTTCCGCTCCATCTGTTCGTATTGCGCCAGAGTTTGCCGTATAATGGACGACAGTAGGGGAAAGAGTTCTTCCTCAGGTAAAAAAGGATATTCCCGAACATGGCAGTTTTCTCCCTTGAGGTCAGAGACCAGGGTCAGGATCTGGCGGGGGCGCACATCTATGGCCAGGGCATAGCCGTATTGCTGATTGAATTCCAGAAGGATCGGTTTGCGGCCAAGAGAGGTTTTGGCGCTGCCGATCTCCAGGATCAGATTCTGCAGGAGAAGATCCTGGACGATGGTGGAAATGGTGGCTTTTGTCAGTTTCAGGTGCTTTGACAGATCCGCTCTTGAAACAGGAGGGTTATTTACAATATATTCCAGAACCAAACGCCGGTTATTGTCACGTATCATTTCTTGGTTGGCGATAGGCATAGCTGCGTCCTCCTTTTAACAGAATTTTTCTTTATCATAACACTTATGGGAAAATAAGAGCAAGCAGAATTTGTTCAGGCACTATACAAAAGACGAAAAATTTACGGAAAGTTTAGATGTAAGAATGAGAAAACTGTGCTATAATAAAAAACGTTACTTAAATTTGCTCTTTATACGAGGAGAGGATATCATTATGAAGAAAAAAATGATGGCAGTTTTGTTGACATGCATGCTTGCGGCGGCTCTTCCGATTACGGCATACGGAGCCAGCGATAATAAAGATACAGGTAAGCCGTACCTGTCTTTGGGAGCAGACCTGAACCAGGAGGAACGGTCCACGGTTCTCCGGCTTCTGGGAGTTTCGGAAGGCGACCTGGAGAATTATACGGTGACAACGGTTACCAATGCGGACGAGCATGCGTACCTGGATTCTTATCTGAGCAGCAGTATTATCGGCTCCAGAGCCCTTTCTTCTGTTCTGGTCCAGGGGAAGGAAGAAGGAAAGGGGATCCATGTGACCACCAGCAATATTACCTACTGTACGCCGGGAATGTATGAGAACGCCCTGGCTACAGCCGGGGTGGAAAATGCAGA
>CALWSM010000178.1 GCA_944384185.1 uncultured Blautia sp. | reverse complement strand
TTTGCTACTTCCTCAGCGAAGTTCTCTTCTTTCTTCTCGATTCCTTCACCGGTCTCAAAGCGTACAAAACCTTTGATCGCAATCTTTGCGCCGTTTGCCTTGGCAACCTCTTCTACGTATTTTGCAACAGACTGTTTTCCGTCTTCTGCTTTTACGTATACCTGGTCTAAGAGGCAGATCTCTTTCAGCTCTTTGTTGATACGTCCGTTGATCATACCCTGGATAACCTTTTCCGGTTTCTGGGATTCCTTCGGATCGTTCTGGATCTGAGCCATAAGGATCTCTTTCTCATGAGCAATGTACTCTTCGCTTACTTCGCTTCTGTCTGTGTACTGAGGTCTTAAAGCTGCGATCTGCATGGCAACGTTTCTTGCCATCTCTCTTACAGCCTCGTTTACCACGTCTGTCTCAACGTCAACCAGAACGCCGATCTTTCCGCCCATGTGGATGTAAGAAGCAATAAATCCGTTTTCCTCGGAAATCTTCGCAAATCTTCTGATCTTCATGTTCTCGCCGATCACGGAGATCTGTGCAGCCAGAGCTTCATTGACAGTCTTTGTCTCGTCAAATTTCCAGGTTTTCTCCAGGAATTCTTCTACTGTTGCAGCGTCTGTCTCCATAGCCGCCTCGGCAACCTGAGCAACATAGCCCTGGAACTTCTCGTTCTTGGCTACGAAATCTGTCTCTGCATTTACTTCTACGACAACAGCGCTCTTCTCATCTGAAGAAACCAGAGTCTGGCACAGACCTTCTGCTGCAATACGGCCGGCTTTCTTCTGTGCGGTAGCCAGACCTTTTTCTCTTAAGAATTCAACAGCCTTGTCCATATCGCCGTCTGTAGCTGTAAGGGCTTTCTTACAATCCATCATACCGGCGCCTGTCATCTCTCTTAACTCTTTTACCATACCTGCTGTAATAGCCATTGTATATTTCCTCCTGAAAGTTACTGATTATTCTTCTGTAGTCTCTTCTGTTTCAGCTGTTTCCTCTGCAGCTTCCTCTGTAAACAGATCTTCTGCATCGGCTGCCTCGCCCTGATTTGCCTCGATCACTGCGTCGGCCATCTTGGAAACGATGAGTTTTACAGCTCTGATAGCGTCGTCGTTTCCTGGGATAACGTAATCTAATTCTTCCGGATCGCAGTTTGTATCAGCGATACCGATCAGTGTGATACCCAGTGCGTGAGCTTCCTGCACACAGATTCTTTCCTTCTTAGGATCCACTACGAAGATCGCATCTGGAAGCTTCTTCATTTCTTTGATACCGCCCAGGTTCTTCTGCAGCTTGGCCATTTCTTTTTTCAGCTGGATAACTTCTTTCTTAGGCAGAACATCGAAGGTTCCGTCTTCTTCCATAGCTTCGATCTCTTTTAATCTTGCGATCCTGCTCTGGATAGTCTTGAAGTTTGTCAGCATACCGCCTAACCATCTCTCGTTTACATAGAACATGCCGCATCTCTCAGCTTCTGTCTGGATAGCGTCCTGAGCCTGTTTCTTAGTACCTACGAACAGGATGGTGCCGCCGTCGGCAGCGATATCTGCTACAGCCTTGTAAGCATCGTCAACCATTCCTACAGATTTCTGCAGGTCGATAATGTAGATGCCGTTTCTCTCTGTGTAGATATACGGAGCCATCTTAGGGTTCCATCTTCTTGTCTGATGTCCGAAATGAACACCTGCTTCCAGTAACTGTTTCATTGAAATAACGCTCATTTTTTTCTCTCCTTTTGGTTTCTCTTCCGCCGGCTTCCTCTCCTCCGGGACCTTTTAAGCACCGTCCATTGGAATCCGCAGGCGTGATATTTTTGCAACGGCAGTATTATAGCATATCTTTTTTACTCATTGCAAGGCTTTTTTCAAGACAATCCGAAATTTCTCAAAAGCCAGGATCTGAGCAGAGGCATCCAGCTCTGACACCCCGGCACCACCGTACTGCCGTCTTCCACCGCCAGCTGCTCGTCAGCCAGGCTGATCCCATGTTTTCCTTCCGGATACAGGTGGTATTCCACAGGGATCCCTTCTTCTCCCAGGGCCTGGACAAACCGGAAAGAATTCCAGAAGGGCACCGTCTCATCTGCAAAGGTATGCCAGAGGAAAGTCTTCGGCGCCTTGGATGTAACCTGGGTCTCCAGGGACATCTTTCCTTTCAGATCCTCATAAGCGTCTCCCAGCAGATTGCGGATACTCTCTGTATGGGCGATCCTCTCATCGGAGCTGATCACCGGATAGCAGAGTATCATTCCCTGGGGACGGAGTTCCTCCGAAGAACAGCCCGCCGCTTTCGCCATATGTTCCTCCTGCCAGAACACTCCGTAGCTGGCTGCCAGATGTCCTCCTGCGGAAAATCCCATGACCAGGATCTTCTCTCCATCAATATGCCACTGCCGGGCCCGGTCCCTTAAATATTTCACGCTGAGAGCTACTTCATGGAGTGCAGTGGGATATACCGCCGGAGCACAGGAATACCGGAGTATTGCCGCATGATACCCCATAGCTGTAAACTGGAGGGCGATGGGCTCGGCCTCCCGGTTGGACGTCATGGCGTAGGCGCCTCCCGGGCAGATCAGTACCAGCGGCCGCTTCCACTTTGGTTTCCCGTCTAAGAAGTCTTCCAGGATATAGGTATCTAAATGGGTATCTTTTGCAGAATTTTCTGTCTGTATGGATATTCTCTCACAAATCATAATCTTTCTATCAGCAGGCCATCCCGGTAAGCTTTTAAAAGCTCCTGGAGCTCTGCTATCCTTTCTTTGATTTTTAATCCGTTGTCTGTCTCCGCCACGGTTTTCCGCTCAGTGGTCTTCTTGATCAGAATACTGGCGGACAGGATGTCGCTTTCTTTTGTAATGGCGTCTCTTGCAGAGGTAAAAGGCTCATGGGCCGCCAGGATCATCCCCCAGGAATTGTAGATCAGAGTGTACCCTGCGATCCCTGTAATTTTCTGATAAGCCTTTGAGAAGCCTCCGTCTATGATCAGCAGCTTGCCGCCGCATTTTATAGGACTTTCTCCCTCTGTGTGATGCACCGGCACATGGCCGTTTACAATATGCCTGCAGTCTCCGGTGATCCCGAACTCTCTGAAGATATTTTCCACCACCTGGTCGTTTTCCAGGAAACGGTAATAGGGATTTTTCTTTTCCTCATGGGTTTCTTCTTCCGCCAGGAAGCACCGCTCAAAAGTAGCCATCTTATCCTTGCCGAAAAGTGGAGAAGATGGAGCCGCCCAGATGAACCAGAGGATATCCTTTCCTTTTTCCTTTTCTTCTTTATCGATGGCCACAAAAGCTTTCCGCACATAGGTTTCCAGAATATCGTAAAGGGCTTTTCCCCTGTAGGATCTGCCGTAAACCTCCACCTCTTTAAAGCTTCCGTCTTCGTTTAACGGAACGCAGCCATGATAGAGGAGATTCCGGTTATAGATTTTGTAAAGGCTGCCCTTTTTCAGAAGAAAACTCATATGCCGCTGGAGCTTTTCGCTATTTTCAAAAGCAAAGATCAGACGGTCCATGACCTCTGCTTCTTCCGGGGATAGTTCATAGGGATTGTCCGGATCAATGGTGGGGAAGCTGCTGTCCAGGAGCCGGTAGGTTTTTCCCCCCAGCCGGATGGTGCCTTCCTCATAATCGATCTGCTCCAGGAGAGCCCGGTCTTCCATTTTGAATTCTTTTCTCTTTTTTACCAGCTGCCCCTCCAGCTTAAACTGGATAATGGAAATAGCCTTGTACATTTTCATATTCAGGGCCTGCTCCTCCGGATTCAGTTCCCTGTGGCCTTTGATCTTAAAGCAGCTGCAGGGATCGTCTTTATAGCAGGTCATGGCGAAAGTTGCCAGTGGCAAAAGATTGACGCCGTATCCGTCTTCCAGGATATCCAGATTGGAGTACCGCACACAGTTCCGGATCACCGCAGCGATGCAGCAGGTCTGTCCGGCGGCCGCTCCCATCCATACAATGTCATGGTTTCCCCACTGGATATCCACAGAGT
>CALWSM010000177.1 GCA_944384185.1 uncultured Blautia sp. | reverse complement strand
ATAGTAGAGGTATGAGGAGGCTGTGGAAAAAATGAACAAGAAAAACAGAAACGGAAGAAAATATGGATTTCTTCTTCTGATCACGGCGATCATACTCCTGCTTTTTCCATTAAGCATTAAGTTTATGAACGACGCCCTTCTGAACAATGCCCAGCGGATGGGGGAGGAGATCGCCAGAAGATTTGCAGTGAATGAAGAAACCTATCTGAACCAGTATGAGACAATTCTGCGCACGGTGGAATATCAGGTGCGGAATTCCCCAAAGGACGGGGATATTGCCGCCGTACTGGAAGATTACCAGGAATATGTGATGCAGAACCTGGATCTGGATAATATAGAGCTTTACGGCTATATTGGGGGAAAGATCCAGGCGGCTACCCACTGGGAAGGAGACGAAGAACTTGATCCCGGCACGGCTCCCTGGTATGAGGAAGCCCGGGCCGCCGGCGGACAGGTGATTTATACAGACGTCTATACGGATGTACGTTTAAAAAGGCAGGTAGTCACTGTGGCCAAGGAGATGGAAGGAACCCGGGATGTGATCGCTCTGGACGTATATCTGGACGGGATTTCCATCCCGGATAATATGGCGGATCTTCCGGAAGGGTGCAACTATTATCTCTGCGATGAGAAAGGAGTGTTGATCGACCATTATCTGAGCGTCGGCGAATACGGGGATCTCCAGGAAAGATTCCGGCATATTTTCAGCGAGATCCGGGAAGGAAAGCATGACAGCTATGCTTCTTATATCAGAGGGGTCGACGGTGAAAAAAGAGGGGTCTATTATTATATTCTGGATTCCGGGTGGTATACGGTGATCACCATGCCCTATAAAGAACTGCTTTACGCTACGGAAAATATATGGATGGTATTCGGTCCGGTGGCGGCGGGCTTTCTGATCCTGTCGGCGATCTATCTGATCCTGGATCACCGCAGCAATAAAAAAGCACAGCTTTATAATGATGTGGTAGGCGTTCTGGGAAATTCTTATTACGCCCTTTATCTGGTAAATTTAAAAGAGGCTTCCTATTCCATGCTGAAGGGATCGGATTATGTCCGCTCGGAGCTTCCGCCTTCAGGAGAATATAAGGATCTTCTGAAGGTAATGTCGGAAGTGATCCATGAAGACGTATATGAGGAATATATCCATACCTTTTCCATCGAGAACATGACGGAACTGACCCGCCGGCGGGTCCGGGACTTCGGGGGAGACTTTAAACGCCTTTTCAACCATGAGTACCGCTGGGTCCATGTGCAGATGCTTTATGACGAATCTCTGAAACAGGGGTCTGTGGTCCTCTGCTTTAAAGATGTGAATGATAAAAAAGAAGAAGAGCTTTCCCGGCTGAAATTTTTGAAGCAGTCGCTGGAAAGCGTGGACAAGATGGCGAAATCCAAAAATATGTTTTTCTCCCTCATGTCCCATGATATGCGGACGCCTCTCAACGGGATCATCGGACTGACGGAGATCATTTCCAGAAATATAGAGGATACGGAAAAAGTAAAGGAATCTGTGAAAAAGATAGATTCTCTGGGCAACCAGCTCCTGGGGCTGATCAACGATATCCTGGAGATGTCCAAGATGGAGCAGGGCAAGCTGGAGATCAAAAACAGCAGCTTTCCTTTAAAGAAAAATCTTAAGGAGCTGGCGTCTATTTTTCAGATGCAGGCGGAAGGCTCCGGAAAAGAATTTGTATTCTCCATGGAGATCGACCATGGAGATGTGGTGGGAGACTGGGCCAGGATCCAGCAGATCCTGAACAATCTTCTTTCCAACGCCTTTAAATTTACCAGGGAAGACGGCCGGATCGAATTCCAGGTAGAGGAGATCCGGGACAGCAGAAATAATTATCGGAAATATCATTTTACAGTCAGCGATAATGGATTTGGCATGAGCCAGGAATTTTTAAAGAGGATTTTTATACCTTTTGAGAGAGAAACCAGATTTGGAGCCGCCAATGTGGCCGGAACCGGCCTGGGAATGCCCATTGTCTATGAGCTGATCCAGAGAATGGAAGGCACCATCCAGGTGTCCAGCGAACTGGGCAAAGGCTCGGTATTCCAGGTGATCCTTCCCCTGGAACTCCATGAAGACGCCCAATCCCGGGATCAGAAGGAAGAAGCCCTTCCCGGAGAGGAAGCCGTAAGAGAGGACAGGGAAAAGATTGACCTGACCGGTATGCGTGTGCTCCTTACGGAAGATAATGAGATCAATATGGAGATCGCTGCGGAGATCCTGGAAGCCAGCGGCCTGAAGATCACCAAAGCCTGGAATGGAAAGGAGGCTCTGGACATATATCTGTCTCACAGCCCCCGGTATTTTGATTTCATTCTCATGGACATGCAGATGCCGGTGATGGACGGCTGCCAGGCGGCGGAGCATATCCGCAGATCCGGAAGGGAGGATGCCCGGGAGATCCCCATCATCGCCGTGACAGCCAACGCCTTTGCCGAAGACATCGCACTGACCAAAAAAGCCGGCATGAACGCCCATATTTCCAAGCCCATTGATTTCTCGATCCTGAAAAAAACCATGGCCGGCCTGAAAGAGGAAAAAAACATTAAGTAACGCTGATCTGCTTCTGGAACTCTTCGGCTTCCAGAGGCTGGGCGAAATAGTAGCCCTGCATGAGAGGAACGTCCATTTCCACCATTTTCTGATAGGTTTCTTCTGTCTCTACGCCTTCTGCGCAGATCCTGACGCCAAGATTGCTGCCAAGGTCGTACAGGCATTTCAGAAAAATCTGATTATAAGTATCTTTATTGATGTGGTGGATATATTCCCGGTCAATCTTGATCTGAGAGATAGTCAGCCTTTTCAGATAGGTAAAGCTGGAATAGCCGGTTCCGAAATCATCCAGGGCCACTCCAGCCCCCATATCCCGCAGCTCCCTGCAGAACTGATCTGCGATCTCAAAATTGTTGATCAAGGAGGTCTCTGTCAGCTCAAAGACCAGCCATTCGGGCTCGAGACCGGACTCCCTGCAGCATTTACGGATATAGGAGATCAGATCCTTATCCGATACCTGCTGGGCGGAAATATTTATGTTTATGTAGAAGGGATAGCCCATTTTATGCCAGTTCCGGCATTCTTTTATCGCCTGTTTGACTACCCACCTTCCGGCTGTGAGGATCAGGTCAGAGTATTCCAGGGTCTCGATAAGCTCTTCCTGGGAGACCGGCTCCAGATCCGGCCTGCTGTACCGGAGAAGAGCCTCCGCCCCATGCCAGCTGGCTTTGCCCTTTTCAACCTTCATGATCGGCTGAAATACCAGACGGAAATTTTTCATGCCGTCGGTAACGTCCTGGCGGAGTACCCGCTCCAGGACGTATTTTTTATTCAGGCTGTCCATATTTTCACTGCGGAAGAAAACCGTCTGATGGCGGTTGACCTTGGAGCGCATCAGCAGAGCCATGTTGGCGTTCTGGATCAATTCCTCGCTGGTCGTTCCGTTCTGGGGGTAAATGGCCACGCCGATATTCGCCCGGATAAAGAGCACATGGCCCTCCAGGGTCCGTTCTCTGCTCAGATACATCTGGAAGGGAACCAGCTTTTCCAGGATCTGCTCCTGGGTATGCTCCCGGATATGGACCAGAAATTCATCTCCCTCAAGGCGGTAGACCCCCAGATTATCGCTGATATACAGATTGATGATCCTGGTGAATTCGATCAGGATCTTATTGGCAAAATCCCGCCCGAAAAGCTCGTTGAAGATCTTGAAATTGTGGATATCAATACACAGGATACTACCCTCGGCAGCCGGATTTTCCAGATACTTTTTCATGTCTTTTTCAAAACAATTCCTGTTTTTCAGCCCGGTAAGAATGTCATAATATAAGATGTTTTTCAGCTTTTCCTCATAGGCCTTCTGTTCGGTAATGTCCACAAGAGAGCCGGCGATCATGATGGGATTTCCGTTCTCGTCATGCATTCCCTTGCCCTGGCAGCGTATCCATATAATGGTATCAAATTTGGTCTTTATCCGGTATTCCGC
>CALWSM010000176.1 GCA_944384185.1 uncultured Blautia sp. | reverse complement strand
CTATTCCGGCAGGATCAGGATAAATTTACTTCCCTCTCCCAGGGTGCTTTCCACCTTCATGTCAGCGCCAAGGAACATAGAACCATGTTTTACAATAGACAGTCCCAGTCCCGTTCCGCCGATAGCCTTGGAGTGGCTCTTATCTACCCGGTAGAATCTCTCGAAGATACGTTTCTGATCCTCCTCGGAAATTCCGATCCCGGTGTCTTCCACAGTGATCACCGGCTGTTCTCCCTCCTGGGAAACAGTCACCGTAAGGCTGCCGCCTTTTTTATTATATTTGATCCCATTGTCGCAAAGATTATAAATGATCTCGTCCAGGATGGTTTTTACTGTGTTTGACTTGATATGAGGTCCGTAGAGATACAGGTGGACTCCTTCCGCCTTTGCATGGTCCTCCATGCGCAGAAAGATTTCCCGGACTGCCTCATACAGATCTACCTCTTCTTTCTCATAGGGGAGTTTTCCCTCGTCCAGCTGGGAGATCTTGATCACGTCGTTGACCAGAGTGATCAGCCGCTGGGCCTCTTTAAAGATACGCCCGGCAAATTTCTTGGTATCCTCCGGTTTTACAAAGCCGTCGTTGATGATCTCCGCAAAGCCGGAGATGGAAGTCAGGGGAGTCTTCAGCTCATGGGATACATTGGCCGTAAACTCTCTGCGCATCTGCTCCCCTTTCATCTTCTCTGTCACGTCCAGGATCAGGATCACTGCGCCGGTGACTTTTCCCTCCTGAAAAACAGGATTTGCCGCCACCTGGCAGGTAACGCCCTGGAATTCCTGATTGGAGATCACATGCTGGCCTCCCAGCACCTTTTCCACTGTCCGCTGAAAACATTCGCTCCGGTTCAGGGCCAGCACGCTTTGTCTGGCGTCCTGTTCTCTGGCGCCAAGAAGCTTCAGTGCGCTGGAATTATAGGACAGCACCTCCGTATGAGAATCGATCACCAGGAAGCCTTCTTCCATATTGTCGGTGATAATGGAAAACTCTTCCTGCTGCCTCTTCGCCTCTGCGATCTCTTTCTGGAGAGATTTCTGCTGCCGGTTGATCTTCGTAAGGAGAGGAGCCACCTCTTCATAGGTCTGGTTCTCCTCCGGATGATCCAGATCCAGCTGGTTCAGAGGATTCACAATGTTTTTGGCAAGTCTGGAAGCCAGCACGCCTGCCAGAACCAGCATAAGGATCAAAATGATCAGCAACGGCTGGATCATACCCCCTAAAAGTCCGGGAATACTATACTGGGTGCTGGAAACCCGCAGTACCGTGCCGTCGGCAAGACGCAGGGCATAGTATAAGGTACGCTGGGAAAGGGTATCGGACTCTCTCACAGCCATGCCGCTGCCATCCTCCCGGGCTTCCCGGATCTCCTCTCTGTCCAGGTGATTTTCCATGGTCTCCGTGTCGGAACGGTTGTCAAAAAGTACTGTGCCGTCTGTGTCAATATAGGTGATCCTTTCCGCCTCTGCGGGAAGCGAATCGAAGGCGTCCATCCCTTTGTCTTCTACAGCAATGGAAAGGAACTCCGCTTCTGTGCGGAGCTCCTTCTCCAGCTCATTGCCAAAGTGGTTGTACAATACTCCCATAGTCAGCCCGCCGCTGGCCAGAAGTACGATCACAGACGCCAGGATAATCGATGTAAAAATCCTTTTTGTCATGAGGGTCCTCCTATCTTATATCCCATGCCCCGCACGGTTTCAATATAATGCCCGGCTTCTCCCAGCTTCTGCCGGAGTGTACGGATATGGACGTCTACGGTCCTGCTCTCTCCGTCAAACTGGTATCCCCAGATCTTGTCCAGAAGCTGGGCTCTGGTAAATACGATCCCCGGGTTGGAAAGGAGAAGGAGCAAAAGCTCAAACTCCTTCAGGGTCAGGACAACTTCCCGGTCTCCTACCTTCACCTGGTGTTTTTTTTCAGAGACATACAGTCCGTCGATACTGTATTCCTTGTCTGCCTGTCCGGTTTTACCGCTTCTGCGCAGAAGGGCTTTGATCCGGGACACAAGCTCCATCATCCGGAACGGCTTGGGAATGTAGTCGTCCGCACCGCTGTCCAGTCCTTTTACCGTATCATACTCGCTGCCTTTGGCGGTGAGCATGGCGATGGGAAGATTTTTTGTATCGCTTCTTTTTCTCAATTTTGCAAGGATATCCAGCCCGTCTTCCTCCGGGAGCATAATATCCAGAAGGATCAGATCCGGAACCCTGTTCTCTAAAGCTTTCCAGAAGTCCGAGGGCGCCCCGAAGCCTTCCGCCTCCATTCCCTGGCTGTTCAGGGTATAGACTACCAGCTCCCGGATGCTCTCGTCATCTTCTACCAAATATATCATGTATTCTCTACTCCTGTCTGAGAGCCTCGTGCGCTCCTGTTATGGAATATTCCACCCACTGGGCGATATTCTCTGCGTGGTCGCCGATACGCTCTAAATATTTTGCGATCATGATCAGATCAATATAATATTCTGCATTTTTCGCATCTTTCTGTACAAAATCAGGGAGCTCTCCTTTCACCTTCAGAAACAGGTCGTCCACAACATCATCTGCTTTTACCACTGCCTTGGCAGCTTCCAGATCCTTCTTTACAAAGGAATCGATACTTCCTGTCACCATCTTGATGGCCGCCTCCGCCATCTCCCCGATATGGATCTTATGGGCGATCTCCTGAACCTTTACAAATTTTGCCATGTTGGCAATATCCTGGGCCTGATCGCCGATACGTTCCATATCTGAGATCATCTTCAGGGCGGAGGAGATATTCCGCAGGTCTGTGGCCACCGGCTGCTGCTGGAGAAGAAGCTTCATACAGAGTGCTTCTATGTCTCTTTCTTTCTGATTGATCTCTTCCTCGATCATATCCACATCCCGGATACTTGCGTTTGCGTTTTCTTCCATAAGAAGATCCACCGCTTTGCGGATCCCTCTCTCGCAGAGAGAGCCCATTTTGATCAGCTCCAGATTTAATTCTTCAAGCTGCTGGTCGAATCTTGGTCTCATCAGCCAAACCTCCCTGTAATATATTCTTCTGTTTTCTTATTCTTCGGCATAGAGAAGATCTGCTCTGTCTCCCCGTACTCGATCACCTCTCCAAGAAGGAAGAATGCGGTCTTGTCAGAAATTCTGGCCGCCTGCTGCATGTTATGGGTAACCATGACAATAGTATAATTCTTCTTTAATTCTACTGCAAGCTCTTCGATCTTAGATGTAGAGATCGGGTCAAGAGCGGAAGTCGGCTCGTCCATGAGAAGGACTTCCGGCTCTACAGCCAGAGCTCTGGCGATACACAGACGCTGCTGCTGCCCGCCGGACATGCCCAGAGCGCTTAATTTCAGTCTGTCTTTTACCTCATCCCAGATGGCGGCGCCTCTTAAAGAACGCTCTACAATATCGTCCAGTTTTACTTTGGAACGGATCCCGTGGGTTCTGGGTCCGTAGGCAATGTTGTCATAGATGCTCATGGGGAAAGGATTGGGCTTCTGGAATACCATGCCGACCCTTTTTCTCAGAAGGTTTACATTCATACTTCCATAAATATCCTCGCCGTCCAGAAGGATCTGTCCGGTGATCTTACATCCCTCCACCAGATCGTTCATACGGTTCAGGGATTTCAGCAGTGTGGATTTACCGCAGCCGGAAGGACCGATAAATGCAGTGATCTCATTTGGCTGGATTTCCAGGTTAATATTCTTTAAAGCCTTGAAGGCTCCGTTATCATAATAAAGATCCAGGTTGGAAATCGAAAATTTACTCTTGCTCATGTGCTTTCATTATCCTTTCTCTATCATTTTCGCCACTCTTCCGGATACCCAGTTGATCAGGAGTACCACGATCAGAAGGACTACCGCTGTGGCATAGGCTGCGTCGATATGAAGACCTTCGCTGGCCAGGGTATACATATGCACGGAAAGTGTTCTTGTGGAGGACATCACGCTGTCCGGCATCTCAGCCACAGTTCCCGCTGTATACATAAGAGCCGCAGTCTCGCCCACAATACGTCCGATGGCAAGGATCACGCCGGAAAGGATTCCCGGTACAGCAGAAGGAAGGATCACGAC
>CALWSM010000175.1 GCA_944384185.1 uncultured Blautia sp. | reverse complement strand
CTTTTTTCAAGGATAGAGAGAAATCCCTACGAATATTTGTATATTCTTCATAAAAAGTTCATAAATTTTCAGTATAATAGACAAAAATATGCCGGAGAGCATTCTGAAATCTGACACATGGAGAAGAAGAAATATGGACGAAGATAGAAAAGATGAGTTTGCCCAGGAAGAAGATCTGAAGGAAACAGCTACAGAAGAGATGGCAGGAGAGACAGAAGGACAGGAAAAAGAAGCGGTCCGGGAAAGCCAGGATGCCCAGGAAGAGGCAGCCGGAACAGAGGAAGCAGAGCCGGAGGAATCCGGTGATTCTTATGAATTTATGAAAGAAACCATAAAGGCCAAGCCATTGGATAAGAAAAAACTGGCAAGGCAGATCGGAAAGCTGGCAGGGTCCGGGGCGGTTTTCGGACTGGCTGCAGCTCTGGTTTTCGGCGCCCTGGCCCCGGGACTGGTCCAGCGGGCCATAGAGCGGGAAAATGACCAGAAAGTGCAGTTCCAGAACGGTGCGGAAGATGGGGAAGAGGAGCAGGAAGAAGTACAGGAAGACCAGGAGAATACACAGCCGGAGCAGACGACGATTATCCAGGAAATGACGCCGGAAGATTATCAGACGCTGTATGCAGATATTTTTACCACCGCCAAGGAGGCAGAAAAAGCCATTGTAACGGTCAATAGCAGACAAAATGATCAGGATTGGTTCCAGACCCCCTATGAAAGCCAGATCTCCGGTCTTTTGGTGGCAGAGAGCGGACAGGAATATTATATTCTGACAGAGTACAGGATCGTAGAGAATGTGGACCGGATCGAGGTGACCTTCTGCAACGGGACGACCATTGACGCAAGATTTCAGAAGGCAGACAGCAATACAGGATTTGCCATTGTGAAAGTGGAAAAATCCCAGGTGCCTGCCGAAACCCAGGAAGCAGTAGCGATCGCTCCCCTGGGCGAGTCCTATCATGTAAAACAGGGAGAACCGGTACTTGCAATCGGCACTCCTATGGGGTATAGTGATTCTGTCGGCTATGGGATCGTGACTTCTACATCCAACGCTGTGTCCAGAGTAGACGCTCAATACGGACTTATCACCACAGATATTACAGGCAGCAGCCAGGGAAGCGGCGTGATCGTAAATCTGGATGGAGAGATCATCGGGATTATTGCCCAGTCCTTTGCCGGCGAAGATACCAAAAATCTGATCACTGGCCTGTCTGTTTCAGACAGCAGGGAGCTGATCCAGGTGCTTTCGGATAATCAGGAGATGATCTACATGGGAGTGACCGGTACCAATATCACTTCGGAGATCTCTGAAAAGAAGGGGATCCCCAAAGGCGTCTTCGTGGAAAAGGTGGAAGTGGATTCTCCGGCTATGCAGGTAGGGATCCAGAACGGTGATGTGATCACAGAAATCAATGGAGAGGCTGTGGAAACGGTAAAGGGATATCAGCAGCAGCTGAAAGCCTGCAGGGCAGGTGAGAATATCCAGGTGAAAGCCATGCGCCAGAGTACAGAGGGATATGTGGAGGTATCTTTTGAAGTAACATTAAAGGCAAAATAGAAAGGGCATAAATCATGAAATTTATCAGTGAACTCCGGGAAGGAGAAAAAATAGCAGGAATCTATTTATGTAAGCATAAACAGGCGGCTGTGACAAAAAACGGGAAGCCTTACGAAAATCTGATCCTTCAGGATAAAACAGGAACTATAGATGGAAAGATCTGGGAGCCGAATTCTCTGGGAATTGATGAATTCGATCCCCTGGATTACATAGATGTAGTGGGAGATGTGACCAGCTTTCAGGGAAGTCTCCAGGTAAGCATCAAACGGGCCAGAAAAGCCGGAGAAGGAGAGTACGATCCGGGAAATTATCTTCCGGTAAGCGAGAAAAATGTAGATACCATGTATCAGGAGCTTTTAGGCTGTGCAGCCCAGGTGAAAAATCCGTATCTTCACAGGCTCCTGATGAGCTTTTTCGAGGAAGACGAAGAATTTGTCCGGGCCTTTAAAGGGAATTCCGCCGCTAAAAGTGTTCATCACGGCTTTATCGGGGGATTGCTGGAGCACACTTTAAGTGTGACCAGGCTTTGTCAGTATTATTGCAGAACCTATCCTGTGCTGAATCAGGATCTGCTGCTTACCTCGGCTATGCTCCATGATATCGGCAAGACGAAAGAACTCAGTCCTTTCCCGAAAAATGATTATACAGATGACGGCCAGCTTCTGGGGCATATTATGATCGGAGCGGAAATGGTCCATGATAAGGCCAGGGAGATCCCCGGGTTTCCGGAGAAGCTGGAAAGCGAAGTGAAGCACTGCATTCTTGCCCATCATGGGGAGCTGGAGTACGGTTCTCCAAAGAAGCCGGCTCTGCCGGAGGCGGTGGCTCTAAATCTGGCGGACAATACCGACGCCAAGATGGAAACCCTTACGGAAATTTTCAGCAGTGCAGGAGAGCAGAAGGATTGGCTGGGGTATAACCGTCTCTTTGAGTCCAATCTGCGCAAGAGCAGTCTGTAGATTGGCGGCCGGAGACGATCAGTCTGTGCCGTTAGACGGATAACAGCTGCGTCAGTACATTGGTACAGAGGCCAGAAAAGCAGAAGCTGTCCGGACAAAGCAAAGGTCCGGCTGTTTTTGCTTTTTTCATGTGAAAGGAAAAGGAGAATCTATGGAATTTAAGAAAAATGACATTTTGACAGTGGATATAGAGGATATGGGCCATGACGGAGAAGGGATCGGAAAAGCCGAGGGCTATACCCTGTTTGTAAAGGATGCGGTCATCGGCGACCGGGCAGAGGTAAAGATCATGAAAACCAAGAAACATTATGGATACGCCCGTCTCCTTAAAGTGCTCAGGCCTTCCCCGAACCGGACGGAGCCCAGATGTCCCGTTGCCAGAGCCTGCGGAGGCTGCCAGCTCCAGTTTCTTTCTTATGAAAAGCAGCTGGAATTTAAAGAAAAGAAAGTCCTGGGAAATCTTCAGCGCATCGGCGGTTTTATGGATATAGAGGCGGACAGAGTGATCGCAATGGAGGAACCCTGGCGCTATCGGAACAAGGCCCAGTTCCCTGTGGGAAGGAATAAGGAAGGGGAGATCGTTACCGGATTCTACGCAGGCAGGACCCACAGTATTGTGCCGACCCGGGACTGCCTGCTGGGCGTGGAGGTAAATGAAGAGATCCTTAACCGGATCCTGGCTTATATGGAAAACAGTCATGCAGAACCTTATGACGAGACCACAGGAACCGGGCTGATCCGCCACATCCTTCTCCGATACGGCTTTCAGACCGGTGAGATCATGGTCTGCCTCATTATCAACGGAACCAGGATCCCGGCCAAGGACAGCCTTGTAGAGGCTTTAAAAGAGATCCCCGGAATGACCAGCATTTCTCTTAATGTAAATACAAAAAGAAATAATGTGATCCTGGGAGAACAGGTGATTCCCCTCTGGGGAAAAGAATATATCACAGATTATATCGGGGCGATCCGGTATCAGATCTGCCCTCTGTCCTTCTATCAGGTAAATCCGGTACAGACGGAGAAGCTTTACGGAACTGCTCTGGAATATGCGGGGCTTACAGGAAAAGAGACTGTCTGGGACCTTTACTGCGGGATCGGCACCATCTCGCTGTTCCTGGCCCAGAAGGCGAAACAGGTCTACGGGGTGGAGATCGTCCCGCCGGCCATTGAGGACGCCAGGAGAAACGCCAGGCTGAACGGTATCACAAATGCGGAATTTTTCGTGGGAAAAGCAGAAGAGGTCCTGCCGGAGAAATACGAAAAAGAAGGCATATACGCAGATGTGATCGTGGTGGATCCTCCAAGGAAGGGCTGCGACGAGGCTGTGCTGGATACCATGCTGAAAATGAAGCCGGAGAAGATCGTCTATGTAAGCTGCGACTCCGCCACACTGGCAAGAGATCTGAAGGTGCTGTGCCGGGAGGTGTATAGGCTGGAAAAGGTAGCGGTGTGCGATATGTTTCCACAGGGGGTACATGTGGAGACGGTGGCTTTGCTTTCCAAACTTAAAACAGATAAGCATATTGAAGTGGAATTGGAAATGGATGAACT
>CALWSM010000174.1 GCA_944384185.1 uncultured Blautia sp. | reverse complement strand
AATAAAAGTCCATTTGCTCCGCAAGTACTGGATTTCAAAAGTTCATTCATCCTGTCGTATGAGATCTGATCATTTTCTGAAAACAGCCTGCATATCCACTTATGAACATTTCCGGCATTTAAGAAGGGAACAACGTTAATGTATTTTGCTTCCGGCATGGCTGCCAGATTGAAAACACCGCCCTCCGTCCTCATAACGCTCTCTGAGATCGTTGCCACCCAACCGGAAGTCCCCAAATTGATATTGAATTCTCCAGGCTGTGAAATTCCACTTGCCAAAGTCGTAGCACCTGCATCTCCCGTACCGGCATACAGATGAGTCCCTTCTTTGTAGCCGGTCTTCTCTGCGGCTTGTGTCGTAACTCTTCCCGCCAGCTCATGGGCGTAACGGATCTCCGGAAGTTTTTTCTTTTCTATCCCACCGGCCAGCAATATATTTTCATCCCACTGTTTTCCATAAATGTCCATGACTCCGGCAGTAGAGCAGGTCGTAACGTCTGATACGTTGTTTCCTGTCAACTTACGAATCACATAGTCCTTTGAACTAAGTAGAAAGCAATCTACCTTTTCATAATCTGCCGGTTGATGGCTCCTCATCCACATCATTTTGGGGAAACTGAGGGACCCGTCCATATGGTTTCCGGTTATCTCAAATAGTTTTTCATTTCCGATCCTACGGATCAGTTCCTCCGCTTCCGGCTCGCCTCTTCCATCCGAATATAGGATCGCTCTTCCAACAGGCTTTCCATCCCGGTCTACCGGGATCACATCCTGCATCTGTCCGCTCATTATGACCGCTTCAATCTCACCGGAATCGCAGATATCAAAAAACTCTTGCGAAATCATATGAAAAGCCTCATACCATTCCTCCGGGTCCTGTTCTTTCCTGCCATTCTCCTGATAGGTATGAATATTTCTGGAAGCCTTATAAAGCTCCCGTCCGTTTTCGTCCAGCAGTACTCCCTTGACGGCTGTGGTTCCAATATCAAATGATGCAATCTTCATATGCTATTCACCTCTCTTTCCACTTCCAAAAGAGCACCTGATAAACCTTCTATAAAATGACAGGCCGCATCCTCTGAATCATTTAAGGCCTTCATAATAGCAGTTCCAATTATCACCCCGTAAAATCCTGATTCAAGCAGTTCCTCCACCCGTTCCTTTGAATGGATCCCAAAGCCTGCAAAAAGATACTTTCCTTCGTGAGTCACATTATAAGCCAGGAGTTCCTGATAGGACTCGTTTTCTATTGGAAGTCCTGTTGGCCCACTGTATAGCTGCTGATAAATCAGCGGGAATTCAGCCAAGAGCCGATCCAGCCGCGCCTTAGGTGTTTCACTGGAGATCACCGGCACCAGTTCCGTATGGTATTCTCTCAGCTGTTCTCCTAAGGAAAAAAGCTCTTCTGTACCCATATCCGGTATCACAAAAGCATCTACCAATCCACTCTTTGCCAGGTTCAGATAGATGTTATCCACATAGAGATCTTTTTTATAGCCCATGATCCAAATCGGCACTTTCACCGTATCCCGCAATTTTTTCCAAAAGCTTAGATCTGAACAAATGCTTTTATCCACGCGGGCATGTGCTTTTCTGATCACCTCACCGTCTGCCCTTGGATCATTTGAAGGAAATCCTATCTCCAGGATAGAAAGTCCGGATTCCACGCTTTTCTTTGCCATACGGAAAAAGGCCTCCTGATCCGGATATCCGGCCAGCAGATATCCAACCATTGCATGCGGATGGAATGTTATGAAATCCTGCATTTTCTGATTTACAAACATAGCTTACCTCGCATCACCTTTCCCAAGCTTCTGGGCAATCACTGCAATGATAATAATAGCTCCCGTAATAATATCCTGCATATAAGTCGGCATCTGCAGGATCGTTAAGCCATTTGCCAGGATCGCCAGGATTGCCGTCCCTACAAAGGTACCGATCACATTCGGTACGCCCTGCTTTGAAACAGTGCAACCAATAAAGACTGCTGCATAAGACTGCAAAAAATATCCGCTTCCAGCCGTTGTGTTAGCAGATCCAACTCTGGATGCAACTACGATTCCCGTCAGAGCGGCAAGGCCTGCACAAAGGGAAAAGGCGATTACCTTATACTTTTTTACATTGATACCGGCGATCTTTGAAGCCTCCTCACTTCCACCAATGGCATACATCTTCCTGCCCGTTGGGGTGTGCCGCATAAAGAACCAGAACAAGGCCACCAGAAGCAGCATAATCAAAGACAAAATTGGAATCTGTAAAATGCGGGTCGTACCAAGCCATGTGAAGGATTCGGGAATATTCTGGAATACGGTTGCCCCTCCCGTCAGCCAGTAAATGATACCATCCAGTACCGTACTCATACCAAGAGTGGTTATGAAAGACAGGACGCTGAATCTGGCAACAATCAGTCCATTCAGAAGGCCAATCAGGATGCAGCATATCAAGGTCAAAAGAAAAGCCGCAGGTACCGGTACTCCGGCAACTGCCATCAAAGCTGCCATGACTCCTCCAAGGCTTGCCATGCTGCCTACAGACAGATCAAATTCATTGATTACCATGACCATAGTAGCACCGATCGCGATGATCGTCAGAGGTGCCATCTGTCTCGTGATATTAATAAAGTTTTTCAGTGTAAAGAATGCCTGTGGCTTCAAAATACTGAAGATCAAAACGATCGCCAGCAACGCAAGCAGAGTTCCATAGTTTTTCACTGCCTTCTTCAATTCAATATTCTTCATATTACAGTCCCTCATTATTTTTCGTAGCAATAGTTCAATACATCCTGAGACTTCAAGTCATCATTTATCAAAGTCTCCCCTGTTCTTCCAGCGGATATAATCAGGATCCGATCCGCAACCTCCAGCATTTCCTTAATATCCGAAGTCACATAGATCACAGCGCTTCCCTCTTCTGCCTTCTTCCGCAGTAAATGATGAATCTCTGAGCGAGTCTTTACATCTACTGCCTGAGTCGGTTCGTCACAAAGCCAGATAGAGGGATTCGTCATCATAGCTTTGGCGAAAACGACTTTTTGCTGATTCCCTCCTGATAATTCGATGGCTCTCTGATTCATACTGGCAAGCTTTATACTGAGGTCTTTTATCTTTTCCTCTGCGTCCCGATTTTCCTTGTTGTCATCCAGAACTCCATATCGGGCATACCGGTCGATACAGGAAAGCAGGATATTATCCCTGATACTCAGATTTCCAATCATTGCCTTTCCTCTCCTGTCCTCGCTTATGAGAACGATCCCTTTTCTGATGGATTCCTCCGGAGAAAGGTGTTTTTCCACCTCTCCCTTAACCCGTACGGTTCCTTTTTGTATCGCCCTGTATCCATAGATACATTCCAGAAGCTCTGTCCTGCCGCTTCCTCCTAAGCCGTAAATTCCCAGGATCTCGCCGCTTCTTGCAGAAAAGTCGGCATTCTTTACGATCCCGTCCCTGGATTGGAGTCCCTCAACTTCAAGACAGACCTTCCCCGGGTTGTGGCTCTTTACCAGCGTTTCACTCTTCCATTCATCTGTCATCATCCGGATCAGGCGTTCCTTATCCGTATCCTTTGTTTTGACGATTCCTGCAAGCTCACCGTTTTTAAAGATCGTAATACGGTCTGATAAGCGAAATATCTCATCCATCCGGTGGGTAACATACAGGATCGATGTTCCCTTTTTCTTCAGTCGTCCAATGATTTCAAACAGGATCTCCGCTTCCTTATCCGTCAGAGACGCCGTGGGTTCATCCAGGATCAGGAGCTTGCAGTCGTCCATCATGGCACGGATGATCTCCAGGCAAGTCTTCTGAGGCGGTGTCAGTTCTCCTGCCGGTTTCTGTAAATCGATCTCTATCCCCAGTTCCTCTGCCTTCTCTTTTACGGTTTTCTCCATCAGGAGCCAGTCGATCCTGGTTCCTTTTTTGGGGTAGTTCCTTCCCAGATACACATTTTCGATCCCGTTAAATGCAGGTATCAATACATGATCCTGATGGATCACACTAATTCCAAGCCGCCGACTCTCCTGGGGATCTGAGATCTGAACAGTTTGACCTTCCCATATGATCTCACCTTCATCCAGGGAATAAACTCCTGTTAAAATCTTGATAAAAG
>CALWSM010000173.1 GCA_944384185.1 uncultured Blautia sp. | reverse complement strand
ATGAGAATACAGGGGTGCGGGTGGAAGGCGATTTCCTTCCTTATTATGTGGACCTTCAGGTCAGCTATAATGAGGACTTGGATCAGCTCCCGGACGCAGGGATCGGAGAGATCCTGTCTGCTTACGAGATCAAGCTCTGGGATCTGAAAGAAGATAAAGAGTATACCATTCCGGAAGGAAAGAAAGTCCGGGTAATGATCCCCCTTCCGGAAAATGCAGACAGCTTTTCCCAGCTTTCGATTGCTCACTATCTGGGGAACAGCGAATATGAGTATTATACCCTTCCTACAGAAGAGTATCCGGGAACGATGGCGATCATAGATATAGAAGGAATCCAGTTCCTGACTTTTGAAACCGCTTCCTTCAGCCCCTTTAATGTAGGGGGAAGCCAGCTGGTGGGTCCGGGAATCCAGATTTCTCAGAGCGCCGGGACTTCATATAAGAATACGGGAAGCAGCGGCTCCTCAGGAACTGCTTCCGGCTCATCCTCAGGAACCGGAGGGAATACCCAGGCTTCTCCTTCTAAGACATCTTCCGGACAGAGCGGCGTCCAGCCATCCAGAAATTCCGGAGCAAGTGTAAATACCGGGAATCCCACCGGCAATGCTGTGAGGAAAAATACTCCTTCCAGATTGATCCGGGTGGTCAAGACTGGAGATAATATGCCGATAGCCCTTTATGGAGCTTCAGGTGCAGCGGCTCTGCTCCTGGGTGCAGCCGCCACTATAATAGGAAAGAAAAAAAGATCATAAAGTTAACCGTCATGAAAAAAAGAACCCTCCCATATATATACATAAGGGAGGGTTTTTTATGGAACAGATCATGGGAAAGGTTTCAAGACCTTTGCAGATGATGAAAGCTTTGCTTCTTTCCTATGGGGTTACAGGGATCCTGCTTTTGGGCCTGGCCTTCCTGCTGTATAAAATGGGACTGGGAGAAAGCCAGGTAAACTTAGGGATCATGGTAACCTACATAGTATCCTGCCTGGCAGGAGGATTTTATATGGGCAGGAAAGGGAAGACCAGGCGTTTCCTGTGGGGAATGAGCCTGGGACTGGGGTACGCCGTACTTCTTTGGGCGGTCACCTGCTTTACGGAACGGTCCGGCGGAGACCTGAAAGAAACCATACTTATGTTTTTTATCTGTATCCTGGGCGGCGCTCTGGGAGGAATGCTGTCATAGGATGAGTTATGACAAAACTGCCGGAAAAGAAATACTTGCCTGGCATAAAGAGCTATGCTATAATACCGCATAGATGTTAAAAGACTTAAGGAGGAAAGATATCATGGAACATATTAAAACATTGAATACAAAAAGCTTACAGAATACAGTAAAAAAAGGCGGATGCGGCGAGTGCCAGACTTCCTGCCAGTCAGCCTGCAAAACATCCTGCACAGTAGGAAATCAGAGCTGCGAGAACAAATAAGAAAAAACGGCATATAAGGAGTGGGGCTGTTGCGTGAGACGGAGGGATCTGTTTCATGCAGCAGCCCTATACTTTCGTGCGTAAGAGAAAGGGGAAGCACGGTGATTCATCGTTATAAAAATAATGGCTATAACATTGTGCTGGACGTAAACAGCGGTTCGGTACATGTAGTGGACGAGCTGGTATATGAGATCATCGGTTTTTTAGAGGAAGGAAAAGACCGGGAAGAGATCCATCAGGCTTTAGACCCGGGTTATGGCAGAGAAAATATAGAGCAGGCCCTGGAAGAGATCCGGGAGCTGAAGGAGCAGGGAATGCTCTTTACAGAGGATATTTACAGAAATGCCATTGAACATTTTAAAGACAGACAGACAGTAGTGAAAGCTCTCTGTCTCCATATCGCCCATGACTGCAATCTGGCCTGCCGGTACTGTTTTGCGGAAGAAGGGGAATACCATGGGAGAAGAGCCCTGATGTCCTACGAGGTAGGGAAACAGGCGCTGGATTTTCTCATCGCCAATTCCGGAAACCGTACAAATCTGGAGGTGGATTTCTTCGGAGGAGAGCCCCTCATGAACTGGGACGTGGTAAAACGTCTGGTGGAATACGGAAGAGAGCAGGAAAAACTCCACAATAAGAAATTCCGTTTTACCCTGACTACCAACGGCGTGCTTTTAGACGACGAGATCATGGAATTCGCCAATAAAGAGATGGCCAATGTGGTGCTGAGCATTGACGGAAGAAAAGAAGTCCATGATCATATGCGGCCTTTCCGGAAAGGGGCGGGAAGCTACGACCTGGTGGTCCCCAAATTCCAGAAATTTGCCGAAAGCAGAGGAGAGAAGAGCTACTACGCCAGAGGCACCTTTACCCGGTATAATCTGGATTTCTCAAAGGATGTCCTTCATCTGGCGGACCTGGGCTTTGACCAGATCTCTGTGGAGCCGGTAGTGGCTGATGAGAAAGAAGAGTACGCCATCCGGGAGGAAGATGTGCCGCAGATCTGCGAAGAATATGATAAACTGGCCCGGGAAATGATCAGGAGAAAGAAAGAAGGAAAAGGCTTTAACTTTTTCCATTTTATGATAGACCTTACAGGAGGCCCCTGTGTGTACAAGCGGCTGTCTGGCTGCGGTTCAGGGACAGAATACCTGGCCGTGACTCCCTGGGGAGACTTATATCCCTGCCATCAGTTCGTAGGAGAAGAAAAATTCCTGATGGGCAATGTGTGGGACGGGGTAAAGAACGACCACATCCGGGAAGAATTTAAGAACTGTAATGTCTACGCAAAGGAAAAATGCCAGAAATGCTTTGCAAAATTCTACTGCAGCGGCGGCTGTGCGGCAAACGCCTACAATTTCCACGGCTCCATCAACGACGCCTATGACATCGGCTGCGAGCTTCAGAGGAAAAGGGTGGAATGCGCCATTATGCTCAAGGCTGCAGAAGCAGAGGAAGCAGAAGAAAATAATCAGTAAAGAAGGGAAAAATCATGAAAAAAAGCAGAGGCGTGCTGATCCTGGTACTGACTGTGGCGATCACTGCACTTTTGATCTTCACATCAGCCGTGGGCTGGGGCCCTACGGGAACAGGAGCGGCCAAAAATATTCATACAGGTCTGGACCTGGCGGGAGGCGTAAGTATTACCTATGAAGCCTCCGAAAAAAATCCAAGCGCAGAAGATATGTCGGATACCATCTACAAGCTCCAGGAGAGAGTAGAGCAGTACAGCACAGAATCCCAGGTCTACCAGGAGGGAGATAACCGGATTGTTGTAGAGATCCCCGGGGTGACTGACGCCAATAAGATCCTGGAGGAACTGGGAAGACCGGGCTCTCTGTATTTCATTGCCCAGACAGATGCAGAGGGAAATGAAAACTATACCCTGAATACCCAGACCGGAGAGACAGAACTGACAAAGACGATTGAAGAGCTTCAGGAAGACGGCAGTATTGTCCTGACAGGAACAGATGTCAGCGACGCCAAGGCCATGGTAGGGCAGGACAAACTGGGAAATAATAACCAGAATGTGGTAAGCCTGACCTTAAACAAAAGCGGTACAGAAAAATTTGCCCAGGCCACCAAAAAAGCTCTGGAAAATGGAGAATCTATCGGCATTTATTATGACGGCCATTTTGTCAGCGTACCTAATGTAGACGCAGAGATCACAGACGGGCAGGCTCAGATCACAGGTATGGCAGACGCTCAGGAAGCAGAGGAGCTGGCCTCCACCATCCGTATCGGAGGTCTGAACCTGGAGCTTTCCGAGCTGCGCTCCAGCGTAGTAGCCGCCCAGCTTGGGGAAGAAGCCATCTCCACCAGCGTACTGGCTGCGGCTATCGGATTGGTCCTGATCATCCTGTTTATGATCCTTGTCTACCGGATCCCGGGCTTTGTGGCAGGGGTGGCTCTGGTGATCTATGTATGCCTGGACCTGATCGCACTGAATGCCTTTGACCTGACTCTTACCTTACAGGGTATCGCAGGTATTATCCTTTCCATTGGTATGGCCGTGGACGCTAATGTTATTATCTACGCCCGTATCCAGGAGGAGATCGCAGCGGGAAGAACCGTGCGGACTGCTCTGAAAAATGGTTTTGACAAAGCCTTTTCCGCTATTTTTGACGGAAACATCACAACCCTGATCGCAGCTTTCGTGCTGAACTGGCTGGGTACAGGCACCATTAAAGGCTTTGCCCAGACACTGGCTCTCGGTATCGTTGTATCCATGTTTACAGCTCTGGTGATCTCCAGGCTGCTGATCAACGCCCTGTATGCCGTAGGCGTGAGAAACGA
>CALWSM010000172.1 GCA_944384185.1 uncultured Blautia sp. | reverse complement strand
GGGCGGTCGCCAAATGAGCGGGAGTGCTCGCTTGGCTCCCCGCTTTGCGGTATAGTATAGGAACGAATGTTTTGTTCTGCCTTCGGGCAGAAGGATGGAGGAAAGAAAGTATGAGTATCTACGATACCTTGAATAAACAGCAGCAGGAGGCGGTGTTCCACACCCAGGGGCCGGTGCTGATCCTGGCCGGTGCGGGATCCGGCAAGACCCGGGTGCTTACCCACAGGATTGCGTATCTCATCGAGGAAAAAGGGGTAAACCCCTGGAATATCATGGCCATCACCTTTACCAACAAGGCTGCGGGGGAGATGCGGGAGCGTGTGGATAAGCTGGTGGGCTTCGGCTCGGAGAGTATCTGGGTGTCCACCTTTCATTCCAGTTGTGTGCGGATCCTGAGAAGATATATAGACCGTCTGGGCTATGACAATAACTTTACGATTTACGACGCCGACGACCAGAAGACTTTGATGAAAGAAATCTGCAAGCGTCTGGAGATCGACACCAAGCTGATAAAAGAGCGGGGGATCCTGGCCGCCATTTCCTCCGCCAAGGACGAGCTGATCGGTCCGGAGGAATATGAACTGAAGGTGATGGGAGATTTCTCCAAGAAGAAAATCGCCCTGGCCTACAAGGAATATCAGAAGGAACTGAAGAAAAACAACGCTTTGGATTTTGACGACCTTATTGTGAAGACAGTGGAGCTTTTCCGTTCCTGCCCGGATGTGCTGGAGTATTATCAGGAAAGGTTCAAGTATATCATGGTGGACGAGTACCAGGATACCAATACCGCCCAGTTTAAATTTGTCAGTCTGCTGGCGGAGAAATACAAAAACCTCTGTGTGGTGGGCGACGACGACCAGTCCATTTACAAATTCCGGGGAGCCAATATCGGAAATATCCTGGGTTATGAAAAGGTTTTCCCCCAGGCTCTGGTGATCAAACTGGAGCAGAATTACCGCTCTACCCAGAATATCTTAAACGCCGCCAACCAGGTGATCCAGAATAATGTGGGAAGAAAGAGCAAAACTCTCTGGACGGAGAACGAGGAGGGAGACCGGATCCATTTCCGCCAGTTTATGAACGCCTACGAGGAGGCAGAGTATATCGGCGGTGAGATCAGCCGGAAAGTCCGCACCCATGAGGCGGAATACCGGGATTTTGCCATTCTGTACCGCACCAACGCCCAGTCCCGGCTTTTCGAGGAAAAATTTCTTATGGCCAATATTCCCTATAAGCTGGTGGGCGGGGTGAACTTCTATGCAAGGAAAGAGATCAAGGATCTGCTGGCCTATTTAAAGACGGTAGACAATGCCAGAGATGACCTGGCAGTCCGGAGGATCATCAACGTGCCTAAACGGGGGATCGGAGCCGCTACCCTGGGAAAGGTCCAGGACTACGCCTCCCAGGGCGGTATGAGCTTTTACGATGCGCTGCGGGATCCTGCCTGTATGGAGCGGGTGGGTAGAGCTGCCGCCAAGATCCAGCCTTTTGTCACCTTTATCCAGGCACTGCGGAGTAAGACGGATTATCTGTCTCCCTCCGCCCTCCTGGAGGATATCATCGAAGAAACCGGCTATGTGGAGGAACTGAAGGCAGAAGGGACGGAAGAGGCGGAGGCCAGGATCGAAAATATCAACGAGCTGATCACCAAGATCGTGTCCTATGAGGAGGAAAACGAGGATCCCACTCTCTCAGGTTTTCTGGAAGAGGTGGCGCTGATTGCAGATATCGACACCGTGGAAGGGGATAATAACCAGGTGCTGCTGATGACGCTTCACAGCGCCAAGGGCCTGGAATTTCCCTATGTATTCCTGGCAGGTATGGAAGACGGGATTTTCCCCAGCTATATGACAATTACTGCAGACGATCCTTCGGAGCTGGAGGAGGAGCGCCGTCTCTGCTATGTAGGGATCACCAGAGCCATGAAGGATCTGACCCTTACCTGCGCCCAGCAGCGTATGATCCGGGGAGAGACCCAGTATAACAAGGTTTCCCGCTTTATCCGGGAGATCCCCCGGGAGCTGGTGGAGCTGGGACGGGAGATCCCGGAGAAGAAGTCTATCGATATTCCCCTGCCGACTTCTATGCGGCAGCTGAAGCAGGCCTTTAAACAGCCGGCCTTTATTCCGAAAAAATTCGAGGTAAAACACGCTCAGGGGCTGGATTATACAGTGGGAGATACGGTGAAGCACATAAAATTCGGTACCGGCGTGGTGATGGATATTGCGGAGGGCGGCCGGGACTACGAGGTGACGGTAAATTTTGAAAAGGCCGGAGTGAAAAAGATGTTTGCTTCTTTTGCAAAATTAAAGAAAGTTTGAGCCGGAATCTGAGAATTGAAAAAATTCTTCCGGGAAAAACACAAGAAGGGATAGTAAAATCCTTTTTGTAGTGGTATAATAACAAAAAGACAGAGGCTGCAGACAGATAGCCCAATAATAATATATTTGCAGCAAAGCTGTAAAAAGAGAGGATGGTGCAGGCTATATGAATCGTATTGAGGATTTAGTGACAGCGTTACAGAGAAGAGAAGAGGAAAAAACCAAGAATACTGTATTATGGGTCCTGGCGATCATCGGTGCAGTGGCAGCGGTAGCAGGTATCGCATACGCCGTTTACCGCTTCTTTACCCCGGATTATCTGGAAGACTTTGAAGAAGACTTCGATGAGGACTATGATGACTACTTCGAAGACGACGATGAAGACGAGGAAAAAGAAGAGAAGGAAGACAAATAAGAATACCATAAGGAGCTTCGGGAGACCGGGGCTTCTTTTTCTGTAAAGGAGACCCTGGGCGGGACGGCCGGAAAGGGGAGCATATAAAAATAACTGCAGAAGATTCTGAACAAGATGCAGACAGAAAGGAACATGGATTTGAAAAAAGGCGAGATTTATCAGGGTGTGATCGAGAAAGTAGATTTTCCAAACAAGGGGAGGGTCTCCCTGGAAGAAGGAAAGGTAACGGTTAAAAACGGCATCCCGGGCCAGAGGGTCCGTTTTGTGATCAACAAGAAAAAAGGAAAGAAGCTGGAGGGCAGACTGCTGGAAGTACTGGAAAAATCCCCGCTGGAGACCAGAGAGCCGGTGTGCGGCATCTTTCCCGCCTGCGGCGGCTGCATGTACCAGACCATGCCCTACGAAGAACAGCTGAAGATGAAAGAGACCCAGGTGAAGGCGCTTTTGGACGATGCTCTGGAAAAAGGAGGACAGACTGACGAAAACGGAGATCCGGACTATCTGTTCCAGGGGATCAAGGGAAGCCCCCGGGAGTTTGCCTACCGGAATAAGATGGAATTTTCCTTCGGCGATGAATATAAGGACGGTCCCCTGTCTCTGGGGCTGCACAAGAAAGGAAGCACCTACGATGTGCTGAATGCCCTGGATTGTAAACTGGTCCATGAGGATATGACCAGGATCCTGGGCTGTGTGCTGGAATACTGCCGGGAGCAGGGGTTCTCTTATTACCGCAAGATGCAGCATACCGGATTTCTCCGGCATCTCCTCCTTCGCCGGGGGAACACCACCGGGGAGATCCTGGTGAACCTGGTCACCACCAGCCAGGAAAATCCGGATCTGCAGCCTCTGGTACAGCGGCTTCTGGCGCTGGAGCTGGAGGGCAGGATCGTGGGGATCCTTCATATTATCAATGACGGGCTTTCAGATACGGTGCGCAGCGACGAGACCAGACTTCTCTGGGGAAAGGATCATTTCTATGAGGAGATCCTGGGACTGAAATTTAAGATCACTCCGTTTTCTTTCTTTCAGCCCAATTCCTACGCCGCAGCAGTGCTCTACGCCACTGCCCGGGAGTATATCGGGGATACAAAGGATAAGACGGTCTTTGACCTTTACAGCGGCACCGGAACCATCGCCCAGATCCTGGTGGAAGTGGCCCGGGAGGTGATCGGCGTGGAGATCGTGGAGGAGGCTGTGGAAGCCGCCCGGGAGAATGCTGCCCTGAACGGCATTGAGAACTGCCGCTTCATTGCCGGAGATGTGCTGAAGGTCCTGGATCAGGTGGAGGAAAAGCCGGATATCATCGTCCTGGATCCCCCGAGAGACGGGATCCACCCTAAGGCGCTGCCAAAGATCCTCCAGTACGGGGTGGATAAAATGGTGTATATCTCCTGTAAACCCACCAGCCTGGCGAGAGACCTGGAGATGTTTCTGGAGAACGGATACCGGGTGGAAAAGGCCTGCTGCGTGGATCAGTTCTGCCAGACGGTGCAT
>CALWSM010000171.1 GCA_944384185.1 uncultured Blautia sp. | reverse complement strand
TGTTCCAGATATTTCTCGTCAATACCTGCTTTCTCTGCAATCTTTGTGATTGGCTCCATGACACATTCCTGTGCGATTTCGATGTCTGATTTGAATCCCATAGTTCAACATCCTCCTTAAAAATAATGATTTCTCTCGCCCCTTTTCCAACTCTTCTGCGGTTGAAAAAAGGGCAACATTTGTTACTCGCAAATGCTGCCCAGACGGTCGGCTTTCATTATAATCCTGATTCCCCTGTGGTACTCCACATTTATCCGTCAGTAATCAGAATCTTGTTTTCCCGGCAGGTTTTTCTTCCCGCCTATGGCTATAATCTATCACAAACATTTTTCATTGTCAATGCAATTTTCTAAGTTTGTGATTTTTTTACCAATATCTATTGTATTTTTTATACAATCTAATCAGAACTATTTTGGTCCATTTTAACCAGATTTAACAATATTCAGCAGGTTTAGCCATTGATAAAGGCTTCTACTTCCTCTTTCTCCGGCATTATGCGCAAAGCGCCTTTTTTGGTGGTCACCAGTGAAGACGCCCCATTGGCAAACCGGAGCATTTCCTGAAGGTTTTCCTCTGTCAGCCCCTGGATCCCATGCTCCAGCACATAATTCAGGGCGCAGGCTCCGAAGGTATCTCCCGCACCTGTGGTTTCTATGGTTTTTTCCTGGATGAAAGGCGCCTGGAACACTTCTTTTCCTTCATGGAAAGCAATGCTTCCTTCCTTTCCCATGGTCACATTCATCAGCTTCAGGTTCGGATAGCTCTCCAGCAGCTTGTGTGCGGCTTCTTTAATGTCTTTGATCCCGGTCATGAATTCCAGCTCTTCCTCGGAAATTTTCAAAAGATCGCACTGAGACAGTCCGTAGCTGATCTGTTCCTTTGCCTCTTCCATGGTCTTCCACAGAGGGGGACGGAGATTCGGATCAAAGGAAATCAGCAGTCCTGCTTTTTTTGCAAGATCAATGGCTTTTCTGGTAGCCTTTCTTACTCCTTCATGGGTCATTGACAATGTGCCGTAGTGGAAAGCTCTGGCCGAAGCGATATACGCTTCGTCGATCTGGTCTTCACTAAGCATCATATCGGCTCCGGGGTTTCTGTAGAAAGCAAAATCCCGGTCTCCGTCTTCAAAAGTATGGACAAAGGCCAGAGTCGTATGTACCTCCGGATCCTCATACAGATGGCTGGTATCGATATCCTGTTCTTCCAGGGCAGCTCTTAAGGAAACGCCGAACTGGTCCTTCCCCACAACTCCCAGGAAGGAGGTCTTTTTCCCTAATTTATTCAGCATGGCGAGAACATTGCAGGGCGCCCCTCCGGGATTAGCCTCAAAGATCGGATTGCCCTGGCTGCTGACGCCGTTTTCCGTAAAATCGATCAGTAATTCTCCAAGTGCGATCACATCAAATTTTTTACTCATAATCTTAGCTCCTTGCTTCATTTACTGTCATAAATTATAGTTTTTTTTCTCTGTTTTCGCAAGCTTTATTGAAAATCTTTCTTTATTATGGCAATTATTTCTCAGATTTTTCCATCTGATAGTGGCAGACGGAAATTTCTGCCTCTCCCTTGGCCTCGAATGCGATCTCTTCCGCCTCCAGTCCGGTGTAGATCAGAGAAGACACGGCCTTTTCCCCATCGTTTACAAAGATTTCCACCGAATACTTGTCTACAAGGATCCTGAGCTTGAGTTTCCCATCTTTTTCCTCTGCTTCCATCTCCCTGGTATGTATCCGGTCTCTTCTGTCCCCGGAATACCTTCTGTCAAAAGTAAGGATTCCTTCTCTCCTGTCATAGATCACAGCCGTATGATGTTTCTTATCCATTGCCAGATAGATCTTGAACTTGTCATAATCCTTTCCCCGGATTTCCACGGTAAGATCGATCTGCCGTCCCCGGATCCCTTCCAGAGACTGTTTTTCCCGGATCCTCACACAGTCATACTGTACTTTTTCACTGCGGTACTGCTCCATCTCCCGGACCGGATTCTGATACAATCTTCCATCTATCACCTGGAGTTCTCTGGGGATCGTCATCATACCGCCCCAGGCTAAATGTTCAGGAGTAAGCGGGTTGTCCCAGGACTGGAGCCAGGCGATCATGACTCTTCTGCCGTCCGGCGTAAGGGTAGTCTGCGGAGCGTAAAAATCCAATCCGTAGTCGATAGCCTGTACCTTTTCCCTGTGGAGGATAAAGTCCTCCCGGCTGCAGCTTCCTATGATACAGAGGCTTCCGTTCCCGCTGTGGAATTCCAGTCCCTCCGCCTCCATATCCTGGGGAGAAGTCAACAGGACCGCTTTGCCGTCCAGGAAGAAAAAGTCCGGGCATTCCCACATTTTTCCATATTGATTTTCACATTTATCCAGGATACTTACCAGCTCCCAGTTCCGCAGATCCTTCGATGAATATACCGGTATCTGCCCGCTGCCGTCGCTGCTCCTGCTTCCCACAACTGCATAGAAGGTATCTCCCTCCTGCCAGATCTTGGGATCCCGGAAATCTTCCAGGCTGCTCCCCTGGGGGAGTCCGTCAGGATAGATCACCGGATTCTCTTCGGTTTTCTGATAATCTGTACCGTCGCCTATGGCCAGACACTGGGTCTGCCGGATCTGTTTTCCATTCTCCGTCTCTTTTTCCTCCACGCCGGTATATAATAATACATGCTGTCCCTGGTATTCCAGGGCGCTTCCGGAAAAGCAGCCTGCGCTGTCATAATCTTTATCCGGGGCCAGGGCCGCCGGAAGATCCTTCCATTCCACCAGGTCCTTGGATACGCTATGTCCCCAGTGCATAGGCCCCCAGACCTTTGCATATGGATAATACTGATAAAAGAGATGGTATTCCCCCTTATATACCGAAAATCCATTGGGATCGTTGATCCACCCGACAGGTGCGCATACATGGAAAGAAGGTTTCTGCCGGTTGACTTCTTCTGTAATGCTTTTCCGCTCATATTCTCTTGCCTTTTTTAAAGTTTCGCTGACTTGGATTCTGCTTTCCATACTCATATTTCTGCTTTTCCTCCTACTTATCCACTTACCCGGACGTCCGGGGGATAGGTTTCCTTATCCGCCCCGAACTTCCGGGTTTTCATCAGGACTGGGAATCCTGGCTCAGGGACTCCTGGTACTGATCAAAATATTTCTGTTTGATAGCCAGATAATCGGACAGACCGTAGTCCTCCATCTTCTCCAGATAGCTGTCCCACTCTTCCTCAATGCCGCCGTTCAATATCCAGTCGGCTTTTTTCTGTTCTGCATATTTCTTAATGTCTGTATCATACTGGGATACCTTATTGGTATCGTCAATGCTCATAAATACATTAGGATATACATACTGGCTATGCATATCTTCCAGATAGGTCTCATGCATATTGTCGAGACGCCATTTGGCATCGTCCGGCTGGGTCACATAGATATCATAATAATCGTTGAGTACTGCCAGAGGGCCGTTTACAGACTGGGATTCCCGGACTTCTACCGGAGAGTTGTCTCCCAGATCCTCATGCTTAAGCATCTCTTCGCCTTGCTCATTCGTACTCATTGCAAAGATATTCGGCTTGCCTTCCTCGCCATAGGTTCCCCAGTTGTTCTGTACAGACTGGAGCGGCGCATACATCTGGTCGATCCAGGCCGCCGCCAGAGCCGTATCCCTGCAGCTGGTGGTCAGCACACACCGGCCTCTCTCAAAGCCGCTGGTCTCGCTGTTATTCTGTCTGGTAATGTTCACCAGTCCATCGGGACCTGCCAGAGCCGGGAGCATGACATAATCATCATAGTTATCAATATTTGCAATATCCCAGGTAAAGCAAAGGCCATATCTGTGATTTTTTCCTTTTGCAGCATAGGTAGACCATTCCTGGGTAAAGGCTTCCGGATCCACAAGGTTCTCTTCCACCAGTTTGTGGAGCCATTCTATCCCTTCCTTATAACCTTCCTGAACAGCTGTATAGATCACTTCACCTTCGTCTGTTACTGCGAAATGATCTGCAGTATCTCCATAGCCTTCTCCGAAGCCGTTGATCAGGATAGCCGGATCTTGGTCGCCGTTATTGATGATAAAGGACATGGGGATCACATCGCCCTCTACGCCGCACTCTTCCTGGATCTTATCTGCGTTATCACGGAAAGCGATAAGCACCTGCTCCAGTTCATCTACGGTAGTGGGGATATCCAGCCCCAGGCAGTCCAGCCATTTCTTATTGATATACGGAATATCACCGATAGCCTGGATAGCCTCCTTACCTTCACCCAG
>CALWSM010000170.1 GCA_944384185.1 uncultured Blautia sp. | reverse complement strand
GAGGTTTATTATCTCTGCGGACGGACTGCGGTGATGGACAAAGGCCGGATCCTGAAAAATGATGAGACAAAAAAGGTTTTTGCAGACCCGGGAAGCCGGGCAGGAGCAGAACTTACCGGCTGCAAGAATATTGCCGGCGCCCGAAAGACCGGAGAATACGAAGTGGAAGTGCCGGACTGGGGGCTTCGTTTCCGTACCGGAAAGCCGGTGAGAGAGGATATATGCGCAGTGGGACTCAGGGCCCATTATTTTAACCCGAAAGCCAGGGAAAATGTCTTTCCGGTTTTTTATTCATCAGAAAGGGAAGAACCATTCGAGATGAGGATCCTGTTCCGGTACGAGGGACAGAAGGAGGGGACGCCGGATCTGTGGTGGAGGCTTCCTAAGGACAGGACGCCAAATACCATGCCGGAAAAGCTTGGCATTGCCCCCCAGAACGTTCTGCTGCTTTATCCGGAGCAGATACAGGAGGAGAATATATGAAGTTAATACGGACAGAAGATGCGGCAGGACAGGTACTCTGCCACGATCTGACCCAGATCATCAAAGGCGTGTCCAAAGGACCAAGATTCCGGAAAGGACATATTGTCACCCCGGAGGATATTCCCGTACTTCTGAGTATGGGGAAGGACCAGCTTTATGTATGGGAAAAGGACGATACGGTATATCATGAAAACGAGGCGGCTCAGATCCTTTGCCGGATTTCCGGAGGAGAAAACATGATCCCCTCGGAAGTGAAGGAAGGCAAGATCGAACTCACCGCTGCCTGCGACGGCTTGTTTACCATTGATGTGGAAAGACTGGATGCAGTCAATGAGATCGACCAGGTGATGATCGCAGCCAGGCACAGCAACACTCCGGTAAAAAAAGGGGATAAGCTCCTGGGAACCAGAGTGATCCCCCTGGTGATCAAAAAAGAAAAAATGGAGCTGGTCAAAAAGACGGCGGGAGAGGAACCTTTGTGCCGGCTTTTGCCCTACAGGCTGAAAAAAGCGGGGATCGTTACCACAGGGAATGAGGTCTTCTACGGAAGGATCCGGGATACCTTTACGCCGGTAGTAAAAGAGAAGCTGATACAGTATGGCATACAGACAGAGGAACACCGGATCGTAGGAGACGAAAAGGAAAAGATCACAGAGGCTATCCTGGAAATGAAAGCCGGGGGCTGTGAGCTTATCATCGCCACAGGAGGCATGAGCGTGGATCCCGACGACCAGACGCCGGGAGCGATCAAGGACAGCGGGGCCCAGGTGGTCACCTATGGAGCGCCTGTGCTTCCCGGAGCCATGTTCTGTCTGGCGTACTTCCCTGACGGGACGCCGGTTATGGGGCTGCCCGGCTGTGTGATGTACGCAAAAACCACGATCTTCGATCTGGTCCTGCCCAGGATCGCAGCTGGGGTCCGGATAAACAGAAAAGATATCACCAGACTTGGGAATGGCGGTCTCTGTCTGGGATGTGAAGAATGCCGCTGGCCGGACTGCGGATTTGGAACCGGCTGAATAGGGAAAGGGGAAGAATTTCCATATGCTTGACAGATACGGAAGAGAAATCGATTATATCCGGATTTCAGTAACAGACCGGTGCAATCTCCGGTGTATTTACTGTATGCCGGAGGAAGGCGTTCCCATGGTTTCCCATGAGGAGATCCTAAGCTATGATGAAATTACAGAACTGGCCCGGGTCTTTGCAGATCTGGGGATCCGCAAGATCAAGCTGACCGGAGGAGAACCTCTGGTGCGCAGGGATCTTCCCTGTCTGGTAAAAGAGTTAAAGGCAGTGCCGGGGATCGAAAAAGTCACCCTGACTACCAACGGAGTGCTGCTGGCGGAGGCGATGGAAGATCTGAAGGAGGCGGGCATAGACGGGATCAATCTCAGCCTGGATACTCTGGATCCGGAAGCTTTTGCCCGGATCACCAGAAGGAGAGCCCTTGAGAAGACTCTGGCCGGATTTCGGGAAGCCCTGAAATACTCGGAGATCCCTCTGAAGATCAACTGCGTTCCTCTGGGGCACAGAGATCAGGATATTCTGGAGATGGCAGAATTAGCCAGGCAGTATCCGGTGCATGTGCGTTATATTGAAATGATGCCCATCGGTCTGGGCAGAGAGTTTCTTCCTGTGAGGGAAGAAGAACTGTTAAAGAAGTTGGAGGCCAGATATGGAAAGGCCGGCCCCTGCCTGGAAGAATTGGGGAACGGTCCCGCCCATTACTACAGCTTTTCCGGATTTTCGGGGAAGATTGGTTTTATCAGTGCGCTGAGCCACAAATTCTGCGGCGGCTGCAACCGGGTACGGTTGACCGCTCAGGGGTTCTTAAAAACCTGCCTTCAATATGAGAGCGGGACAGATCTGAGAAAGCTGCTGAGAGAAGGGGCGGACCGGGAAACTCTGAAAAAAGCTGTGGAACAGGCTGTCAGAGAGAAACCCCGGAGCCACCGGTTCGGAGAGAAGGATACCGGGGAAGAGGAGCGGCATATGATGTCTCAGATCGGAGGATAGCGCAGGTGATTTACAGTGTTTTGCGGAGGTGGAAAAATGGGAAAAGTCATGGCGGTCTGTATCAGTGAAAAGAAAGGCACTCAAAAGAGAAATGTCCATGAGGCTTTGTTTATAGAAGATTTCGGGCTGGAAAAGGATGCCCATGCAGGAAAATGGCACCGTCAGGTCAGCCTGCTTTCCTACGAAAAGATACAGGAATTTAAGGAAAAGGGAGCCCCTGTGGAGGACGGAGCTTTCGGGGAAAATCTTATTGTCAGAGGCATAGATTTCAAAAAGCTTCCCGTAGGCACCCGCTTCCAATGCGGGAACGTGGTGCTGGAGATGACCCAGATCGGAAAAGAATGCCACAGCGGATGCGAGATATACAAGATCATGGGGGACTGCATCATGCCAAGAGAAGGTGTGTTTGCAAAGGTGCTCCGGGGCGGCCGGATCCGGGAAGGAGACGAGCTTACGGTTATAGACTCCAAAACTCCGATGCAGGCATACGGGGCAACAAACTGACAGCGTGCAGCCATGCCCGCTTTGCCCGCTGTTTGCAGAAAGAGCGGAATTATTATAGAAACTCCTAAATATAAGGGGAAAAAGCCAAGAAAAACCCTTATATTTAGGAGTTTTTTGTGGTATACTATTGTAACCAAAAGGAGTGATCTTATGGAATTTGCTTTTCAGAAAACATTTTCTGCCGCAGAGGTAAAGCTTATCCGAAAAAAACTGAAATTAAAACAGAGAGAATTGGCGGAACTGATGAATGTATCTGTAAAAACAGTGGAACGATGGGAATGCGGCGATGGGAAAGTAAAAGGCCCGGCCGCCGTACTTCTTGCCATTCTCAGAGAAAAAATGCGGATTGCGGAAGAATTTGAGATCCCGGAGAAAAAACTGCCGGTTCGTCTTTGTTATATGTATCATGATCAGTTATGTACGATCATCGATGTAGATGATTCTGCCAGACATGTAAAAATAAAAAATTTTGTGGCAGATCCTGTGCTGCGGGCTTTCGGAAAGGAAGAGTATCCTTCTTATGAAGACTATGAGGATTTTCTGGAATCCAGATGTTTTCCAAGAACCAGAGACAAAATGAAAATCGAGCTCAGGGAATTAAATCTTCCTTTCTATGATCCTTTTATGATCATTCAGAAAACCCAGGGAAGGATGGCAGAAGACGATTTTTGGATCCGGATTGAGAGGTGAGAACAGTGGCAGAGCTGAAAGAAAAAGATGTCAGAGTTTTTCCGGCCCAGTCTTCAAAAGGGAATCAGCTTAAGTGGGAGCAGGGTGGAGTGTGGTATAAAGCCGATTACACAGGATATGAGGGACTGGCGGAATACATGGTTTCCGCTCTTTTAAAATATTCTGATTTAAAGGAGGGGGAATTTATTCCCTATGAAACAGAAGAGATATTTTATAAGAAAAGCAGATATCTGGGGTGTAAAAGCAGGAATTTTCTTCCCCAGGGCTGGCAGCTCATCACATTAGAACGGCTGTTCCGTACTTTTTATAATCACAGCCTGTATAAAAGTATCTTCAGGATTCAGGGAATCGAGGAACGGGGGCGCTTTCTGACAGAACAGATAGAACAGATGACAGGACTGAAAGATTTTGGAGTGTACCTTTCTAAACTATTGACTATAGATGCACTGTTTCTCAATGAAGATAGGCATATGCATAATATCGCGGTGCTGCGTGATCGATCAGGAGAATATCATTACTGTCCGATCTTTGATAATGGCTGTGCGCTCCTTTCAGATACGGCGATGGATTAC
>CALWSM010000169.1 GCA_944384185.1 uncultured Blautia sp. | reverse complement strand
GCAGGAGGGGCCATCTGAGCAGAGGCCAGTTTTTTATCTGTCTGGTCATGCCGTTGATCTCTCTGGTCATGATGCTCTCTTTTCTGATCTTAAGTGATTACTATGCAAGCTGGAACGGCTATCTGCTGGTGCTGGTAAATGTACTGCTCCTTCTGTTCCTGAATATATTTGTGGTTTATTTTTATATCACAGCGGCCAAGAGCAATGAGGCAGAAAAGAAATCCAGGCTTTACCGGCAGAAGGAGATCCTGGTGTATCAGCATTATCAGAAGCTGGAAGAAAGCTACCGCCAGTCCAGGAAGATCGTCCATGACGTGAAGAATCATATCCAGGCCCTGGGAAAGCTTTACGAGGAAGGACAGACAGAAGAGGCGGAAAAATATAAGGAAGAGGTTTTTCACCTTCTGAACCAGAGCAGCCATACCTGGTATACAGAGAACCGGATGCTGAATATTATCCTGAACGAAAAGCTCTGCCATGAGAATCTCCGGGACGCCAGACTGGAGCTGGATATTGAGGAAAATTCTCTGGACAGGATCCGGGAGATCGATATTACCACTATCTTCGCCAATCTTCTGGACAACGCTATTGAGGCTATGGGAAAAGAAAAAGGTGAAAAATATCTGAAAGTCCTGGCAAAAAGAGAAAAAGAGTTTCTCATGATCCAGGTGGCAAATTCCAAGGCCGGGCATCCGGAAAAGCGGGAAGGCCATCAGGGACTGGGGCTGGAAAATGTAAGGGAAGCCTTAAAACCATATGAAGGCACACTTACCATTACAGAAGATGAGAAAATGTTCCAGGCAGTGATATTGATCCCAAGCAATGATTAAAAAGAGACTAGGAGGTGCGGAGCAAATGGCGGAAAAGATCCTGATCCTGCTGACGATCCTCATCGGCGGGGGAATCTCGCTCCCCCTGCTGATGGGAAAAGGAGCTTTCCTGATAGCAGGGTATAATACAGCTTCAGAAAAAGAGAAAAGGAAATATAATGAAAAAAAGCTGTGCAGGACCGTGGGCGCTTATATGGCGCTGATCACAGTCCTGGTCCTGGGGGCAGAGATCATGGGAGAGGATATACCGGACTGGTATCCGGGTCTTGTTGCAGGCGGCGTTTTTATCGGGCTGATCCCTACGCTTCTCTACGCCAACCTGGGATGCAGGGTAAAACCGGGAGAAGAGATACGCCTGGAGGAAAATCCGGAAAGGGAATTAAAAAGAAAAAGAACCCGGAATATAGGAACTGCGGCTATTGTGCTGATTACCCTGACGGCTCTGGCATTTTCGGCAGTGCTGGTCTTTACCGGAGATGTGAAGGTAGAGATCCGGGAGGGAGAACTGAAGATCCAGGGCTCTTACTGGTCGGACTATGAGCTGCCGCTTTCGGAAATCCGGACCATTACCTACCGGGAGGACTTTGAAACCGGCGGCAAGCGGATAGGGGTCAACAGCCTGCAGCTTAATGAGGGAACCTTTGAAAACAGGGAGTTTGGAGAGTACACTATTTACAGCTATGTCAGATGTGAGGATTTTGTGGTGATGGAAACCACAGACGGCGTGGTGGTGGTAAACGGAAAGACTCCGGAAGAGACCAGAGATCTGTATGAAAAGATCCTGGCGGCCTTGGGACTGGAACAGGAGCAGAAAGGAGACGGATTATGAAAAAAGGAAAATGGAGAAAAAAGATCCTGGCAGGGATCCTGGGAATCCTGATGTTGTCCGGGCTGTCCGGGTGTCAGGAAGCTTTATCTGATGAATTTCAGGAAGAGCAGGTTATGGAAGAAGCCAAGGAAATGGTAGAAAGGATCAACGCCGGGGAACTGGAAGAGGTATGGGAAGATACCTTTAATGTGGTGATGCAGAACGGTACAGATCCGGAAGAACTTCAGGAAAATATTGATTACTATTTAAAGGATAAAGGAGAATTCCAGGATTTCGACAAGATCCAGGTCCGGGGGATTACAGACCGGGATACAGGAACCCCTTATGCCACAGTGATGGTCCTGGCGGCCTACGAAGATGGAAAAGTCATGTTTACCATTTCCTTTGACACGGATATGAAATGTGCGGGATTTTATGTGAAATAGGGAGAAAGGGGAAACATATAGATGTATGTATCGGAGCAGGTAGACTTTTACCTGCTCCCTTTGCTATAATATGGGAAGAATAAAGGTCAGAAGATGATTTTGAACTTGACAGGATAAAAGCAAAGGAGAAACATTATGAAGCTGAGAAGTCAGGAACTGAGAAAGATCGCACCGGAACTGGATCCTCTGCGTCTGGGGACCGGCTGGAAACTGGAGGATCTGTCCAAACCACAGATCATGATCGAAAGCACTTTCGGGGACAGTCACCCGGGCAGCGGGCATCTGCTGGAACTGGTGGAAGAGGCCAGAAAAGGAGTGGCCAGTGCCGGAGGACACGGAGCCAGATATTTTACTACAGATATCTGCGACGGAGAAGCCCAGGGACATGACGGGATCAACTATTCCCTTGCTTCCCGGGATATGATCGCCAATATGATCGAGATCCACGCCAACGCTACGCCTTTCGACGGCGGAGTGTTTATTGCAAGCTGCGATAAGGGAATGCCTGCCCATCTTATGGGAGTGGGGAGAGTCAATATTCCTTCCATTATCGTGACCGGAGGAGTGATGGACGCCGGCCCGGACCTTCTGACCCTGGAACAGATCGGAAAATACAGCGCCATGTGTGAGAGAGGAGAGATCACAGAGGAGAAGCTGACCTATTATAAACACAACGCCTGCCCTTCCTGCGGGGCCTGTTCCTTTATGGGAACCGCCAGCACCATGCAGATCATGGCAGAAGCTCTGGGACTGATGCTTCCGGGAAGCGCTCTGATGCCTGCCACAAGCCCGGATTTAAGAGAGGTGGCAAGAAAGGCCGGTGAACAGGCCGTATGGCTGGCGCTTCATGACCTGACGCCGGACAAGATTGTGACTATGAAATCTTTTGAAAATGCCATTATGGTACATGCGGCGATTTCCGGCTCCACTAATTCTCTTCTCCATCTGCCTGCCATTGCCCATGAATTCGGCATTGAGATTGACGGCGACACCTTTGACAGACTGCACAGAGGAGCCCATTATCTGCTGAATATCCGTCCTGCAGGAGAATGGCCTGCACAGTTCTTCTACTATGCAGGAGGAGTTCCTACCATCATGGAAGAGATCAAAGACATGCTGCATCTGGATGTGATGACCGTTACAGGCAAGACTTTGGGTGAAAACCTGGAAGATTTAAAGAAGAACGGATTCTATGACAAATGTGATTCCTACCTTGCAAAAGTGGGATTGAAAAGAGAAGATGTGATCCGTCCTTTCGACAAACCTTTTGGAACCGACGGAAGTATTGCTGTCCTCTATGGAAACCTCTGCCCGGACGGCGCTGTGGTGAAGCATACAGTAGTGCCCAAAGAAATGTTTGAGGCGACTCTGAAAGCCCGTCCTTTTGACTGTGAAGAAGATGCGATCCATGCGGTCCTGACCCATGAGATCAAGCCGGGGGATGCTGTCATTATCCGTTATGAGGGGCCGAAAGGCAGCGGCATGCCGGAGATGTTCTATACCACAGAGGCCATTGCCTCTGACGCTGAACTGGGCGCTTCCATTGCCCTTCTTACTGACGGCAGATTCTCAGGAGCTTCCAAAGGGCCGGCTATCGGACATATCTCTCCCGAGGCGGCGGCAGGAGGCCCTATTGCCCTGGTGGAAGAAGGGGATCTGATCGAAGTGAATATTCCCAAACGTATCCTGCGGATCGTGGGGATCGCCGGGGAGAAAAAGACGCCGGAAGAGATTGAGGAGATATTAAAAGAGAGAAAGAAACGCTGGAGTCCAAAACCTGCCAAATATGAGAAAGGCGTACTGAAGATTTTTTCTGAAAAAGCCGTATCTCCTATGAAAGGCGGTTATATGGAATAAAAAAAGAGATAACGGGATATGGCCGGCTGGAAACAGAGCCTGCCATATCCCGTTTGTTGCGGAAATTCGGCAAAATCTGTATAGAGGCCGGCACAACTTCATGTTACAATTAGAATAGCTCTTAAACTGCGGCGTTTTCTGTACCGCAGCAATTTTTGAGAAAAGCGAGGACTGAAGAAAATGGAGAACAGACAGAAAAGTGCGCCCCAGCGGCTTTTGTGGGCCCAGTTTGACGCCCTGCAGATGGGATCCGGCTGGGACGAAGAAGACATTACAAAGCCCCAGATCCTTCTGGAGGACGTTTTTGGAGACAGTCATCCGGGAAGCGTCCACCTGGGAGGA
>CALWSM010000168.1 GCA_944384185.1 uncultured Blautia sp. | reverse complement strand
CCTGTACAATACAGGATTCAATCCTCGTTAGTTGCGTAACCATCAATTTTGTCTAACTTTTTGGGGTCAGATCAAGCGGGGGTGCTATTTTCTATGTGTAAAATTCAGAATGGCAACGATCAGTAAAGCAACGCTTACAATCAGGCTTAATTCTTCATATGTACTCATAAAAACCGCCTCCTTTCTGCAAGGCTCAGAAACGGAGGTATTCACACCCTATCGGCCCCCTGGGTAAGTATATTATATTGTCATGGTGCAGATCTGTCTTGTAAGCCGTTTTTTGTTTAAACCTAAACAGGGTCATTAAGACAAATTTAACTTTATAATAAATCTCTATACCGAATAGATATCTACAGTTTAAGCGAAAAAGCTGCAAAAAGCCATATTTTTTTGCGGTTTTTTGTAATATACTGGAAACAGCGGAAATAATATGAAAAGAATATAGAAAAAATTGGCCTTCAAGGAGTAACAAATGCGGAAACTGATCATACTGAGAGGAAATTCAGGCAGTGGAAAATCTAAAAAGACATTTGACAAGGGCTAAATGTCATGAGTTTGGTGAAGAGGTAATGCGAAGATGGTGGAGGGAAAAGGATTTTTCAGATGTATTAAATGAAACCTCTATTACATTTGAAAAAAGTATGGAAAATATTGTTACGGATATTTATAATGCTGTATTAAATAAAGCTTAAGTAATATGATGCTGGTCTGTTTGCATGGAAACAGACCAGCATAGACTTTTAAAGTGATTGCAGGAGGCGCACCGCTTTTTAGCTTTCTTGCCGAAGGACTTTGTACAAGGTCTCTTTACAAACCGCCTCCTTTCTGCAAGGCTCAGAAACGGAGGTATTCACACCCTATCGTCTGTCTGGAGTGGCTATGCCGATCTTGTGTAAGATTTCCGGATCCAGTTGGGGGAAGGGGATAACCAGGGAAGAATCCGGTTCGTGGACCCCGATGATCTTTTCCGCCCAGACCATGTGATACCAGCGGTGAAATTTCCGGCCGCAGTTATAAAATTTTCCCACTATGTGATACCCCATGTGTTCATGAAAATCTGCGCTGTTTCTGGTCAGGTATTCGTCTTCTTTTTCAGGATAGCCGATACAGGCGTATAGATTGCAGATGTTTTGTGCTTTCGAGATTTCCTCCAAAGCACGATACAATTTTTTTCCGATTCCCATTTTCTGCTTATCTTCTTTCAGGTAAATAGTCAGTTCAGCAGAATGATCGTAGGCAGCCCGGCTGATAAAGCTATGGGTATAGGCGTATCCCCAGATTTCTCCGGCAGATTCGGCTACAAGATAAGGATATTTTCGGGAAACATTTCGCATCCTGCTTTGAAATTCTTCCAGATCCGGCACCTGGTATTCAAAAGAAACAGCGGTTTTTTCTACATAGGGCCGGTAGATCTCCAGCAATCGTGGGGCATCTTTTTCTGTAGCTATGCGTAGGGTTATTTCGTTACTCATTTCAGTAGGATCCTCCTGGAGTTGTGTATGAAAAATCGTGGTTCTGTGTTAAGGTATGGGAAAGCTTTTGCACTGTATCAGAATTATAGTATTTCGGTATATGGAAGTCAATGTGAAATCTTATAGTGTGGAAATGTTATAGATGATTTCTCCGGCAGAATGTGTTAGAATCGAAGAAAGCACAGAAGATGCGAGGAATAAGAGTTGAAAGAATTAAAGATAAATACGTCTTATGGTGAGATACATATTTACAAAAGAGGAACCGGAGAAAAGATATTGTTTCTTTTCCATGGAAGCGGGGGAGATAACGCCATGCTTTCCTGGTGGAGAATGATGAAAAATTTCACACGGGAATATACTGTATATGCCCCGGATCTGCTGGGATATGGAAAAAGTGATAAGCCGGATATACAGGGCGAGGATTTTTATGAGATTCATATCGAAGCGCTGAATGAGGTGGTGGAACAGTTGGATGTCCATGAGTTTTATCTGGCAGGACTGTCTATGGGCGGAGCAGTATCGATTGGATACGCCCTGAAATATCCGGAAAAAGTCAAAGCCCTGTTTCCGATTGCCTCCTGGGGGGTGACCCAGGCTCTGCCTTTTCATGTCTTTACATACTGGCTCATACAGAAGACCAATTTTACTTTATGGCAGTGTAAGCTCATGGGAAAAAATAAACAGATGGTTCGTTATATCCTTCAGCACAGCCTGATCGGAAGCAAAAGAAGGATTACAAATAAGCTGGTGAACGAAGTTCAGAAAACTTGTCAGGAGGAATATACAGGCAGGGCTATGCAGGCCTTCCAAAGAAGCTCCTGTGACAAAAAAAGCGCCATTCCCTGCTATGTCCAATATCTCTATAAGCTGAAAATGCCGGTAATCTTTATCCACGGAGAGAAGGATCCTCTGGTATCAGTGGAAGACATTTTTAAAGTAGTGAATCTGTGTCCAAAAGGACAGGTTCATGTGCTGAGGGGTTGTAAACACTGGCCAGTGAGAGAACGTCCGGAGGAGATCAGCATGATGATCCAGGAAAATACAAAGGAGAGACCGGGAGAAAATGGATAAAAATGAAAAATGGCTGGAGTGGGCGGTGGAACTCCAGGGTATTGCCCAGGCCGGATTGTTTTACGGGAAGGATCCTTTCGATATAGAAAGGTATCAGCGTATCCGTGATATAGCGGCGGAAATGCTGAGTTTTAAGACGGAAATCTCCCTGGAAAAAGTAAAAGATTTATTCTGCTGTGAACAGGGATATCAGACCCCCAAACTGGATACCAGAGCAGCAGTGTTTAAAGAGGATAAGATCCTTCTGGTAAAAGAAAAGAACGGTGCCTGGTCTCTTCCTGGCGGCTGGGTGGATGTGAATGTTTCAGTGAGAGAAAACGTCATAAAAGAAGTAAAGGAAGAGGCAGGATTGGAGGTAAGACCGGAACTGGTCATTGCAGTCCAGGACAGAGAAAAGCACAATCTTCCTGTTTACGCATATAAAGTGTGTAAGATCTTTGTCCTTTGCTCTGTGCTTGGAGGAAAATTCCAGGAGAACATTGAGACTACAGAAAGCCGTTATTTTGGGCGGAATGAACTTCCAAGGCTTGCTGAAGAAAAGAATAATAAAGACCAGATCGAGATGTGTTTTGAAGCCCTTCACAGTGAAAACTGGAAGACGCTGATAGATTAAATGCAGCCTAAAAAAGAACAGATATCTGGCTGTCTCATTAAAGCAAAAAAACGTTTTTTACGGCATAGTACGGTTAAGATTTGAAATTTGGAAATCTAACCGTACTTTTTTGATTTTTACGTTATGTTCCCGGTGTAATAAGTTATAAGAGAGGTTTTAATCGCAAAAAAAGCGGTTATTTCTTCTGTTGTAACTTACTTTTTAAAATTTATTTTCATGTCGGGCTGTGTAATCGGCAGGTCTCCTTTCTATAGGTAGGGGGGATGATACTTAGCCGAACCTTGACAGCTTAATAGCTTCCGATATGAAGATACCTGAACTGAATATGCATCCTGCGTATCTTTTCAGAGAATACGCTCCAGAGAAAGGTGGGGCAGGGAACGGAACTATATGGAAGTGCATAAAAACGAAAACAGATGAAGGGAGGGAGAAAATGTTTCAGACACAAGGGTTTATGACAGCTCTATATGAGCGCCTGAGCCATGATGATGAACTCAAAGGCGAGCCGAACAGTATATCGAACCAAGTGTTAATATATAAAGGGTGGTTTCAGCCACCTAACACATATGAATGCGGCTTATTTGTGGTGAATTGAAAAGCAGTTATAGGAAAGGAGCAAAATTCGTATAACCGCTGAAATCCAACACAGAAAGGAGCTGTTGCTTTATGAAGTCCCTGTTTGAACAGATGGGCGGCACTTACCGTCGGGAGGGAGATTACCTCATCCCGAATCTCACCCTGCCGGACACTGGCGACAATCAAATCGGCAAATACGGGCGTATGCGCCGCCGTTATCTGAAAGAACACCGAAGGATACTTTACACAAACCTGCTGACGTCAGGCAATTTGCGCTGTCATTTGGCGGAAATCGACCAAGCCTGCAATGAGCGTATGGAAAGCATCGTATCTGCTATGGCAAAGCAGGAAGGCGTAACCGAAGCGCTGAAAGTGGCCGACCAGATGGAGCGGGTGCGCCGCATAAACAGCATTCGCAACCGTGCAGAGGAAATTGTACTGATGGAACTTGTATACGCTTAATCGAATGCCCGTTATCGGCTGTATGGCTGATAACGGGCATTTTTTCACTTCATCACTCTTCTTTCTCTGCGCTGGCTACAAGACGGTCAAAATCGCTCTGATACAAACGGTCCTGGATAAT
>CALWSM010000167.1 GCA_944384185.1 uncultured Blautia sp. | reverse complement strand
CCTGACAATGCGCCATATGGGAAAGATTACCATTGACCATTGTAGACTCCACCTCAACCGTCTGTCCGCAATGTCGACAAGTCGTCTGCCCATTCAGCGGTTTTTGAGACAGCATTTTCTTCGAGACTAAATCCTGCCAGTTCGGATATTCCGCCAAGTCATCCTTAGTAAAAAATGGTTCTTTAAAACAGGCGCAATCCAATAGGAGCTTAAAACAGTTCAGGTTGTACATCGATACATGTCTCCTTCAAATATTCTTCTCCAATATAGCGGAGAATTTCATTTTCACTGCTGAATTTGCACTGTCCGGGACGAAGTTCCAGCAAGAGTTTATGTTCCGCATTGTCATGCAGGATTGTCAATTCCACACGGACCCACCCGGTCTTGAGCAAATTCAGATGCACATTCCGGCAATTATATTCCCGGTCAATAGCATCGTAGATCGCAGAATCCGGTTCATCCGTTCCCACATACTTCTTGTCACGTTTGTTTTTCATGAACTTGTATCGCAGTTCCATCGCGAGAATTCGTTCTCTTTTCACCCCCAGGCGAAGGTTCGGCTTCAGTTGATTTTTACGGTATTTTAACTGGTCTATCTCATAGACTTTTTTGACAATTTCGGTTTCTTTCAACTCATAGCCAAGGATTTTTTCGCAAAATTCCTTTTCGAGCTGTTTGGCATGCTTCAGTCCGCCTTTGCAACTGGTGTCCAGTCTGCCAAGATTCTGGTTGTAAGCAAAGACCACGTTGAAAGAGAAAGATTCCTCTCGCCGCACCATAGTCTTTTTACCGGTCTCTCCGGACGCTTCCCATGTATCCACAATTTCAGGGTAGTTATTCAGATACACATAGAAATAGTGAACACCATTGAATCGCTGAACATATTTGATTTCACAGCTGTCGCCACGATGCTGGGTCTGCCAGAAGTGGGCAGCACAGTTGTCTTCCAGTTTGTGTCGTGCTTCGTCTGACAAGTCTGGAGTAATCTTCGGCAGATAGATGCCATGATACCAGGAATGTGCGTACAGAGCATCTGTGGTCATGAAAAGCAATGCCCGATCCCAGACGTCTTTGCAGTTGAGATACAAATACATTGCTTTGTCATACCGCTTTTTGAATGTATCAAAGTCAGGCGGCAAGCAGTAATTGCATTCTAAAGCAGTTTCTATCACCTTGGAAAGGTTGTCTGCTTTAGATGCAACAAACAAAATATCCTGCAAGGCATGGATAAGTTTTCCTGATTTTGACGGCGGTATTGCCGCATAGGTTTCCAACAGAACAAACAAGGGGGAATGTTCAAAATCAATATTCGGACAACAATCACATCTTTCAAAGACCTGCTTTAAAAGTTTTCTGTTTCCCATCCGGATGACAGTATTTGTGTTTGTGCTGCTCATTTTTTTCTCCAAAATACAAGGTTTCAGTTGTATTATTTCCTCTACAGATTATATTTTACTGCACAGCCTGTTGCAAATCGTGCAACAGGGGTGGGAAAAATTTTATTTTTTTTGTTTTTTTTATGGAATTGACACAAAAACAGCTGAAACGGCTTTTGAAAATAATAGAGATCATGCGTCGAGGCCGATATCCCACCATCACCGATATTCGGAGAGAACTCGAGCATACAACATATGATCTGACAGAACAGCACAATCTAGAAGCCAGTCGTTACACCGTTATGCGTGATATTAAGCTGCTCAAGCAGACCTATCGATGTCCTATTGAGTTCAATGTTGCACAGCAAGGATATGAATTAACCGATCCGGCATGGGATTTTGTCTATCCGGTAACACTAAATGAAACCGAGATGATGGCGATGCAGATCGGACGAAGAGTTTGCGAAAATGTCTTCCCGGAACCTCTCCGGAGTAATATTCTCAATACCGTAGATTATTTGTTGAACGTAGGCAACCCCGAAATGGCATCAGCATCCTTTGTCAAACAGATGCATTTCATTTCCGCCAAAACCGGCAAGGTGGACAAAGACATATTTTCGACGGTATTTCTTGCCTGGCGGAATCACCGGATGCTCAGTATTCTATATAAGAATAACAAGGATGAAATAACTCAACGGATTATTGAACCACACGCCCTCTTTTTTAGAAACAGCACATGGTATATCCAGGCTTTTTGCCACGAAAGGAAAAAAAGATTATCTTTCATGATTCACCGGATTCAGAGAGCAGAACTAGGGGATGATAATTTTGTGCCGAACCCGGAAATTTACGAGCATATCAGCTTTGATTTCACTCTGATCAAGAATATCGTTTTACGGTTTCATAAGAGCGTCCATGATGATATTTTTGCCAATCCATTCCATGAAGCGCAGGAGATATTATGGGAAACGGAAGACCCGCTGTATAAAATCGTGAAAATTCCTGAAGCCGAAGAACAAATCATTGTGCCGCGAATTATGGCAAAGATGGGGTCTATTACCGTGATAGAACCGGCAGAATTGCGCCAAAAAGTAATTGATGCCGCCACAAGTCTTATTGCTGCTCAGCAAAAAGAAAAACCATCCATCCAATAAGTTAATCATCATTTTTATTCTGCCAGCCACAGAGGAAAAGAACTCTGTGGCTGTTTGTTTTTAAAGTTATTCTTTCTTCTATAGCATTCTATCTACAAGCGATTCTTTTTCAGCTCAGTTTCCAAAGACTATTCGCATATGTGTAACCGCTGTAAAAAGGAGCCAAATTCAAAAAAATCGATTTTTTTCAAAAACAGGCGTTACACTTGTCAAAAAAAAAAGAATATACCCGGTGTGAAACAACGATCAAAAAACACATCGGAGAGGAATAGAATGGAATATGGCAGCATTTGCAGTGGAGTTGAGGCGGCAACGCTCGCCTGGCGCCCTCTAGGCTGGAAAGCTGTTTTTTTTGCCGAGGTTGAGCCATTCCCATCAGCGGTGCTGTGTCATCGATTCAAAGCGACTCGTCCATTGCGACCGCTTGATCCGGCAATGGCAGACAACGAGAAGGAGCGGAAGACCCGGGAATTGTGGAAACGTCAGATCGCAGATCTTCCGGAAGATGGGACGATTCCAAATTACGGAGATTTTACCCTAATAAAAAGAGAGGATGTAAATGAAGATATCGACCTGCTCGTCGGGGGGACCCCCTGCCAGGATCTCTCAATCGCAGGGAAACGACTGGGATTTGAAGGTCGGCGAAGCGTGCTCGCTCTCGACTTTGTACGACTGTGTTTTGAGCTTGGAGTCCGCTGGGTTGTGTGGGAAAATGTCCCCGCTGCTCTTTCCAGCCGCCGAGGCGAGGATTTCGGACGATTTGTTTCCCTGCTCTGTGGATGGAATGTCCCGGTCCCTGAAAGCGGATGGAGAAAATGCGGAATCGTCACTCCGGCTCCGGGAGGATTCGGAGTGGCATGGAGAGTACTTGACTCTCAATTTACCCGAGTGGAACAATTTCCGAGGGCAATCCCGCAGCGCCGGAAGCGTCTCTTCCTTATCGGATATTCTGGTCAGTGGAAATATCCCGCCAAGGTACTATTTGACGGTGAAATGTGCGGAGGGGATACTCCGCCGCGCCGCACGAAGAGGCAAAACGCTTCCGCCGGTTCTGAAGGAGGCTCTGCTTCGACAGACTGGTGGGACGGTTCCCAGAAGGCGGGCACACTGACGCGGACGAGCGATCAGCAGTTCATGCCGGACAAGGGGCGTCTCCAATGTGTGATTGAACAGGCCGGAACGGATTTTCTTTGCTATGAAAACCATGCTCCCGATTCCCGTATAAAATCGGTCGAAGTGTCACAATCCATCGTTGCCCGCATGGGGACAGGCGGGAACAATCTTCCGCTCCTGCAGGAAGTTCCACGGGAACCGGAAACAGCCATCGGCTTCATTAAAAACGATGCGGGAGGTGATCTGCAGGGATTCTGGAATGAGGTTTTCCCTACGATGCGCACGGAAGTGACTCCCGCGGTAGCTCGTGAAGAATGTTTTCACGTTTCCTTCTGCGATGCGAACGGCAGAAGGAAAGATCGTCCGAACGGCGGTCTTTATGTGACGGAGGCAAAAGCGGGAAAAACAGTTACGGCAGGCGGTCCCGGCGCGGAAACGGTAATTGTCGAACCAATCGCACTTGACGGAGACAAAATGAAGCCCGGCGAACGTTCCGGAGGATCGGGCATGGGGGTTTCTGAAGAAGGTGTGATGTATACGCAGACCGCCGGAGATGTGCATGGAGTTGCGTATACGCCATCCGGAAAACCGACAGTTCGCAAACTGCTTCCCCTCGAATGTGAGCGTTTGATGGGTTTCCCCGACAATCACACGCGAATTCCCTGGAATGGTAAATCCGAGGAGGAATGTCCTGATGCGCCCAGATACAAAGCCTG
>CALWSM010000166.1 GCA_944384185.1 uncultured Blautia sp. | reverse complement strand
CTTCCTGAGTCATATCAGGATGCCCAGGTCACAATCCGGGAACAGCAGAAACTGAATAACCGGTATATGGGGCTTACTGTGATCAGGCCGGGAGATGATCGGATTCCCACGATTAATCTGACTGACTTGTACAGGCAGTCTTATGAAAATCCACGGTTCCGTATCACGGATGTACTTGAGCAGATATCGCAGATCATCCAGAGAGAACCGGAGCGCTTTGATGTGAGCCGCCTTACTCAGTATGAAGAAGCGAAAAAACACCTTTTCATGAGAGTATCTAATGCGGATAAAAATGCACAGGTGCTGGGAGGCGTACCTTTTGTTGAGCGGGAAGATCTGGCCATTACGTTTCACATTGCTGTTGAGGAAACGGAAATGGGAAGAGCTTCTGCCATTGTAACCAACCGGATGATGGAGACCTATGGAGTGACCAGAAATCAGCTTTATAAGGATGCTCTGGCAAACAGTCCGGTTATTACGCCAGTAAAAATTAATAATCTGGGAGAGTTGCTTGGCAGAATGACTTTGGATGGGATGAAGGAGATGGGAGCATCCGAAGAAGAAATCCGGGATGCAAAAGAAAGGATGGACGAAGCAAATCAGGATAATCCTTTGATTGTAGTAACAAATGAAACTGGTATAGACGGGGCGGCTGCTGTGTTCTATCCGGGCGTTATGGATCAGCTTGGTGAAGAAATAAAAGGAGATTTCTTTATTCTCCCTTCATCTGTGCATGAAATTATTGTTGCTCCTGATGATGGAAGACTTTCCTACTCGGAATTAAAAGAGATGGTGACAGAAATTAATGAAACGCAGGTTGCCCCGGAAGACCGCCTGACAGATGAAGTGTATCATTACGATACCAGAGACCATGTATTTGAAAAAGCTGAGGCTTTTACAGAGAGAAAAAGGGCGAAGGAACAGGATATTGGAAAACAGGAACCTGTTAAGGAGACAGCGGCAGAAAAAGCTGTCCATCCGGAGCGGATCAAACATAAATCTACGGATATGGAACTGTAGGAACGATTTTAGATTTTCCCTGCCTGCTGTCCTAAGACAGCGGCGGGGACTTTTTATAAGGAGGACATGAGATGGAAGAAAATAGAAATACATCTTTTCAGCTGAAAGGAAGAGATATGGACAGTATTCTGCAGTCTCTGGAAGAAGGCGTTTCTGAAATATTTACCAGTGAAAGATACACGGAATACCTGCAGACAATGGCGAAGTTCCATAATTATTCTTTCAATAACACGATGTTGATCGCACTTCAGCGGCCGGATGCAACGCTTGTGACAGGATACCGGAACTGGCAGTCTATGGGACGTCAGGTCATGAAGGGAGAGAAAGGGATTACGATTATTGCCCCGACGCCGATCAAGAAAAAGCAGATGCAGGAAGTCTTGGACAAGGAAGGGCGTCCGGTTCTGAATGAAAATGGAGACTCGATCATGAAAGAGGTGGAAGTGAAGATCCCCCGGTTTAAGGCGATTACCGTCTTTGATATTGCTCAGACAGTTGGAGATCCCATCGACCTGATGGTGCCGGAAGAACTGAAAGAGGCAGTTAATGATTACGATCTGTTCATGGAAGCAATTACCGCAGTATCTCCAGTACCGATCCGATTTGATGAGATTTCAGGAAATGCGAAAGGGTACTATCACAATGAGGATAAAGAAATCGTGATCCGGAAAGGGATGAGCGAAAGCCAGACAATCAAGACCGCAATCCATGAGTCCGGGCACGCCAGACTCCATGACCGTGATGAAATGAAGGCAAAAGGAGAAAAGAAAGACCGGCTGACAGCAGAAGTAGAGGCAGAGTCTGTTGCCTACTGCGTCTGCAGTGCATTCGGAATAGATACCTCGGAGTATAGTTTCCCATACATTGCAAACTGGAGTTCCGGAAGGGATATGAAAGAACTGAAAACATCAATGGATACGATCCGGCACACGGCTGGGAAAATGATTGATGAGCTGAGCATAAAGATGAGGGAACTGTTGGCAGAGAGAAATGTGCAGAGACAGGAGGAAAAGAAAGAGAAATTCCTTCCTGCGATGGAAGCTGCCGGGTATTACTTTGATGAAAAGGGCAGTACAGATGACCATCTCCGGTTCGTGCCGGACGGCGTACATCAGTTATCAGGGGTTCTGTATGCAGACTCCTGGGATGATGTAGAGACCTGGTTTGGACAGGGCGGTATCGATGATCAGTTTACGGCAGAACGGATCCAGAGAGTTCTTTATCCGGAACGGTTTGAAAAAAGCTCAGAAGAGATGATGTATGAAGACAACGGGGAGCGATTTTCCATCTATCAGATCAAAGAAGGATCAAAAGCAGAGCAGTATAGATTCCTTGGCATGGATTATATCAATAAAGAAGGACTGGAAGTGGTCGCTGCGGATTATGAATGTGTTTATTCCGGAATTCTATTGAAATCGGATGATCTGGAAACACTTTACAGCATGTTCAATGATCTGCCGCCCGCTGACTTCAAAGCCCATTCTATGTCGGTCAGTGATGTGGTGGTCATGAACCGGAATCATGAACTGCGGGCTTATTATGTGGATCAATTTGGATTTACAGAACTTCCGGCTTTTGCACTGGAAAGGAAGGCAGAGCTGGGAATAGGTCAGCTGACAGAGAGGGTCAGTCACTTGGATGAAGACCCCAATATCCGGTTTTATGTGGCTGAGTGTTCAGAATTTCCCGTTCTGGGAGAGTACCATCAGGATCTGTCACTGCAGGAAGCTTTTCGGATTTATGACAGCATTCCGCCGGAGCGGATGCATGGAATAAAGTGTATTGGATTCGATCTGAAGGATGGAAGTGATTATGAAGGTGAATTTGAGCTGGTCAGTGGAAACCGTGTCCAGAAGGAAACAATTAATTCAATTCCTTATTTCCGGGAAAATGTTCATGTGCAGAAAGCAATAGCGGAGGCTGAAAAGGAACTGAAAGCCCGTGAATCGGCAAGAACCGTCCCTAAGAATGAAAATAAAGAAGTAAAAACCACGCTCAAGAGAAGGGAGGAATGTTTATGAGCCAGACACGATTTGATGAAGATGAATTAACGCTGGTGGCCGCTTATGCTGCCAGAACCAGGGAGGAAACCATAGATATCCTAAAGGGTACGCTGGATGTCTTAGAAGATACGAAGGAAGATGTCTCTGATGAAGAGATGATCCTCTTACTGTCATCCACAATAGAGAAACTGCAGCAGGTGGAAGATGATTATTTCTATTCCCTGGATCTGAGGGAGTATCTGAATAATATAAAGGAGGACGATGATGAGAACTGATCAGTATGCACTGTATCGTGTAGATCTTAATACTGCCGGGAAAGACCTGTGGAAAAAACCGTATGATCAGTTAAAGAGTGAAAACCGACAGATACGGATTGACTTCTACCGTCAGATCCATATTTCAAATCTTTCCGCAAGAGAAGCGATAATGGATATATGGGAAAGAACTGCCGATATAAGAGACGTCAGTGACGTCATTGTTGTGAATCGGGATGGAGAAGTATCCTGCTTTTATGTGGATGAGAATACGCCCAGAAGGATTTCCGGTTTTATACGGATCAACTCATCAGGGGCGCTTGTGACGCTGGATACGAAAGATTACAGAATTGACGGCATGGAAGGAAACTGGCTGGCTGCGGATGAGATCATCATAGATGGGCGACAATTCTTTCTTATGGAACATCAGGACTATCACCGTCAAACCACAAGAGTGATTCTTGATTGTTATGGGAAGAAGATCATGGAAGAGTGCGGAAATGGATTTGATCAGCAGACAAAGGAAATCCTTCATGGGTATGTGCGAAATAATCAGATAAAAGAACCAGATGCTATTGAAAAACAGAATAAACCTGATCGGTTGAAAAGACTGGAGCTATGGCAGAAAGCATATGAGAATGGTCACTATGAGAGAAGCTGGGAATCCGGGATGGAAGTTAATTATGATGCTATAGATGGGTGTGTGAATCATCAGAAAGATCATCCTGGGAAGGCACTCTCGGATCCGGAAAAGAAACCTAAAAAACGCATGTCTGTTATAAAAAGACTTCGGGAGAAACAGATTGTTATTGCCAAAAGGACCGGGAGGTCAGTTCCCAAGTATCTGGAACAGCAGCTGGCGAGGGAGAAGGACTGATTGTGTATGTCTCAGATGCGTTTTGTGATGAAAAAGCCTCATCGCGATGGCACTTTTTGAACCTAAAAATCGTAAGGTGATAGTTTATATGCCTAAGCAGGTTAGTGTTCAGTTCATATTTCAGGAAGGAGGCAGTATTTGAAGCTTACAAAGTATGAAAAAGAGACGATCATCCTCTTTAATGAGGCAGAGGATCAGGTAGATGTCTTTACTTATAATGTCAGCCTGAAACGACGGTTGGCTAACTTTAGCAGGAAATATCCGGAGCTTTGTAGAAGGAAAGCGGTAAATAAGAAGG
>CALWSM010000165.1 GCA_944384185.1 uncultured Blautia sp. | reverse complement strand
GATAAGTTTATGACTTCTTCTCTGGTTACCAGAATGACGACAGATATCACCAATGTACAGAATGCTTTTATGATGCTCATACGGACGGCGATCCGCTCGCCGCTCATGCTGATCTTTGCCTTTGTCATGGCTTTTGTCATGGGCGGCAGGATGGCGTGGATCTTTCTGTTTGTGGTTCCTGTGCTGGGCTTCGGACTGTCCGTGGTCATCTATAAGACCATGCCTCTTTTCCGGAGAGTGTTTAAAAAATATGACCGGCTGAACAGCTCTATCCAGGAGAATATCAAAGCTATGCGGGTGGTGAAATCTTTCGTCCGGGAGGATTATGAGCAGGAGAAATTTGACCGGGCGGCGGAGGATGTATGTGCAGATTTCACCAGGGCAGAGCGTATCCTGGCTCTGAACAATCCTCTGATGCAGTTCTGCATTTATACGGTGATGACTTTTGTGCTGTCTTTTGGTTCCTATACGATCATTACCTCTCAAGGGCTGGATCTGGACGTAGGACAGCTGTCCTCTCTGCTGACCTACAGCTTTATGATGCTGAACAGTCTGATGATGCTGTCCATGGTATTTGTCATGATCACCATGGCGGGAGAATCGGGAAAGAGGATCGCAGAAGTGCTGGAGGAAAGGAGCACCTTATCCAATCCGGAAAATCCGGTATATGAAGTGAAGGACGGCTCCATATCTTTTGACCATGTGAGCTTTAAATACGCAAAGGAGGCAAAGCGCCGGGTTTTAAAGAACATTGATCTTAAGATCCGTTCCGGTGAAACCATTGGTATCATCGGGGGCACAGGTTCTTCCAAGTCTTCTCTGATCCAGCTGATCTCCCGGCTGTATGACGTGACGGAAGGTTCTGTAAAGGTAGGAGGCGTAGATGTAAGAGATTATGATCTGGAAACCCTGCGGAACCAGGTGGCGGTGGTCCTCCAGAAAAATATCCTTTTCTCCGGGACGATCCGGGAAAATCTCCGATGGGGAAATAAGGAGGCCACAGATGAAGAGCTGGTCCAGGCCTGTCAGATGGCCTGCGCCGATGAGTTTATTTCCCAGTTTCCGGACGGATATGACACTTACATAGAACAGGGAGGCGCCAATGTATCCGGCGGACAGAAGCAGAGGCTGTGTATTGCCAGAGCCCTTCTGAAAAAACCCAAAATACTGATCCTGGATGACTCCACCAGTGCAGTGGATACCAGAACAGACGCCAGGATCCGGAAAGCCATGAAGGAGTACATCCCGGAAACCACCAAGATCATTATCGCCCAGCGGACAGCTTCGGTAGAAGATGCAGACCGGATCCTGGTAATGGAAGGTGGCGAGATCAACGCCATAGGCACCCATGAGGAACTGCTGGCGTCCAATGAAATATACAGGGAGATCTATACTTCTCAGAATAAGGAGGGGAACCAGCTTGGAGAATAAAAAGAAAAATATTGTTTTGCGGCTGTTTAAGACCATGCTGGGTTTTTACCCGGTAATGCTGCCGGCGGCCATCGCCTGTATCATATTTAACGCAGTGGTAAGCTCTATCCCTACCGTCTTTATGCAGAAGATCATTGCCGTTATCGAGGATAACTGGCAAAAAGGAGACTGGGGTGCAGTCAGCGGCCGGATCCTGAGCCTGGTTTCTATACTGGCAGTTTTTTATATCCTTTCTCTGGCAGCCGGTTTTACCTTCAATCAGCTCATGGCGGTCATGACCCAGGGAACGCTGAAAAAAATGCGGGAAAGGATGTTCGGAAATATGCAGCGCCTTCCCATCAAATATTTTGATACCAATGACCACGGGGATATTATGAGTTATTATACCAACGATATTGATACCCTCCGTCAGATGATCTCCCAGAGTTTTCCCCACCTTATGATCTCCGGTATTACTGTGCTGACCATTTTCGGGATCATGGTATATTACTGCCTGTGGCTGACCCTGGTGGTAGTCCTGGGGGTGGTGGTGATGACGGTGCTCATCAAGAAGGTAGGCGGCGGCTCGGCAAAATTTTTCGTCAGGCAGCAGAACGCCCTTGGAAAAGTGGAAGGTTTTGTAGAAGAAATGATGTACGGACAGAAAGTGATCAAAGTATTCTGTCATGAGGAAGAGAGTGAAGCGGATTTTGACCGTTACAACGATATCCTTTATGAAGAGTCCAGGAAGGCAAATCAGTATGCCAATATACTTGGCCCTATCCTGAACAATATCGGCAATATCCTCTATGTCCTGGTGGCTATTACGGGAGGGACGCTTCTTACTCTCCATGCGCCGAATCTGAGCATATCCGGACTTCCTATCGGGATCAGTATCGTAGTGCCATTCCTGAACATGACCAAGCAGTTTGCAGGAAATATCGGTCAGGTGTCCCATCAGGTGAATGCCGTGATTATGGGGATCGCCGGTACGGAAAGGATCTTCCGGCTGCTGGATCAGGAGCCGGAGCAGGATGAGGGCTATGTAACCCTGGTCAATGTCCGGGAAAAATCCAGGAACGGCCAGGCAGGGACAGATGACCGGCAGGCCGGACAGGAGGAAATGCTTCTTGAGGAATCCCGGGATCGGACAGGACTCTGGGCCTGGAAACATCCCCACCGGAAATCCGGGACTGTAACCTATACCAGACTGGAGGGGGACGTGCGGCTGCATAATGTAGACTTCGGGTATGAGCCGGGAAAGACCGTGCTCCATAACATTTCCCTTTACGCCAGGCCGGGGCAGAAGGTTGCCTTTGTAGGGGCTACCGGCGCAGGGAAGACCACCATTACCAATCTGCTGAACCGTTTTTATGATATCGCCGACGGAAAGATCCGTTATGACGGGATCAACATCCATAAGATCCGGAAAAGGGATCTCCGCCGGTCCCTGGGGATCGTACTTCAGGATACCAACCTGTTTACCGGCTCGGTAATGGAAAATATCCGCTATGGAAAGCTGGACGCTTCTGATGAAGAATGTATTGCAGCGGCAAAGCTGGCGGGGGCAGATGATTTTATCACCAGGCTGCCGGAAGGCTATGATACCCTTCTTACAGAAAACGGCGCCAACCTTTCCCAGGGCCAGCGGCAGCTTCTGTCCATTGCCAGGGCGGCTGTGGCAGATCCTCCGGTCATGATCCTGGACGAGGCCACTTCCTCTATTGATACCCGTACAGAAGCTATCGTACAGCGGGGAATGGACGCTTTGATGAAAGGAAGGACGGTCTTTGTGATCGCCCACCGTCTCTCCACGGTAAAAAATTCCGATGTGATCATTGTACTGGATCACGGGCGGATCATCGAGAAGGGAAATCACGAAGAACTGCTGGCAAAGAAAGGCCAGTATTATCAGCTTTATACCGGAGCCTTTGAACTGGAGTAGGAAAAAGAGGCGGCTTTCGCAGAAGCAAAAAAATTTCAAAAATTCTCCTGAAATTCTAACAGGATTCCAGCGCATACTAACTTCGAAACCATATGGTTTTAGAAGGGAGTGTAAGTGTTGGATACGAAAAAACATTATTTAGCAATGGCTTCAGTTCCCAGACAGCACTGGGGAGAGCGATACAGCGCAGATCAGGCGCTGGGGACAGGGACGATTTTTAAAGATCTGGATATGCCGTTTTTTGCAGCGGAAGAGCTTTTCTTTCCCGGGGCTTCCCAGGAAGCTGCTGACAAAGACCCGGTGCAAAGAGAGCGGGAGGCTCTGATGCTGGAAATCCAGAGAGTGAGCTTCCTGCTGGATGACCTGCGGCTCTATCTGGACACCCATCCGGAGGATCAGGAAGGATTAGCAGAGTTTAAAACAGCTCTGGAGAAAAGAAAACAGATGAAAGAGGAATTTGCCGAAAAATTCTATCCGCTGACTCCGGATTGTATGGCTGAGATTTATCAGAAGCAGCCCTTATCCGCCTGTTTTTTCTGGCAGGAAGGGCCTGCGCCGTGGGAAGGGGGATGTGTCTGAATGTGGATTTATGAAAAAAGGCTCCAGTATCCGGTAAAGATCAAAAAAACCTGCCCGAAAACGGCCCAGCTCATCATCAGCCAGTACGGCGGTCCGGACGGGGAATTATCCGCTTCTATGCGTTATCTTTCACAGCGCTATACGATGCCGGTCAAAGAAGTGGGAGGCTTGCTGACGGATATTGGTACAGAAGAATTGGCTCATATGGAGATCATCTGCACCATGGTATATCAGCTTACGAAAAACCTCACGGTGGAGGAGGCGAAAACAGGAGGCTTCGACGCTTACTATATCGATCATACGGCCGGGATATGGCCCCAGGCGGCGTCTGCCATGCCATTTACAGCGAAAGAATTTCAGTCAAAAGGAGACGCCGTTACAGATCTTACGGAGGATCTGGCGGCAGAACAGAAGGCCCGGACGGTATATGATAATCTGCTGCGCATGATCCCGGATCCGGAGATACGGGAGCCTCTGAAATTTCTCCGTGCCAGGGAAATCGTCCATTTCCAGAGATTTGGCGAAGCCCTGGAAAAGACCAAGGAAAAGCTGAATCAGAAAAATTTTTATTCTTTTAACCCGGAATTCGATAAGTATCGAAACGGCTGCGGCAGCTCCTTTTAGGAGCTGCCAAATCTGGAAAAACACAACAT
>CALWSM010000164.1 GCA_944384185.1 uncultured Blautia sp. | reverse complement strand
GCGTCCAGATCCACCGTCTCGTCTAAAGATACATTTTTTGCATGGACACGGAGGATGTTCACACGTCCTTTCAGATCCGGACGGTCTACAATGATCCGCCGGTCAAAGCGTCCCGGCCGGAGAAGAGCCGGATCCAGCACTTCCGGACGGTTGGTGGCCGCCAGGATCAGCAGTCCCTTGGAAGTATCAAACCCATCCATTTCCGCCAGGAGCTGGTTCAGGGTCTGTTCCCTCTCGTCGTTTCCTCCATAGCGGGAATCCCTGGTTTTTCCGATAGCGTCTACCTCGTCAATAAAAATAATGCAGGGAGCGTTTTTCTTCGCCTCCTCAAACAGGTCTCTTACCCGGGAGGCTCCCACTCCTACGAACATTTCCACGAAATCCGATCCGGACAGGGAGAAAAAGGGCACATGGGCTTCCCCTGCCACTGCTTTTGCCAAAAGAGTCTTGCCGGTTCCCGGAGGTCCTACAAGAAGGGCGCCTTTGGGAAGTTTTGCTCCGATGGCCGCATATTTCCCAGGGTTGTGCAGGAAATCCACCACTTCCTGAAGGGATTCCTTGGCCTCATCTTCTCCGGCTACATCTTTAAAAGTGACGCCGGTTTCTTTCTGTACATAGGCTTTGGCTCTGCTCTTTCCTACGCCGCCCATCATTCCCCCGCCTTTATTCATGCGGCGGAACAGCCAGCTTAACAGGCCTACCATGATCAGTACAGGGAGCACGATACTCAGCAGGCTGTAGATAATACTGGAAGTCATATCCGGCGGTTCTTTATAATATTTATCCACTCCGGCCTCTTCCAGACGCTGGGTCAGTTCGCTCTCATCCTCCATTAATGTGGTATAGATCTCCATAGTCCCTGTCATGGACTTCTGGGTCTTGGGAGTAATGGTCAGGGTGTTGGATTTCAGCACCACGCTTTCCACTTCCCCCTCTTCCAACATTTTTATAAATTCACTGTATGGAATTTCACTGGTCATATTGCTGGTCATTCTGCTCAGCAGATTTACACATACCAGACTGATCAAAATGCAGGCCAGCAGGATCAGAAGGGATTGTCTGTTCTTAGGCCCGTCATTCTTCGGATCATTGTTTTGGTTTTGATTCATTTTATTCCTCCTCACGTTATCCTTTATATTATAAAGATTGTGGGTTTATAAAGTCAATATGAACATGATGAAAAAGAGAACACAATTCTTAAACTTTTGTAAATTTCTGTTGAATATCCACAAAATAAAATATTTTTTCTTCACAGGCTGGAATTTCCCACTGCATTTGTAGTATACTAACCCAGTAATTAAAATATATGGAAAGAAGGGGCGACATAAAATGAAAATCGGTTTCGATAACGAAAAGTATTTATCTATGCAGTCAGAGCATATCAAAGAGCGCATCAGCAAGTTTGACAATAAATTGTACCTGGAGTTTGGAGGAAAGCTGTTTGACGACTACCATGCCTCCAGAGTCTTACCCGGATTTGCCCCGGACAGTAAGCTGCGGATGTTAATGCAGCTTTCCGATCATGCGGAGATCGTCATCGTGATCAGCGCCGGAGATATTGAGAAGAACAAGGTCAGAGGAGATCTGGGGATCACCTACGACATTGATGTTCTCCGCCTTATCGATGCATTCCGGAGCAGAGGCCTTTTTGTGGGAAGCGTAGTGATCACCCAGTACTCCGGACAGAACGGCGCCAATGCCTTTAAAGCTAAGCTGGAAGGTATGGGCATCCGTGTTTATATCCATTATCCCATCGAGGGATATCCCAGCAATATCCCCTTTATCGTAAGCGACGAAGGGTATGGGCGGAACGAATACATAGAGACCTCCCGTCCTCTGGTAGTCGTAACGGCTCCCGGGCCGGGAAGCGGAAAGATGGCAACCTGCCTTTCCCAGCTCTATCATGAGCATAAACGGGGGATCCATGCAGGCTATGCGAAATTCGAGACGTTCCCCATCTGGAATATCCCGCTGAAGCATCCGGTAAATCTGGCCTATGAAGCGGCTACCGCCGACCTGAACGATGTAAATATGATCGATCCCTTCCATCTGGAGGCCTACGGAGAAACCACAGTAAACTACAACCGGGATGTGGAGATCTTCCCTGTTCTCAGCGCTATATTTGAACGGATCTTCGGGAAATGCCCTTACCAGTCTCCCACGGATATGGGCGTGAACATGGCCGGAAACTGTATCGTTGACGATGAGGTATGCCGGGAAGCCTCCAAGCAGGAGATCATCCGCCGGTACTATCAGGCGCTGGCAGGGCGTCTGGAAGAGACAAGCACTGACGAAGAAGTGTTCAAGCTGGAACTGCTGATGAAGCAGGCCGGCATCTCTCCGGAAAACAGAAAGGTCACAGTGGCGGCTAAGGAAAGAGCGGAACAAACCGGAGGACCGGCCGCTGCCATTGAACTGGAGGACGGACGGATCATTACCGGAAAGACTTCCGATCTGCTGGGGGCTTCCGCCGCTCTTCTCTTAAATACTTTAAAAGAACTGGCGGGAATCCAGCACAAGCTTCACGTGATCTCCCCGGTAGCCATTGAACCGATCCAGAAGCTGAAGACAGAATACCTGGGAAGCAAAAATCCAAGACTTCATACAGACGAAGTGTTGATCGCCCTCTCCAGCAGCGCCGCTACCAGCGATATCGCCAAGCTGGCTCTGGAGCAGCTCCCGAAATTAAAGGGCTGCCAGGTGCATTCCTCTGTGATGCTCTCTTCTGTGGATAAGAAGATTTTTAAGAAATTAGGGGTACAGCTCACTACCGAGCCGGTGTACGAACATAAAAAATTATACTGATCTCCGGTTTTGGAGTAGAAATAAGGTGCTGTCGGAAATTCACCGACAGCACCTTTTATTGTGCTCTGTTTTTCTTCTGCCCGGCCAGAACCCCCGGGACAGAGCTGTTTCTTTTTATTCCTCGTATCCGTTAGGATTCTTAGACTGCCAGTTCCAGGAATCCCTGCACATGTCTTTGATATCATATTCTGCCTTCCAGCCCAGCTCTTTCTCTGCTTTCTCTGCGCTGGCGTAGCAGGTGGCGATATCTCCCGCCCGGCGGGGTTTGATCACATAAGGGATCTTCACGCCTGTGGCTGCTTCAAAGTTCTTTACAATGTCAAGTACGCTGTAGCCTTTTCCGGTTCCCAGATTGTAGATAGAAAGACCAGAGTTACCTTCCAGCTTCTTCAGGGCCTTTACATGGCCTTTGGCCAGGTCTACTACATGGATATAATCCCTCACTCCTGTTCCGTCCGGAGTATCGTAGTCGTTTCCGAAGACTCCCAGTTCTTTCAGCTTTCCTACGGCTACCTGGGTAATGTAGGGCATCAGGTTGTTGGGGATACCGTTTGGATTCTCTCCGATCAGGCCGCTCTGATGGGCGCCGATAGGATTAAAATATCTTAACAGAACTACGTTCCATTCCGGATCTGCTTTCTGAATGTCGGAAAGGATCTGCTCCAGCATGGATTTTGTCCAGCCGTAAGGATTTGTACACTGTCCCTTGGGACATTCCTCTGTGATGGGGACAAAAGCAGGATCTCCGTATACGGTGGCGGAAGAAGAAAAGATAATGTTTTTCGCATTATGCTTTCTCATCACATCTACCAGGGTCAGAGTGCCGGAAATATTGTTCTCATAATACTCCCAGGGCTTCTGTACAGATTCTCCTACTGCCTTCAGTCCTGCAAAATGGATACAGGAATCAATGGACTCCTGTTCAAAAATCTTATTTAAAGCTTCTCTGTCCAGGATATCGGCTTTATAAAACTTCACCGGTTTTCCTGTGATCTGTTTTACACGCTCCAATGATCTTTCACTGGAATTGCAAAGATTATCCACTACAACTACATCATAGCCTGCATTCTGCAGCTCCACTACTGTGTGGCTTCCGATAAAACCGGCTCCGCCTGTCACTAAAATTGCCATTTCCTGTTCCTCCTTTGAGAAATGCACTATTTTTCTTGTTTCAAAACATTATTTATGTTTCTATTACCACTCTACCACTATCCACTGAAAATTTCAAGTATTCTTTCCATAATATTTCTTAATTTTTCAGTCTTCCAACGATGCTTTTACCTTTTCCCTCATAAAAGCCCCAATAACACTCCGGAAAGGTTCACCCCGAAATGGCACAGGACGCCGGCGGCTAACGTGCCTTTTCTTTTCACCAGATATCCCAGCGCCAGTCCTGACAGAAAACCATAGATCCCCTGCACCATATTTCCATGTACGGCGCCGAAATAAAAGGCCTGGAGGATATTTGCCGCCCAGAAAGGAAATTCCATTTCCAGGATTTTCATGCTCAGTCCTCGGAAGATCAGTTCTTCCGTCACCGGCGCCAGCACTATGGTATACAGCAAGGGCAGGAAAGCGGGCTCTGTCATTCCCAGATTTTCCAGAACATAGGTATAATATCTCAGCCATTCCGGAAAGACCGCAAATACCAGACGCAGATACCACCCGGAAAGAAGCTGGAGAGCCAGGCCTGCCGCCGGCAAAAGAAGGATCCAAAGAGGTGAAAGCCCGAAAAACCCTTTCTTTTTTTCTTTTTTTCCGGCCTGCAGTCTTCTGTACCATAAACCTGCCGGGATCAGTGTCAGAATATTCGCAAGATTATTGCTCAGAGAAGA
>CALWSM010000163.1 GCA_944384185.1 uncultured Blautia sp. | reverse complement strand
CGACAAATCAAAAGTTGCCTAACGCTCAACTCCATAACAACCAACATGAACTTTATCATAGAAATCTTAACAACAGGGAGGTGTTTACCACGACGAACTTTGACTTTTTGAAAAAAGACCCGCAATTTAAGTCTTTTGCCGACGTGGCTGTCTCAGCAGAGAGGATTCTGAACATTGATATGGGAGCCAGTGTGTTAAACTGCCGGAGAGCCATGGAGTTTGCTGTGAAGTGGATGTACTCTGTGGACCGCTCCCTTGTCCGTCCATATCAGGATACCCTGGTCAGCCTGATGAATACCGAAGAATTTAAGGATATCGTAGATCCGGATCTTTGGAAGCGTATGGATTTTATCAGAAAATTAGGAAATAACGCTGCCCATAACGGGAAAAAGATCACTTTGGACGAGGCGAGACTGTGCCTGGAAAACCTTTATATTTTTCTTGATTTCGTAGCTTATTGTTATGGTAAACAGTACGAAGAGACAACCTTTGATCCGGAGCTGCTGGACAGGGCAGATTCCTCCCGGGAGCAGCGGGTATCCGGCCCTCCTGAAATGGATTTAAAGGCGCTGATTGAAGAAAATAAGGCTTTGAGGGCCCAGCTGACGGCCAGAAGAGAAGAACAGCAGCAAACCTATGTCCCCAAACCGCTGGATCTTTCCGAGTATAAAACAAGAAAGATCTACATAGACGCTATGTTGCTGGATGCAGGCTGGACAGAGGGAGAAGACTGGCTGAATGAAGTGGAACTTTATGGAATGCCCAATAAATCAGAAGTCGGTTACGCCGACTATGTGCTTTATGATGACGCCCACCGGCCCCTTGCCGTGATAGAAGCAAAACGAACCTGCGTAGATCTTGCAAAAGGAAGGCAGCAGGTGAAATTATATGCAGACCTATTAGAAAAACAATATGGAAGAAGACCTGTTACATTTCTTACCAATGGTTTTGAGACAAGAATAAATGACGGACAGTATCCGGAGCGAAAGGTATCTGCAATTTATTCAAAACGTGATCTGGAGAAATGGTTTAACCTCCAGGCAATGAAAATGAACCTGAATCATATATCAGTAAATAAGGATATTGCAGGCAGATATTATCAGGAAGCGGCCGTAAAGGCAGTCTGTGACAGTTTCGGAAAGAAGAACCGCAGGAAAGCGCTGTTGGTTATGGCAACCGGGTCGGGAAAAACAAGAACGGTGATTTCTTTGTGCGATGTGTTATTGCGGTATGGATGGGTAAAAAATATTTTGTTTCTTGCAGATAGAACCTCTCTAGTAACACAGGCAAAGAGAAGCTTTGTAAATTTGCTTCCGGATTTTTCGGTTACGAATCTTTGTGAAGAAAAGGGTAACTATACGGCTCACGGGGTATTTGCAACTTACCAGACCATGATGAACTGTATTGATACAGCCCAAGACGAGAAAGGAAAACTTTTTACCTGCGGATATTTTGATCTTGTGATCTGTGATGAGGCACACAGGTCTATTTATAATAAATACAGAGATATCTTCACTTATTTTGATGCCCTTTTGGTGGGACTTACTGCTACGCCGAAGGATGAGATTGACAAAAATACCTATAGTATTTTTGAACTGGAAAATGGCGTACCTACGTATGGATATGAATTGGCACAGGCGGTAAAGGACGGATATCTGGTAGATTTTCTGTCCGTTGAGACTTCTTTGAAATTTATTGATCGGGGAATTGTATATGATGAACTGTCGGAAGAAGACAAAGAAGTATATGAGAATACCTTTAAGAATGAAAATGGGGAATTACCGGAGAGTATCAGCTCTTCCGCCCTGAATTCCTGGATTTTTAATGAGGATACCATAAAAAAGGCTCTTCATATCCTGATGACAGAAGGTCTTAGGATCCATTATGGGGAGAAACTGGGAAAGACAATCATCTTTGCAAAAAATCATGAACATGCAGAGAAAATCCTGGAGATTTTCGGAAAAGAATATCCGAATCTTCCGGGATATGCGAAAGTGATCGACAATTATATGACTTATGCCCAGAGTGCCATCGATGAATTTTCTGAGCCGGAGAAACTCCCGCAGATCGCAATTTCCGTAGATATGCTTGATACAGGGATCGATGTACCGGAAATACTGAATCTGGTATTTTTTAAAAAGGTCATGAGCAAGGCTAAGTTTTGGCAGATGATCGGAAGAGGAACCCGCCTTTGCCCCGGATTATTGGACGGAGAAGATAAGCAGAAATTTTATATTTTTGATTTTTGCGGGAATTTTGAATTTTTCCGTATGAATAAAGGAAAAGCAACGGCTAATATGATGGCTCTTCAAGGAGCAGTTTTCAATCTGGAATTTCAGATCACCTATAAACTTCAGGATCTGCAATACCAGACAAAACGTCTCATTGCTTATAGAAATGCTCTTATTGATCATTTGAGTGGGAAAGTAAAGGAATTGAACAGAGATAATTTTTCTGTAAGGCAGCATCTGAAATATGTGGAGCTGTATTCGGATAAATCGAATTATCAGATGTTGAGCTATGAGGATACCCTTCTGGTTCGGGAAGAACTTGCGCCGTTGATTCTTCCGGATAAAGATAATGCCAGTGCTGTCCGGTTTGATGCATTAATATACGGGCTGGAGCTTGCGTATCTGGCCGGAAAGAAATATGGAAAGGCTCAAAGTGATCTTTTAAAGAAAGTAAAGGCAATTTCTAATGTGGCGAATATTCCGGAAATTATGGTGCAGGCAGACTTGATCAGTAAAATCCTTCATACAGATTATCTGGATAATGCGGGAATTGATGAACTGGAGGAAATCCGCAATAATTTACGAGATCTGATGAAGTATATTAAAAAGACAGTTATCCATTATGACACAAATTTTGAAGATGATATATTGTCTATGGAATGGAAAGAGGCGGAACTGGATAATGATGATTTAAAGAATTACAAGGCAAAGGCAGAATATTATGTCCGACAACACCAGGATAATCTTGTGATTTCCAAGCTGAAAATGAATAAGCCGATGACCAAGGAGGACATTAAGGAGCTGGAAAAAATCCTCTGGAGTGAATTGGGAACCAGAGAGGAATATGTAGCGGAATACGGGGAGAAACCTTTAGGGGAGTTTGTCCGTGAGATAGTCGGCCTTGACATGAACGCTGCGAAAGAGGCGTTTTCTGAATACCTTAATAGCGCAAATTTAGACAGCAGGCAGATATACTTTGTAAACCAGATTGTAGAGTATATTGTTCATAATGGATTGATGAAAGATTTCTCGGTACTTCAGGAACCGCCGTTTACAGATCAGGGAAGTATTGTAGATATATTTACAGACCTGCATATCTGGATCGGAATAAAGAAAGTTATTGACAAGATAAACGCTAATGCAATGGCAGCCTGAAAAAAAGATTATTCCATGGTAACCCAAATCCAAAACGGTATTCCATGGAATAATCTTATTTTATATATCCGGGGATGCCCCCGGATGTGTGCTGCGAAAGAGATATTACCGGTATTTAACAACCATATCCTTAAAATTCTCTACAAAATCCGCCACCGCTTCTTCGCTGGTGACCCAGGAGGTGCAGAACCGCAGGCAGGTATGCTCCGGATCCGGCCTGCACTGGAAGGTGGTCAGATACCTGCTGTTGATCTCGTCAGCCAGAGCGTTAGGGAAAATGGGGAAGATCTGGTTGGTGGGAGCTTCGCACAGCAGAGGGATCCCTGCTTCTTCAAAGGCCTTTTTCAGAGGCTCCATGCGCCGGATACTTTCTTTTCCTAATTCTATGTAAAGATTATCTTTAAACAGCTCCTCAAACTGTACGCCCATCATCCAGCCCTTTGCCAGGATAGCGCCTCTCTGCTTCATGTTAAAGCGGAAGTGGTCTTTGAACTCCTCCTTTACCAAAACCAGGGCTTCGCCGAACATGGCGCCGACCTTTGTGCCGCCGATATAGAAAGCGTCGCACAGCCTGGGCAGATCCGGGAAGGTCAGGTGTGTGATCTCTTCTGCGGCCAGCGCCGCCGCCAGCCTGGCGCCGTCCATATACAGATGCAGGTGATGGCGCTGGCAGAAACTATAGAGGACCTCCAGCTCTTCTTTGGTATAAACGGTACCGATCTCGGTTGGGTTTGATATATAAACCAGACGGGGCTCTACCCAATGTTCATTTTCATGAAGGTCAAGCACCGGACGGATCAGATCCGGGGTCAGCTTTCCGTCCTGGGAAGGAACCGGAAAGACCTTGTGGCCTGTGGCCTCGACAGCGCCGGTTTCATGGGTATTGATGTGCCCTGTCTGGGCGCTGATCACTGCTTCGTAGGGCTTTAAAATATGGGAGATAAAGGTAAGGTTTGTCAGAGTTCCTCCCGCTATAAAGTGGATATCCACGCTGTAATCTTCTAATGCTTCCTGGATCAGTTCCCGGGCAGCGCCGGAATGTTCGTCCAGTCCGTAAGAGTTATTCTGGTGATAGTTAATGGTTTCCAGGGCCCGCAGGATATTGGGATGGGCGCCTTCGCTGTAGTCATTTTGAAAGCTATACATGATGATACCTCTCTTCCTGTGTGAAAATTCCGGAAGTTTCTTCCGGATAGTCCAAAAGACAAACTGTATTTTTATTTTAACACAGAAAGTATTTCCTGCACAGGGGAAAGTTAATT
>CALWSM010000162.1 GCA_944384185.1 uncultured Blautia sp. | reverse complement strand
CCTTTCACCAGCTTAATTGCCTTTACCTGATCCACAGACTGCACATGCAGATTGACGATCAGATTTTTATCCATATCCAAAAACTCCGCCAACATCTTATCGGTAAGTTCCGGCGCCAGGATCTGCAGGTACGAAACTGCGCCGATGGTATTTCCCATCTGGAACGTCTTTCCGTCCTTGAACACAAAACTGGTAGGCGCCACATAATCTTTTGTAGAGAGCCCGCTATGGATCATAGACCCATAATCGAACGGGATATCCCCCAGCTCGTCCGGATTCAGTATCTGGCGCAGGATCTTCAATCGTTCAGCTCCATTTAACGGTTCTGCGGGAACACCCAGGATTTTAAAATTATTCAGGATATCAGTCTCTATACGCTCCAGTTTTGGCTTTGCCTCCCGGATATTATCCGCCTCTATGGAAAAAGTGATATACTTGGATTTCACCAGGCCGTTATTCCCTTTTGCAAGCTGCCGATGCAGCATCCGGGCGTATTCTCTCCGGATCTCATCAAATTCATCATGCCTCCGGCGGATCCGGATCACCTTTTCAAATTCCTTCATGCTGCTCTTCTGATTGATAAAGCTAAGCTGAAAATGGATACTGCTGTCAAAATAGTTCAGAAAATCGCACCAGTTTTCAAAGATCGCATTTTTGTCATCGTTCTGAGCCAGCTGATAATTGATATCCGAAAACCGGATTGTTTTGGAATAACATTTATCATGCACCCTGCAGATCCCGTCCTTTGCCATTTCCTTATAGGCAATCGTCCTCTGTGCAGATATCCTTTTCTCTTCTTTCTGCTTCTCCTTCTGATCTGCCTTGCCGCATGAAGCTTTACGGCTGCCTTTTTTCGCGGCTTTCAAAGCCGCCTGCTGTTTCGCAGCTTTCTTCTCTTCTTTAGCCCGGCGCTTTTCCAGACGCCGTTTCTTACCGCTTCTTTCTGCCAAGGTTCTTTCCTCCCTTCTCCGATTTTTTTACTGTCACAGACACGGACTTTCCCGGATCTGTCTCAAAATAATTTTCCGTTTCATATTTCCTGACTGCCGGACGCAGCCATTTGACACGGATCATATGGATCAGCACCTCTTCCAGATGCATGCCGTCCTTTTCGTACATAGCGAAAAGAAAGGCCGGCAGCATCAGCAGGACCATAATTGTGGCAGCATTGCTGTTTCCCAGAACTCCTCTTGTAAGGTAATAAAAGGGAATTCCTGCCGCAGCTCCCGCCGCGATACAGATCAGCTGCCGCTTAGTCAGGTTAAACGCCACCTTATTCTTTACTTTTGTTAAATCTTTTGGAACACTGACATAAGCCATCGTCCAAATCCTCCTTCCTGAAATTTAATGGGCATTAAAGATCGATTTGCTGAGTGCCCCCGTCTTGAACAGGCTGAAACACAGCACAACCGTGTAAGCCATCACTCCGAAGAGAGAGGAACTTAAGTTATCCGAATACTGGATGCCCGCCACCAGTATGGAATAGATTGCCACGCATACCATCATCAGGAATGCCTGGAACGCCAGGGCAAAAAGCCCCCGGAAATAATTGGTCCCGATCTGTCCCCATTCGCGGTTGGTCATAGTAGCAAATGGAATCGGGGCGATTGAAGTATACAGATAAATCTCGATCATTCGACCATACAGGATCACTGTGATCAGAACACTCATGATCTTCATGCCAAAGCTGACGATCAGCGTTTCCAGCACCAGAACGACCAGTTCCCCGATCTCCATAGCTTCCAGTGCTGTGTCCAGGTCTGTCAGCACAGAACTGATATCAATCTCTGTACTTCCGGTGATCACACCTGCCGCAGAATTGACCACACTTTGCCCTACATCAAATACGGCCATCGTAATGGTAAATGTATTGCTGACCAGATAGACCGCGATCCACATCTTTACAAAGTACTTGAAAAACATCCATGTATCGATATCATGCATGTTGTTTTTCTCTGTGATCATACTGATCAGCTCATAGCAGAGCACAAATGTGATGATGATCCCTGCAATCGGCAGGATCACCGTTTCCGATAAGTTTTCGATCATATTGAATATGCTGCTGTTCCAGCCCTGCGGGGTCTGTCCAACCTGAACGGCGATCTCACTGGTCTTTTCATTGACATCGGTAAACATCCGGTCCAGGTTGGAATGAATGATCCCTGTGAGGAGTCCCCTCATCCACTCTTCAATCGCATCAAAAATCTGATCGAACATGGATAATTACTCCTTCCTCTAAAATAAGCTGCTGAGAAGCGGGATCAGCTGGGTTCCAATCAGGATTACCCCGCCGCCGCTCATCAGCTGTTTGATTCCCTGGCTCTTAGCGCCCGGGTTATCATTTCCATATCCTTCCATCAAATTTATCACGCCCCATACGCCAAGACCGGCGCCGATTGCGACCACTAATGTCTGAAGGATATTAACAGCGCTTGTAAAAAAACTCATATACGCACAACTGACAAAAGCGCCTTTTTTTCAGCCTGTCAGCGCTTTTTTCTCTCCTTTCCCTCTTATTCAGGCCATAAATCCGTATCCCCTGGTCGGGGACCTGATATGAATTTCCATGGTTTTCCTCCATAAAAAAACCCGTCCATACGGACGGTCCCAAACCTAAAAATCGATATCTGATTTATTCTTCCGGCCTGAATTTCAGGGGCAGAATACTACGCATCCAGACAAAAGCTTATTCTTTCGTCAGCTATATGCACATCATCCTACATCTTCCATCACCTCCTTTTCCGCCGCTTCAATCTCTTCCGGCGACAGTTCATACTCATAAAATTCAAAGGCTTCCTCCTGCGGAAGCACAAGCCTGTGTTCCAGATACTCTTCGATATGGAACTCGTTGTTTTTATCAAAATCTGACAGTTCCCGGTAACGCCTGTGTTTCGTGATATCAAACTTATCACTGTAAAACGGGCGCACCCCGCGCAGCTGCAGGATGCACTTATCTCCCGGCATTACTGCCAGCTCGTCCCGGCTCATCAGTTCGTGACCGGTCTTCTGGTAATTCATCCCGTAAGACGGATTCTGTCCTCTCGTATCAGAGGTATTATAAAGATCAATCGTCTCTTTCCCCAGTGTCTCTGAGATTTCTTTCAATGTACTGCTCTCTTTCCCGCCAAGGAACAAGACGGTATCGCAGTTGCCAAGAATTGTTTCTGCCGCATCCCGGTAGATCGTCTTCAGCTGACTCTGGGACTGTAGGATGATCGAAGCAGAGATTTCTCTGCTTCGGATCGTGGCGATCAGTTTGTCAAATTTCGGGATCTGCCCGATATTACTGAACTCGTCCAGCAAAAGCCGCACATGATACGGAAGCCTCCCGCCGTATAAGTCATCCGCCCTGTCACATAACAGATTGAACAACTGTGAATACATGATCGCGACAAGAAAATTAAACGTGTCGTCGGTATCAGAAATGATCACGAACATTGCCGTCTTCCTGTCTCCAAGAAGATCCAGTTCCATCTCATCGTAACTGGTCAGTTCCCTGAGTTCCGCAATATCAAAAGGTGCCAGCCTCGCTCCGCAGCTGATCAGAATACTCTTAGCTGTCTTGCCGGCCGCCAGCTTATATTTGCGATACTGCCGGACAGCAAAATGTTCCGGGTTTTCTGCCTCTAATTCCTCAAACAGTTCGTCCACCGCATTCTTAAACTCCTCGTCATCCTCTCTGGTCTCACTGGCATTAATGAATTCCAGCAATGTAGAAAAATTTTGTTCTTCCTCCGGGGCTTCGTACCAGATATATCCGATCAGTGCTGTATAAAGCAGACGCTCTGCTTTCACCCAGAAATCTTCGGTTGACTTTTCGCCTTCGCCTTTTGTATTGGCGATAATGGTATTGACCAGCTTCAGGATATCTTTTTCTGAGCGGATATATCGGAACGGGTTATAATGCATGGACTTATTAAAATTGATCGTATTGAACACCTTGATCCGATACCCATGCCGGACCAGCATCCGTCCGCATTCCACAATGATGGTTCCCTTCGGATCTGTCACTACATAGGAAACTTTCCGGGTCATCTGCATCAGGTTCGGTTTTACGTAGAATCTGGTCTTTCCGGATCCGGATCCACCGATCACGATCACATTTTTATTCCTGGCGTACTTTGGAAGCTTCGGCCGACTGTTCATCGTCAGCCGTTCCGTCTGCGTCAGGAGGATGTTATTCTCAAAAATCGGATCCATAAACGGCTTGATATCTTCCGCAGTCCCCCAGCGGGCGGAGCCATATTCTTCTCCGTGCCGGAACTTTTTTGCATTTTTTCCCCGGTACACAACTGCAAGTTTCAAAAACACTGCAGCTGCAGTTCCCGCAAGAAGATCCGTAAAATAAATGCTCGGCAGAAAATGCGTGAACGCCAGCGAAAAATTTATCAGCATAACGCCAAGTCTTTCTATCTGACTGTCCCCGGTACAATGCCGGAACAGCCAGGCACCCCGGTTGACCAGGTAAAACATGATGAAATAAGGAAGATTGAGTACCAGAATCCTGGTCCACTTTTCCTTCATCGTTCCTGCCCCCGGTCCTTCTGCCGGGTTTTTACACGCTCACGGTGCTTTGCCAGCCTCTGCATGGCTTTCTGCAGTTTCTTCCGGACAGACGGCTTTCTTGATTTTTTCAGCGTAATCCCTGTATATTCTTTAAAAGCTGCCGTCATCACATCCACGTCTTTTGCCTTAAAGAAC
>CALWSM010000161.1 GCA_944384185.1 uncultured Blautia sp. | reverse complement strand
TCCGCATAAGATCCCTCCGGCGCATGAATGGTGAACTGCGGACATCCAAAAAACGAATAGCCATGCGCACAGTCGTAAATCTTCGTCACACTCGCCGGTAGTGTAACATCACGCAGGCTTTCACAATCGGCAAATGCGTCATACGCAATCTCCTCAACCCCTTCTAACAGGATCACTTCTGTTAAGTCCACACAAGCCATAAACGCAGCTGGAGGAATCTCTTTTACGCTGCCGGGAATGGTCACGGAAGTCAGTGCAGTGCTTACAAACGCCTGTTCCTGAATGGTTGTAAACCCCTCCGGGAAGGTAATGCCCGTCAGATTCTCAAGACAATCATCAAAAGCATCCGAGCCAATTTCCCGCACCCCGTCCGGTATGGTCACCTGCCCGCCTTCGCCAGTGTAACGCACCAGCACATCATATTCGACCACAAATTCCTCTTTTTCCTGTAATTCATCCGCTTCATTCATTTCATTTGCTTCTTTCGCCAGTTTGCGATCCGGTACATATAAATTCCCGCCGGAAGCTCCGTTTATGGCACCCCATTGCTCCCCGTCGATTTCACAGGTATACGCCTGTTTCATACAATCATACGTATACGCCTGGGCATATTCATTTTCCGGATCATATACTTCTGTCCCGGTAACGGAAATTTTGGCAATCTCCTGCATAGATGGAATCTTTTTGACTTTTTGGATAAATTTGTCGTCATCCGTTAAAATCGGCTCTCCGTAGCATTCGATAGAATCCTTGAGCATGTCCACCAGCGCCGCGATATCGGGACACTCCGCCAGCTCCTTCGGGCTGAGCATTGCGGAAACTTCCGCATATTCCCCCGGTCCGAACGGTTCTTCATAGCCCAAAGCCTCATATCTCAGCTTTTTTCCATTTTTCAATTCTATCATCAGGTTCAATGTAAAACTGCTGCTGCTGGAATTGGTAACAAAATCTGTTCGGATCTTCATAAAACAGACCTCCTTTTTACCTTTATATTCTGTTATTTACTTTTTCTCTTAAGTTCATTTACGTCCACAAACGCAAATCCCTGTTCCTTGGCAAACTGTTCCGCATAAAATCCTCCCGGAGCGAAAATGGTAACCTCCGGGCACCTCTCAAAAGCGTCTTCACTGATTTGTGTCACGCTCTCGGGAAGTATGACAACTTCAAGGTTTTTACATCCAACAAAGGCTTTCGCCGCAATTTCTGTCGTTTCACCTGAAATCACGACTCCCTTTAAATTCATGCAATTCTCAAAGGCACGCGATATCTCTTTCACTTCGCTCCAGATCACGACAGTCGCCACATCACAGCCCGAAAACGCGCATCACGAATCGTTGTCAGACTTGTCGGTAAAATAATTTTATTCAGATTTTTACTTTCAACAAACGCGCCTGACGCAATTTCCTGCACCCCGTCTGGTATAGTTACCTGTCCGCCTCCGCCATTGTAACGCACTAGTACTCTTTTTTTGATTACGAATTTCTTTCCGTTCTCCTTTTATTTGTAATCTTCTTCGTTCTCTGCCACACCCGCGTCAGGCACATACAGGCTTCCTCCCCGCGCGCCATCAATGTCTTCCATTTCCTCGCCGCCAACCCACTTTGTATAAGCTTTCGTTTCACAATCATAAGTGTATTCTTGCGTATATTCTTCTACCAAGCCATACGATTCCGTCCCTTCGACGGAAATTTTGGCAATCTCCTGCATAGAAGGGATCTTTCTGATTTTTTTGATAAATCTACTATTGTCCGTTAAAATCGGCTTTCCGCAGCATTCGATGCCGCCTTTGAGCATGTCCACCAGTGCCGCAATATCGGGACACTCCGCCAGCTCCTTCGGGCTGAGCGTTGCGGAAACTTCTTCATATTCTCCCGGTTCGAACGGTTCTTCATAGCCCAAAGCCTCATAGCTCAGCTCTTTTCCATTTTTCAATTCTATCATCAGGTTCAATGTAAAACTGCTGCTGCTGGAATTGGTAACAAAATCTGTTCTGATTTTCATTTTTACTCCCTCTTTCTCTTTGACTTCATTTCCATTTCGTTTATATTTTACGCAATGTCTTTTTCCTGATAATCATTCAGATAATCCCGCGAACTTTACCAACTTCCATCCCATCTGCGTGAAGTACTCCATGAGAAGGCTGAATCTTTTGGCGTGACAGTTCCTATTTTCTCAGAACATCTCATACTCGCTGATTTTCTTCTCACGATCGTAACGAAAAATAGCGTCGCTGCCGCTTTCCGCTTCCTCTTCCTCGTCCATACCCCATTCGGCAATACCGGTATGCCAGTCCACTGTCTTGATAGAATCGGTCAGTTCTTTCACCCTTTTATTCGCTTCCAGAAGCATCTTCACCTGTTCTTCGCTGTAATCGTAGTTTTCCGGGAACTCCGGCGATTCCACATCTTCTAAATTGACCCCGGCAAGCATATCCAGCAAGGCAGACAGCACTTCCTCCACACAGGTCGGGTTCCTCGGCACAAATATGTCATCCATATCTTCAATATGGATCATATCATTATCTATTATGAAATCCGTCGTCCAAGGAATATCAGCGTTTCGGTACTTCTCAAGAAACTCTCCAAGCGCTTTGCTCTTGATGTGGATAATCCCAAAGGAACTGCTGCTGGAATTGGTGACAAAATCTGTTCTGATTTTCATATAATTTTCCCCCTTATTCTATATATTGCTTGGTCGAACGGCTGCAAAGCACAATTTCCCGCATCAGCGGGCATCCGCCCATACAAAGTTCCCGCTTTTCACATGCCGGGCAAGCGCCTTTCATCCGATTCCTGAAATTTTCAAATTCCAGGCTATTCCACGCTTCCTCTATGGTATACGTCCGCAGGGAAACCTCATATTTCCTTTCCTGATCAAAACTGCACGGCGTCATCTGCATATCCGCACTAATATAACAGCTGAATCTGCCGCCTTCACAGGTATCCAAAGACGCCGGATGAATATTTCCGCAGAAATTCACTGCTCCCGGCACGTGACAGCTGTCCATCCCCACTTTAAACGTATGCTGGGCGTCTACCTGCGCAAAGAAATCTTTCACCCTTGGGTCATCTGCCAAAAGTACATTTTCTGCCGTCCCCTGCCCCACTGGCTTATGTAAAAGGAAAATCACCGCATTGATGCCCTTCGGAAAATCATTTTTCCGCAGCCGTTCTATGGCTTCCTCTATGCTGTTTTGCCCCAATACATAATGAATATTTGTTTTCACGCCTGCATCCAGTAACTGCTGTATCGCCCGCAAGGTATAGCTGCTGCGGTACCAGCTGACCGCTACCGCACCGCAATATTGCTTGCAAAGCGCCGCGATTTCCGGCGTCATTCCATAGCCGGACGTGGTAAAATTCGGCACCAGCTGATTTTCCCGGCAAATCTGCAAAATCTCCGCAAACTGTTCGTGCTGATCCGGGTCTCCTCGTCCGCCAAGGGCAAACTGATTGGTTTTTCCCTTGCATTGTTCGGCGATCCAGCGGAAATCTTCTACCGTCATATTGGGCTCTTCTTTCCATAATCCACTTTGGTAGCAACCCACACCAGCCTTGGCGCAGAGTCCCGTCTTGCCATGAATGCAGTGCCCCATAATCCCTACATCAATCAAATGCGGAAAAGATGCCTGAAAGGGATCTTTTCCCGTGTCCCTCCCTTTGTCATCTAATATTCCTGTCCGTACATAAGCGCCGGTTTCCGTATCAAATGCGTACTTGAAACAATATTTTGTATCTTCTATTACATACCTCATCATGTTTCACTTCTTTCATTTTTATATTTTCTCTATTTTCCTGTATTTTTTTGTTTGCATTTTATTCATTATAACATTTTTTATTTTTATTTCTACCGTATTTAATAAAAACAGATATATCTCTATACATATTTTTTCATTTTTTCGTGTAAAATTCCCTCATGTTTTTTACGCGCTATATCGCGTGAAAAAAGATACTTTAAAACAGTGTATAAATGAAACTCACATTTTATAAAGAAATAATGCAATTTGTTATGATTTGCAACAATATTTTTCAAAAATATGGATCTCCTACTGAGGTCTTTTGCTGTTTTGCAAAGCAAAAGCGCGGTACGAATTCGATTTTCATACCGCGCTTTCTTTGTAAAAAGTAGTTTTTATAAAATTTCTGTTATAGCCGTCCTTAATGCTTTCTCACGCTTCATAAGAATCTAGTTCCTCTATATCTTCCGCCCCCATATCTATGAGTAATCCGCAGCACCACGCCCATTCTTTTGTGCCAGGCGCAAATTTCTCATTAAACGCCAAAAAAGGGGCTTCTCCCATCATAGAATAAATAACATCCACTTGACTCTCATAATCCTGCGCAAACTCCAATGCCCAAGAAGGGTTGATGTTATCCCGTACCCAGTCTTCTATCTCTGCATGAGGCTCCTTAACGAACAACGCAAAAAGTTCAACAACCTCTTGCAAAACTTTCGGATCGAAGGTATCCCACTCTTGCAGCCAGACACCAGACATATCTTCACAAGTTATGCAAAATAAATCCCATCTTTCTGAATGCGGCGAAAACGCTTCCGCAAATTCTGGGAACGGGTCAAGGAGTGCTTCATTATCAAGGAAGTCGCCGTCATCCATATCTCCGGTAAATACTTCTGTTGCCGGAACATGTGTCATCACCCATTCACGCAGGATTTCTTTATCCGGTTTTTCCAAAAATTCCGCAAAATAGTCCACTGCTGCCATTAGGGCATCTTCATCATAATTTTTCCATGAATCTTTCATGTCAAACATGTCAAGTC
>CALWSM010000160.1 GCA_944384185.1 uncultured Blautia sp. | reverse complement strand
TATTTTTCAACGATTTCCTGTACTTGGCAGTCTGCGTACTCCTCCAGGCAGCTTTTCATGATCCAGGCTAAGATAACTTTTTCCGCCAGGAGTTTCTTACAGCAGGCATCGTACAGTGTTTTTTCATCAGCGGTATGAATGGTTTTTGCAATCGTTGCTTCCGTGATGAAAATCCTCCTTTCTGGAATTATTGTAGCACGATTTATGGAAGAAAGTCCATCTGCAATTTTCCCTTAATTCTTGACTTTTAAAAAAGAATGTGATATTTTAAACGAAATTAAAATCCTGTGAGGGAGTAGGAAGCGTATCGTACAGATACGTGGCAAGTCAACACACTGGCAACCCGCCTGGCTTGTCTTAAATTGCGAGACTCATATACCTGCATTGCCATAGGCGGAGTCTCGGTATCATAGAATATAAGAAGGCCCTGCCGAGCCTTCTTTTTTTGTGCGATACACCCGGCAAGCAGCCGCCATGCTTGCATGAGCGGATATTTGCCGGGTAACGGACAGCGAGCAGCAGCGCTGCGAGCTGGAGGCGATACACCCGGCAAGCAGCCGCCATGCTTGCATGAGCGGATATTTGCCGGGTAACGGACAGCGAGCAGCGGCGCTGCGAGCTGGAGGCGATACACCCGGCAGGAGACTGCCATGCTTGCAGGAAAGAAAGGAGACAAAAATGGATATTATTACGTTATTTTCCCTGGCGGTAGGGCTGGCTATGGATGCCTTTGCGGTTTCTATATGTAAAGGACTGGCCCAGGAAAAACTTTCGATAAAGCATATGGTGACTGCGGGGTTGTGGTTTGGCGGCTTTCAGGCCCTGATGCCTACCCTGGGATATTTTCTGGGGAGCCAGTTCCGGGATAAGATCACAGCGGTAGATCACTGGATCGCCTTTATCCTTTTGGGCTTCATCGGCGTGAATATGATACGGGAATCTCTGGATAAAGAAGAAGTCTGTCCGGAGGGGAGCATGGGGGTCAAAGCCATGTTTCCCCTGGCAGTAGCAACCAGTATTGACGCATTAGCCGTAGGAGTTACCTTTGCTTTTCTCCATGTGAATATCGTGCTGGCAGCGGGACTGATCGGCGTGATCACTTTTCTCATGTCGGCTGTTGGCGTAAAGGTAGGCAATATTTTCGGAGCCAGATACAAATCCAGGGCAGAGCTTGTGGGAGGCGTTATCCTGGTAATCCTGGGGGCAAGGATTCTGCTGGAGCATTTGGGAGTTCTGTAAAAGTTTGAGGGGTGATCTGAATTCCTACGGCTGTAATCTGTTGAAAATAGACAAGCTTGCGCCAGTTTTTCCTTTATCCCAGTCTTCATGGTCGAATAAATGGAAAAAATGTAAAAAAAATGCAGAAAGTCTCTATACAAAACCAGGTTGACTGGTTATAATGGGGAGTGCGAAAAGAGTAGTTGCGTCTATGCGTTGAAAAGCAGAGGACGGGAGTGTATAGAGGTATATATGAACAGGAATACAGAAATTAGAAGAAAAAGAGAACCAAGGGAAGAAAGGCTTCAGGAAATACACACAGATGAAGAATATGAGGAGAGACTTCTCCGGATGCTGGAGAGAAGGAAAGCAGAGAAACAGCGGCAGATGCAAAGAAGAAAAATGGTCCGCCGGATGCCTTTTGCAGTTCTTATTGTCCTGGCGTTGATATTGGCGGGAACTGGCGCTTATATACTGGCAGACAGAATGCTGGCCGGCAAATCTCAGGTGGAAGTCCAGGAGGTCGCCCGGGAAGATGCCCCGGAGGCTATTCAAGGGCAAGCTACGGAAATTACCCAGGAAGAAGGACAGGAAATTACCCAGGAAGGTGAGCTTCAGGCTCAGAAACAGCCTGTTATGTCAGGAGAGGATATAGAAAAGATGACATCAGGTACCCTTGCGGCAGGATGGCAGACAGACAGCCAGGGGAAGTGGTACCGTAATCAGGATGGAACGATTTATCAGGATGGATGGCAGGAGATTGACGGAGCCCAGTATTACTTTGACAAAAATGGATATGTGACCACAGGCTGGGAAGAGATTGATGGAAAAGACTGCTATTTTGATGAAAACGGCGTTTATGACAGTACAAAGGAACCTATTTTAGTAGCGCTGACCTTTGACGACGGCCCGGGACAGTATACGGATATGCTTTTGGACTGCCTGGAAGAGAATGGCGCAAAAGCGACCTTCTATATGCTGGGACAGAATGTAGAGAGATATCCGGAAACGGTCAAGCGTATGCACGACCTGGGCATGGGGCTGGGAAATCATACATATGATCATAAAGATCTTACACAACTTACCCAGAGTCAGATCACAGATGAGATAGAAACGACGAATACTCTGATCGAGAATGCCGCAGGAGTGCCTGCAGATACACTTCGCCCTCCCGGCGGAAGCTATAATAGTACGGTGCAGAATATTGCGGGTATGCCGATCGCAAAATGGAGTATCGATACCAAGGACTGGAAGACCAAGAGTGAAGATATGACTTACCAGTGCGTGATGGATAACGCCAGAGACGGCTCTGTAGTACTCATGCACGATATCCATGAATGGTCTGTGAATGCGGCGTTAAGATTGATCCCGGAGCTGACACAAAAGGGTTATAAGCTGGTGACATTTCAGGAATTGGCCCAGGCTGAAGGCATAACATTGGAAAATGGAAAAGCATATTATTTTCTAGGCGAAGGAACACAGATAGTAGAGTAATCTGCTATCTGTGTTTTACTATATAATCCTGGCCCTAAAGCAGAGGCAGAGGGGTGTTCCAAAAGGGAAGACATTAGACTTCAGCCTGTTTTCTGAAGAAAAATCTATACCAGAGAAGAAACAGAAAGAATCCTCCTGTGCAGAAAAATCCTCCAGCCCAGAAAGCAATCCCGTATAAAAGACAGAGATTCTTCTTCATGATATTCTATTATCCTTTCCATATACAGTTTGATGTCAATAAAACAAGAGCCTGTCAAAATCTGCGGTATGAACCGTGATCTGATAAGACTCTGGAAAATGCCATCAAATTGGTTTGGAAAAGATAAAAGTATACATCATAAAATCTCCTAGTGACTTTAGAATGAGATAAGTATAGCTCCGCCTATGGAGAAAGTCAACAGATAATATGAATCAACAACAGCCCCCGGGAATTCCGGGGGCTGTATAAGACTTGAAAGGGAATTTTATCCTTCATGATAAGCTTTTAAGTACATTTCTTTCATCTCGCTCATCAGCGGATATCTCGGGTTGGCGCCGGTACACTGGTCGTTGAAGGCGTTCTCCACCATCTCATCTAAGGTTGCCATGAAATCTTCCTCAGTGATTCCATATTCTTTGATGGTTCTCTTGATGCCTACTTTTGCTTTCAGATCAGCGATGGCTTTGATGAAGTTTTCAAATACTTCGTCGTCATTCTTGCCCTGGATTCCTATGAAGCGAGCCATCTCGCAGTATCTTTCCTTAGCATGGGGATATGGATACTGGGAGAAGGTTCCCATTTTGGTAGGAGCGGGATCTGCGTTGTAGCGCATTACATGCTCGATGAGAAGAGCATTTGCGATACCATGGGGCAGGTGATGATAAGCTCCCAGCTTGTGGGCCATGGAGTGGCAGATTCCCAGGAAAGCGTTGGAGAAGGCCATACCTGCAAGGGTGGAAGCGTTTGCCATTCTTTCTCTGGCGATAGGATCTGCTGCGCCGTTTTCGTAGGCGGAAGGCAGGTAGTCAAAGATCAGCTTGGCTGCCTTTAACGCCATACCGTCAGTAAAGTCTGTAGCCATAATAGAAGCGTAAGCCTCTAACGCATGGGTCAGAGCGTCGATACCGGAAGCGCTGGTCAGTCCTTTCGGCTGGGTCATCATAAAGTCTGTATCAACGATGGCCATGTTCGGCATTAATTCATAGTCTGCGATAGGCCATTTGGTCCCTGTGGCCGCATCTGTGATGATAGCGAAAGGCGTTACCTCAGAACCTGTACCGGAAGAGGTAGGGATGGCAACCATCATAGCCTTTACTCCCATCTTCGGGAATACATAGACTCTCTTGCGGATATCCATGAAATCCATTGCCAGGTCTTCAAACTTGCATTCAGGATGTTCGTACATCAGCCACATGATCTTGGCTGCGTCCATTGCGGAACCGCCGCCCAATGCGATGATGGTGTCAGGTCCGAAATCCTTTAACTGCTCCAGGCCTTTCTGTGCGCACTGAAGGGTTGGATCCGGAGCTACATCGAAGAAGCAGTCGTACTGGATCCCCATTTCGTCCAGCTTGTCCGTGATGGGTTTTGTGTAACCGCTCTGATATAAGAATGTATCTGTAACAATGAATGCTTTTTTCTTGCCGTAAACAGTTCTCAGCTCGTCTAAAGCTACAGGCAGGCAGCCCTTCTTGAAATAAACCTTCTCAGGTGTTCTGAACCACAGCATGTTTTCTCTCCTTTCGGCAACGGTCTTAGTGTTGAGCAGGTGCTTCACCCCTACGTTTTCAGATACAGAGTTTCCACCGTAGGAACCGCAGCCCAGAGTCAGGGACGGAGCCAGCTTGAAGTTGTAAAGGTCGCCGATGCCGCCCTGGGAAGAAGGTGTATTTACCAGGATACGGCAGGTCTTCATACGGTCTGCAAATTTGTCCAGCTTCTCTGTCTGGGAAGGATGCACATAGATAGAAGCTGTGTGTCCGTATCCTCCGTCTTTCACCAGCTGATCCGCCATATCCAGGGCTGTATCAAAGTCTTTGGCCTTATAAAGCGCCAGGACAGGAGAAAGCTTCTCATGAGCGAAAGGCTCGGAGATATCCACAGAGGTAACCTCGCCGATGAGGATCTTCGTATTCTTAGGAACGGAAATCCCTGCCAGTTCAGCGATAACAGAAGCAGGCTGACCTACGATCCTGGC
>CALWSM010000159.1 GCA_944384185.1 uncultured Blautia sp. | reverse complement strand
GTAAGCCCCATATACCGGTTATTCAGTTTCTGCTGTTCCCGGATTGTGACCTGGGCATCCTGATATGACTCAGGAAGATATTCTTTGATATGTTTCTTTATCGATTCCATAAATGCTTCAAAATTCATATGCACTTCCTCCTATGCTCTTTTTTTGGTTTTTTTGTTGTAATTATTCTTCGGAAAGGACAGGGAAAATTCTACCTTCCCATCATCCTGCGTTTTCATCAGAAGATCCGCCTCAAAATAACGATCCTTCTTTGCGGAATACAAATCTTTCACATGGGTGCTGCCGTTCTTCAAAAGTTCTGCCGCCATCCGCTTATCAATGGTTTTTCTCATACTCTGCAGATATCTGGTTTCTTTCCAGAGTGCAAAGTTACACTCTCTGCTGCTGCAGTAGAAATTTTTCTTCCCTTCATAAACCAGGCTTCCACATACAGGACAGGTTCCGATGCTTTCCCGACTCTGAAATCTGCCGGACTCTTCTTCACTGATCTGATCGCATCCGTTCAGCATCATTGTGATCAGATTCCGGATCCCAGTCAGGAACTGTTCCGGCTGGATCTTTCCGTGTTCCATTTCCAGCAGCTGATTCTCCCATTCGGCCGTCATAGATGCCGATTTCAGATAATCCGGAAGGATCTCGATCAGGGACTGCCCGTCATCTGTAGCCACGATCTGTTTCCCTTTCCTGCAGGCGTACTGGGAATGGACCAGTTTTTCAATGATCGATGCCCTGGTTGCCGGAGTCCCAAGTCCTTTCTTCTCTGTATCCGCATCAAATTCCTTATTTCCTGCCGTCTCCATTGCTGCAAGCAGCGTATCCTCCGTATAGGGTTTCGGCGGAGAAGTGAAATGTTCCGTCACCTTCGCTTCCACATGATAGAAGGTCTTCCCTTTTTTCACCTTTGGAATCGTCTCCTTTGCAGCCTCTTTCGGATCCTCTATAGCAATTCCGTCAGGATTTCGGAAACAAGCTTCGTAAATCTTCCAGCCCTGTTCCATAATCTCTTTCCCTTTCGCATGGAAATGCTCACCTTCGCATTCAACTTCCACAGAAATCTCACGGAAAATATGCTCCCTGCTAACAGCCTCCACCGTGTGTACGGCAACCAGAAACAGAATCTTCTGCTCCGTTTCCTTCAGGTCATCCAGATGAGCATCCGCAAGCTCTACAGTGGGGATGATTGCATGGTGATCGGACACTTTTTTATTGTTCATGACCCGGCTAAGATCCGGTTTTTCCGGTTTATCAAAAGGCCCCATCAGCTGATATTTCTCATGGATCACACGGATCACCTGTCTGGCAGTTGTCTCCATATCTTCCGTCAGGAAATTACTGTCTGTCCTTGGATAGGTGATCAGTTTTTCTTCATAAAGGCTCTGGGCAGCCGTAAGAGTCTGCTGCGCCGTAAAGCCATAGATGCGGTTTGCCTCTCTTTGCAGGGTAGTTAAGTCGTAGAGTCTGGGCGGTTTCACCTTCTTCTCTACACTCTCACAGGACATCACATGAGCATCTTTCCCGTCGCACAGGTTCTGGAGTTTTTCAGCTTCCTCCGGATCAAAGATCTTCTGCCGTTCCGCTTTCATGCCGTCACAATCCAGTTCCACGTTGAAATACTTCTCCTTCCGGAACTTTTTGATCTGTTCCATCCGGTCTACCAGCATGGCAAGCGTCGGGGTCTGAACCCTTCCTACTGTAAGTTTCTTATAATACTTGGTTGTAAAAGCCCTGGTTGCGTTCATTCCTACCAGCCAGTCCGCTTTTGCACGGCAGACAGCCGCCTCCGCCAGATTCCGGTATTCTTCCGCATCTTTCAACTGTTCCATGCCCTCCCGGATTGCGCTGTCTTCCAGAGAACTGATCCAGAGACGCTTCACCGGCTTTCTGCTTCCGGAAAGCTGGTACACCCGCCGGAAGATCAGTTCCCCTTCTCTTCCTGCATCACAGGCATTTACCACATACTCTACATCCGGACTGTTCAGCAGCCGTTTCAGTGTATAAAACTGTTCTTTTTTCTCCTGGGAAACTGCCAGTTTCCACTCATCCGGGATGATAGGAAGATCTTCATACTTCCAGCTTTCATATCTTTTATCATAGCCATCCGGCGGCAGATATTCCGCCAGATGCCCCAGGCACCAGCTTACGATACAGTCCTTTCCGGAAAGAAATCCTTCCTCCCTGTTCTCTGCCCCGATCACACGGGCGATCGCTCTTGATACGCTTGGTTTTTCTGCAATCACAAGATACATACGTCTATTCCTCCTTCAATGAAAAAAGAGAGAGATCTTTGTGCAATCCCTCTCCATAAAATCTTTTATCTGGTTTCTTCCCGTTCATCCACAGTTTCCAGGCCATCGTCCAGCTCAAGCCCTTCCTCATCCTCTTCTTCCTCTATCGCTTTCTTTTTCCGGATCTTAAGGAAGTAATAAGCCGCGATACCGGCTCCCGCCGCAAGGAAAATCACGATCAGTCCTGCCGCATTGCCGGAGACTTCCTCTTCTGGCTCCTCCTCAACGGCCGGCTCTTTTTCCTGACCGGTTTCCGCAGACGCTCCTGTCTGAGATTCTTCTTCCAGCACAACAGCCGGTTCCTGTTTTTCTGATACAGATACAGCACCGTCTTTCAGAAATTCCTGCAGATCGTTTTCATCGATCTGAGAAAGCAGATAGACATTTTCAGTCGATGCGCTCCTGTCGATCACAAGATAAAATGTATTATTATTTTTGGTCGTGATTGTCAGGAACTCCTTACTTCCATCTTCTGTAATATCATCCTGCACCTGTGCGTTCCCGGGAGTGGTAAATGCCGTGCCTCCGGTCCCGTCTTCCTCCAGCACCGGTTCTGTCTGAGGTGTCTCAGTTGCTGCATCTGCCGGGACATTTTCCGTCTGACCGTTTTCCCCGGCCGAAGCAGACTGTTCCTGTGCTGCCTCCTGCCCTTCCGGAGGAGAAGCATTGGCAAATGCTGTTGTTGACGTTCCCAGGATCATGGCCGCAGCCATGACTGCAGCCAGTACCCGCTTATTCCATTTCTTTCTCATCATTCTCATCCTCTCTTTCTGTATTTGAATCCTGCCGGACGAAAGAGCCTTTTCCGCTCCCATCCGTCTTCTTTCCGACTTCAAAGCGAACATTTCCGCCTTTCAGCCCGTCCAGGAACTGGAGGAGTTCTTCCCCCTCCAGCTTCATGCCCCGGATCGCCCGGATCATTTCATTATTTTCTTCCTCTTTCAAGGCGCTTTTGATCCCTTTCAGATACTGTTGGAGATCTGCGATCTTTTTCTCCGTCTTCTCAATCTCTTCCAGATACCGTCTGATCTTTTTATTCAAATCCTCACCTCCATCCTATGGCAGCCTGCCGTAACACATAAAATGCTGCTGCCAGTAACTGCTGTTGATATTTGCATACTGGACCGGATCCCCGCAGTGGATCATCATTCCATTACCTACATAGATACCGATGTGAGATGCTCCGGACGTATTGTACGTTCCCTGGAAGAAAATCAGATCTCCAGGTTTTGCTTCTCCCGGTGCCACGTAAGTACACTGTCCCCGCAGCCCTTCTGCTGTCAGTCGTCCGTAATTCCATCCGTTGCCGCAGTTGTTTACTACATAGGAAACAAATCCGGAACAGTCAAATCCTGACGGGGAATATCCTCCCCATACATAAGGAACACCCAGATATTTTTCCGCTTCGTGGATCATCCGAGCGAACTCTTCATCTTCCAGTGCTTCCGGCGGGATATCGTAGTCCATGCCCCCGGATCCTCCGGAAATCGCTCCGCTGTCCCAGAGATAATCCCGGTTTCCAAGCGTTGTATTCAGCGCATTGTAAAGAATCAGCTGTTCCTCATCCAGGTTTTCCCGCGCTACTGCGTCAAGTCCCTGGTTTGTGAGGGTCACATACAGGATTTTGACTGTCCTGGTATCTGTCACAGTTACCTCATTGGTCCCGTTATCATCAGCCAGATAACATTCCCAGGTCTTGTGTCCATGAGCGGAAGCGGATGCATGATCGTCATAATAAACATCAAAATCTACACCGTACCGGTCAAAAGCCCCGGTATCTTCTACGGTGTATTCCACACCATTCATCACAACTTTTGTTCCCATCGGGACGATTGGGTTAGAGGCATCCACCGCCAGGGTATGATTGGCCGTGGGATAAACTCCGCTGGCGGTCGGTCCGCCGGACCATTGACCGCAGCAGATGGAACAGCTGCAGTAGCCGCTCGTGACTACCTGTCCTAATGACTCTCCTACACGCACCGTCCGGGTCTCCGTCACAGTCTCTGTCCGTCCTTCTGTATGAAGGGAATACTGCTCCGAAAACAAAGCTTCTATCTCCGCCTCTACATCGGCATAGGTCCAGTCTCCGTATTTCGCAGTCAGGTATGAGATCAGATGATAAGGATTATGAGAAATCTCACTCACGTTATAGTTGTATTCGTCATAATCGGGATGCGTGGACTCCATCTGGTTAATCTGTTCATTCAGTGCCGCTTCCAACGCAGCATAGGCGTTCTCTGCCGCATAAATATCTTCGTCTGAGCTTGGATATGTAGTAATCCCGATGACAGATCCGCTCCCCTGTACCGAAGCGCTGCAGCTGGAAAAGGCCACGGCGATCAAAAGGAAGAGAAGTCCAAAAATTCCCAGGACGGCAAATACTGCATGGTTCCTTCTTGCCACTTCTTTTAAGGCGTTCTTTGCCTTAGTGGTCATAGTCTCGGCCGCGGCAGCCGCTTTTGAGGCTCCTGCTTTTCCTGAGGTCGCCCCGCTTCTCGCAGACTGATAAGCCTCTTTATAGCGTTTCCGCTGAAAAAAACGGTTCATAACAGTCTGGCGGTCTTCCTGCTTCTTCTTATTAAAAGAGGTACTTCCTGTCCCTTCCTGTCCTCCCTGCGTAAATTTCAATCTGCTTTCCGAAGCACTCTCCATATGGATT
>CALWSM010000158.1 GCA_944384185.1 uncultured Blautia sp. | reverse complement strand
CTTACGGGTTATGATAATTTTGAATATGCCAGACAGAGCCTTCGTCTTCAGGTTCAGGATTTTTTCCTGAAACCTATTGAGGAGGAAAACCTTTCCAGGGTCTTAAAGGAGCAGGTGGAGTATCTGAAAAAAGCCGAGGAGGAGAAAAGAAATTTCCGGCTTCATCAGAGAACCCAGGGAACGGCAGAGCAGATGGAATTGGAGAAGTGTATCCGGGGAATCATCAATCGAAGCCGGGAGAGCGGCAGTCTTATGAAGACTTTGGAAGAGTATTATGGTTTTCAGATGGATCAGGGCCTGCAGATCGTATTGATCCTACCGGCTCAGGATTTTTCCGGACAGGATGGAGAACAGGATTTTCACGAAATGTCTGTGAAAAATATATGCATGAGTGTAGTGGATGCTCAGGGAGAGGGCGTTACTTTTTCCGATGAGGAAGGCACTATTGGGATCGTCTATTTTGCAGAGGAAGAAAGCTCCGTGTTAGAACATATCGAAGATCTTTCCGGAATCCTGAAGGACGAATTTGATACAAAGCCTAAGATCGTGGTGGGCAGTGCGGTGACAGGCTTTTCAAACCTGTATATTTCCTATAATGACGCCAGATATCTGCTGGATACAGAAAAAGAAAGTATTCAGGATATTATCCAGACATTTGGCGAACAGAATAAAAATAATATTTTCCGCGATATATTCAGTGAATTAAAAGGGATTATGTGTTCAAATACAGGAAATACCGAGTATGTGATGAAGGCTTTCCATACATTTGCAAAAGCCACGGAATCTTATAATCTGTCCCAGCAGACCGTCCGCAGGTTATGTTTTGAAATGGCCTCCGCCACATATTTTGCATATGTCGGGGAGTCTAAAGAGACTGAAGAAGGAAAGCTGGATGCATTGTCAAAAAGTCTCTTGTCGGCAAACCGGGAAGAAGCCTGCGAAGTGACAGAAATGTTTTTGAACCAGATGCTGGGAAAAGAGGAACAGAGTGTTCATGAGATTGTGGATAAAGCAAAGTACTATATTTCCGAACATCTGACAGAGGAACTGACGGTTGCAAATATTGCGGCATCTCTGTATATTACGCCCAATTACTTTTCCAGACTTTTTAAGCGGGTCACGAAGGAAGGGTGTAATGAATACATTGTGCGTAAGCGTATTGAAAAAGCAAAATCCCTTTTAGAGACGACCAGTCTGAAGACGGGGAAGATCGCTATGATGGTGGGATATCGGGACACGAATTACTTTTCTCTGGCATTTAAAAAACATACAGGGAAATCCCCAACAAAATATCGGGATGACATACAGAAAAAAGGAACGGAATTATAGAGCAATTAATGGGCAGTTTTCCGCATAAAGGACATAGAGACAAACGCCGGCGCAGTGTAAAATAAAAATATATGAACGAAATGGGAGGTAAGTATGAAGAACTTTAAAAAAGAAAGAGCGGAAGCCAGAAAAAAAGCAAAAGAACTGGTGAGTAAAATGACCCTTATGGAAAAGGCGTCGCAGCTGAAATATGACGCCTCTCCGGTAGAGCGGCTGGGAGTTCCTACCTATAATTACTGGAACGAGGCCCTTCACGGAGTAGCCAGGGCAGGGGTAGCTACCATGTTCCCGCAGGCTATCGGTATGGCGGCGGCCTTTGATGATGAAGAAATGAAAAAAGTGGGAGATATCATTGCCACAGAGGGAAGAGCAAAATATAATGAATTTTCCAAACATGGCGACAGAGACATTTATAAAGGACTGACTTTCTGGTCTCCCAATGTAAATATCTTCCGGGATCCCCGGTGGGGCAGAGGCCACGAGACATACGGGGAAGATCCATATCTGACTTCACGTCTGGGCGTGAAATTTGTGGAGGGTCTCCAGGGCGACGGCCCGGTGATGAAGGCTGCAGCTTGTGCAAAGCATTTTGCGGTACACAGCGGTCCGGAATCCATCCGCCACGAGTTTGATGCGAAGGCTACGATGAAAGATATGTGGGAAACTTATCTGCCGGCTTTTGAAGCTCTGGTGACGGAAGCAGATGTGGAATCTGTTATGGGCGCCTATAACAGGACCAATGGAGAGCCCTGCTGCGGTCATCACTATCTGATGGAAGAGGTACTGAGAGGAAAATGGAATTTTGACGGCCATTTTGTGTCTGACTGCTGGGCGATCCGGGATTTCCATGAACATCATAATGTTACAAAAAATGCCAGAGAATCTGCCGCTCTTGCACTGAAGAGAGGCTGTGATGTAAACTGCGGCAATACATACCTGCATCTTATGGGAGCGGTAGAGGACGGCCTGATCACAGAAGAAGATATCACCAAGTCCGCAGAGCGTGCCCTTACCGCAAGGTTCCTGCTGGGGCTCTTCGATGGAAGCGAATATGATGAGATCCCCTACGAAGTGGTAGAATGCAAGGAACATGTGGAAGAGGCTCTGAATCTTGCAAGAAAGAGCTGCGTACTTCTGAAAAATGATGGCGTGCTTCCTCTGGACAAGTCCAAGATCAGGACGATCGGCGTGATCGGACCTAATGCAGACAGCCGTGCGGCGCTGATCGGAAATTATCATGGTACTTCTTCCCGATATATTACAGTGCTGGAGGGTATCCAGGATGAAGTGGGAGAAGATGTAAGGGTTTTATATTCCCAGGGCTGCCATCTGTATAAGGATCGTGTGGAAAATCTCGGCTGGGAGCAGGATCGTATCTCTGAAGCTGTGATCACTGCAGAACATAGTGATGTAGTAGTTCTCTGTGTGGGATTGGATGAGACATTGGAAGGAGAAGAAGGAGATACCGGAAACAGCGATGCATCCGGCGATAAACTGGATCTTCACCTGCCGAAGGTTCAGGAAGAACTGATCGAGAAGGTAACGGCAGTTGGAAAACCGACCATTGTTGTTCTTATGGCGGGCAGTTCCATAGATCTGAGCTATGCGCAGGAAAACTGCAGCGGAATCCTTCTGGCCTGGTATCCGGGAGCCAGAGGCGGCAAGGCTGTAGCAGATCTCCTTTTTGGAAAGGTTTCTCCTTCCGGAAAGCTGCCTGTAACTTTCTATAAAGATCTGGATGGTATGCCGGAGTTCACAGACTATTCCATGAAAGGCAGGACATACCGTTATATAGAAAAAGAACCTTTATACCCCTTCGGTTACGGGCTCACATATGGGGATAGTGAAGTAACTGCAGGAAAGGTGCTGAATCAGGTAACAAAAGATTCCGATATTGAAGTGGAAGTTACGGTGGAAAATAAGGGAAGCAGAGCTACCCAGGAGGTTGTACAGCTTTATATCAAGGATCTGGATTCACCGCTGGCGGTACGCAACTATAGCCTGTGCGGATTTAAGAGAGTATCCCTGGAGGCCGGCGAGAAGAAAAAGATTACATTCACTGTGCCGAACAAAGCAATGTCTGTAGTAGACGAAGAAGGGGAGCGCCATATTGACAGCAAAAATTTCAAGATTTTTGCAGGAATTTCCCAGCCGGATGATAGGAGTCAGGCTCTCACAGGCAAGAAACCGGTGGAAATGAATGTGACACTTGGATAAAGGAAGAAGACATATTTTTCTATAGAAATGAAAATAGTCTCATGTTACTATGAGGGGCAGAATAGGCATATCCTATCCTGCCTCTTTGCAGTTTCGATTTGGGAGAATTTCATAAAAATATTTTGATCCGGCGTAGAGCCTGAAAGAGTATATGGCAGGACAGAATTTTGACTGAAAGACAGAGAAAGGACGGAAGAGTTATGCAGAATTGGAAAAAGAAGATCATGATCCTGGGATTGGCTGTTTCTTTAGGAGCGGGAAGTCTTTACGGATGCGAAAATGCACAGGAAGAAGAACATACAGAAAACACGGAAGGCTTGGAGGAGACTGGGAAAAATGCAGATGAAACGACAGAAGAGACTTCAGAAGACAGTTCGTTGTCTGAGGAAAAACCAGAAACAGTTCAGGCGGAGCATCCCCAGTTTGTGTCAGACGGCATCCGGAAAGTAGTTCTGGTAGAAAACGGTGAGGAGATTTTCAAGCTGTCCAACGAGCCGGCAGGATATAAGATGGATTTTGATTATTGGGAAATTCTGAACCCCTATGATGAGACGGTCACTGTAAATACAGAGACTATGTACGAACTTTTTGATGTACTTTGTGGTCTGGATTTTCAGGCACCGGTAGCGGTAGATGCAGAGATGGACACGGGAATTGCAGACTCTACAACCAGTATTACCCTGGATTTCGTAGATACTATGGACAGTACAAAAGCAAAACAGACGGATTATGCGGATAAAACTGCGACGATCCTTTTGGGAAATGAAGATGGAGCCGGAAACCGTTTCGCCGCTGTGGAGGGATATGAAGATCAGATCTATAAACTTTCAGCCAGTACCATAGACTCTATTTTCGGCTTGGATCCATTTTATTATATCCTGAAAATTCCGGTGTTGATCAACATCGAAACCGTGGAGCGTATTGATATCCAGGTGGGAGAAAAGTCTTATGAAATGCAGGTGGATGCTGCAAAAGGAGAATATCGGCTTGGCAAAAAAGAGGTAGAGAAGGCGAAGTTCACCACCCTTTATCAGGAGATCTGCGGTATTATGCTGGCCGACGAAGCGGAGAAGGAAAAGATCACGAAAGAAGGGGATCCGGAGTTGGAGATCACTTTTCATAGAAACAGCGAGAAATATCCGAAGATTCAAATGTCCTATTATATGTATGACGAGACGTATGATCTGGTGGACGTAAATGGGAACAGCTATTTTCTGGTAAAAGCAGAGGATGTAGAGAACCTGATAAAGTCTGTGAAGAAAACTTTTTGAGAATACGATCCGCAGAAAGCTTAGTGAAAAAGCAATCTGCGGATCTTTTGCAGTCTGAATACAGGTACGGGTTATTTATTATTTTTCTTCAGCATTTCTGTATATCGGGAACGTTCCTCTTCTTTTATCTCCAGTGCATCCATGGCTTCCTTCATAGTGAGATTCATATTTTTCATGATATTCTGCAGCGATTG
>CALWSM010000157.1 GCA_944384185.1 uncultured Blautia sp. | reverse complement strand
CCTGATCGATATTATCCTGGAAAACGACTGTGCAAGCTGCAAAGAAATCTTTTATAAAGCTTCACGGGAAGATAAAAGGATCGGAGTGGCGACGGTTTACCGTATGATCAGCGCACTGGAAGAAATCGGCGCCATTGACAGAAAAAATATGTATCGAGTGGAACGCAGGGAAAAGGACGATCATAGGGAAGGATGCGAAATTATCCTGGAGGATCATACGGTTTTTCAGATGCCAAAGGAGAAGCTGGACCAGATCGTCCGGGATGGCGTGAGGCAGTGGGGTTATTTGAACAATGGGAAAAAAATAGCAAAGATCATTTACCACAGCGGGCAGACAGGAGATAGTGAATGAGAAAGCTTCTGATCCCGGCAGCTCTTGTACTGATCGGCGTTTCCCTCTGGAATATCCTTCCGGATTATCTGGATAAGTGCGCCTCGTCCCAGACCTATGAAGAACTGAGAGCAGATTATACAGAGGTTCCGGAAGGGGACGATATAGAAAAGAAGAAGGACTGGTGGCTCACAGATGTGCTGATCCGGTTCGATGAGTTAAAAGAGCAGAATCCGGATATCGTGGCGTGGATCCGCTCGGATGATCCGGAAAGTACCGGGATCGATTACCCGGTCCTCTACTCAGGGGATAATGAAAAATATCTGAGAAGAGATCTGTACGGGGAAGAGCATATCGCCGGGAGCATCTTTCTGGAGGGGCTGAACCGGCCGGATTTCACGGACTATTATACGATCATCTACGGACATAACATGAATGACGGGAGTATGTTCGGCGGCCTGAAGAAATATAAAGAAAAAGAGTTCTGGGAAGAGAACCAGTATTTTACCCTGTATACGGAAGATATGGCATACCGGTATCAGATCTTTGCCTGCCAGGAGGCGGTAAATGGCGGCGACGTCTATAAGATCGGATACGAACCGGGAAAAGAGTATCAGGCGCTGATCGACAGCATGGTCACTGATTCCCTGATCGGCACAGGCATCCATCCGGACAGCAGCCATAAAGTGATGACTCTCTCCACCTGCACCGGAAGCGGGTACAGCAGACGTTTCGCCGTCCATGCCGTGTGCGTGGATGCGCAGGAAACAGAAGGAAACCTTGGTGAATGAAAAAGTGTCTTCTGCTGGATGCTTTATAAAATTTGTGGTAAACTATAGAAAAGTTTATTGCATATCGAATGGAGGGATGATGTTATGTGCCAGATAGCATTAAGCATACCGGATGAAGTTCTTTATGATACAAAAATGAGCCATGAGCAGGCAAATCAGTTTGCAAGACAGGCAGTGGCGCTTGCTTATTATACACAGAGCGGCGTGTCCATAGGATATTGTTCCCGGATAGCAGGAATGACAGAAGAAGAATTTATCAAATATTTAGGACAAAATCACATATCAATCTTCCGGTTTGATGATGAAGAAGAATTTTTGGAGGAGTTGGATAATGCGTAAAGTAGTTGTTAATTCAACACCTTTGATTATTTTGTGTGGAATTGGAAGATTAGATATATTGAAAATACTATATCAGGAAATAACCATACCGCCGGCAGTATTCAGGGAAGTGATTGCAAAGGACGATTCAGCCTGCGCCCAGCTGAAAACATCAGGAGAATGGATCCATGTGGAAGAAATAAAAGATCACAGTGAAAAGAAGATGTATAAAGCAAAGCTTCATGATGGTGAGGTGGAAGTAATGATCCTTGCGCAGGAACAGAAAGCTGATCTGGTAATATTAGATGATAATGCAGCCAAGAAAACTGCAAAATATTTAGGGCTGACAGTGACGGGAACTTTAGGCGTACTGATAAAAGCAAAACGAATGGGGATCATTGAATCTGTACGGCCGTTGCTTACAGAATTGAGAAAGAATGGATTTTATGTGAGTGATTCTGTAGAACAAATGGTGCTTCAACAGGCAGGCGAATAAAAATTAAGTTTCGGGAACCGAGATTAAATAAGCCAGAAAGAATATGGAATAAGGCTATGATAAGCATGTGAAAAGTAACCGCGAAAGCGGTTACTTTTATAGAGGATAGTTAGCTACAACTTACCGCGGGGAGTTAAGACAAACCAACAGGAGGAAGATATGGAAAAACAGGGACATCCGCCCAAGATAGGAGCGATCGGCACAAACGTGCCTAAAAACACAGAAGAAAAGGAAGAGGATTTCCTGGAGACGATCTTCAGCCGCTGGCGCAGCGGGAAGGCGATGCGCCTGACAGACTTTGCCATGGAGACAGGGGAGAACAAGGCTCATCTGAGAAGCCTGGCAAAACGTCTGGTGAACCACGGGTATATCCAGATGTCGGAGGACGTGATCACGCTGACGGACATCGGGAAGATCCGGGGAAAAGAGTGCATGGACCGGCACCAGCTCCTGACCCAGTTTTTCCAGATGGTCAGCGGCATGACAGAAGAGGAAGCCGAGAAGGACGCCTGCCGGGCAGAGCATACCATCAGCAGGGCGGCGATGGAGGGGATCACGAATTTTCTGATCCAGGGAGATGTATATGACAGGAGTTATTCCAATATGGACCTGTCCCTTTTCTTTGATCCGGGCGTTTACCCCATGGCGATGGATATCTATGAGATCGAGCGGCGCAGCCCACGGATCCTTGCGAAAGAATGGAATCTTTTTGAACCCTACGCCTGTCTAGAAGTAAAGTGCGGCAGATCCGTTTTCCGGCTGAGACAAAAGGAAGCCGGAAACAGGCGCAGTCTCTGGTACAGAGATGATAACAGGTGGAAACAGGCTGCCAGTGAGAATGGAGAATTTCTGTTGGAAAGCACGCTTTTTGATTATACGGCCAACGGCCGTTTCCCGGTCACGGAAGGGACTGTCACGGCTGCTGTCACAGAGGAAGGCAGGGAACCGCTGACCCTGGACTGCAGGGAAATCAATATCCATGTGATCTGAGAAAGGAAAAATGAAATGCCTACAGGAGATAATTTAAAACGGGATGGGAGACCCTCCATGATGCAGATTCGCTGCCTGCAGGAACTAAAGAAGCTGCAGCCGGTGAACAGGGGATTTCAGGTGGTGATCGCCGAGCGGTGCCATATCTCTGCCCCGGGGATCAATAAAAGCCTGAAAAAGGCCATAGAGCAGGGGCTGATCACGAAATACTATACATTCACAGAATACGGAGAACAGTGGCTCGGCGTCTATGGACGTCTGGTGGAACGCCTGGAGCGGTATCTGGAAGAGATTCAGATACCGGAATCGGAAAAGGAAAAACACATCCGGATGATGGTGGAGGATATGGATCCGTTCCTGCTGGAATCCATACTTTCCGCAAACGAAAGACAGGTAAAGCCCGGGGACAGGAAATATAAAAGCCTCATGGAAGAAGTGGACTGCAATATCGGTGAAAACAGAGGGATCCGGGTGCGGATCGCAGTATACCGCATGGACAGGAGAAAAAATGGGAAAGACGCCTTTTCCATGGGAAACCGGGCATTTGAGCCGGAGGCGCAGCTGTTGAAAAGAGATGGAAGAGATTACCTGATCCTGCGCATCCGGGAGATGGAGGCGAGATCCAGGATCGACGGGAGAGAAATGACCGGGCGGATCAGCAGCCTGAAATATGAGCAGGACGAAGAATTAAAGAGGGTAAAGGATCTGACGGAGGAATCCGAAGAGATCGAGATCCCGCTGGAGGCATTCAAAATGCATGTCAGCCCCGGCGGGGAAATAAAAGGCGTGCTGCCGGTCACGGTGACATGCAGCGTGGGGAACGGGCATATGCCGGAAAGCACCGCTTTGTTGATGTTCTGGATGTAAGCTGCTCCTGAATGGAAAGAAACGAAATTGATTTAAAATGATGAATAAATTTCAATAAAAAGGAAAATAGACATATAAATAACTAAAATATCTGAAAATTAACCAAGAAGCAATAAAAAACCTGAAAAAAGTTGTTGACAGTGTTGGAATAAAGTGGTATATAATGATTACATAGGTTAGGAACTACTAACCTAAATAAGAAGAGTCTAACTACATATAAACGGAATTTTTCTTCGTTTTGTGGTGTTTCGGGAGAAAGATAACGGTGTATGTGGTTTCTCTTTGAAACACCATTTTTTATTTTTAAATGCCTATATGGCAGGAAAGGAGCATTTTATGAAAAAGCTTTTTAAGAAATTTGCGGCAATCGGTATGGCGGCTATGATGATCATGGCGATGGGAGTGACGGCATTTGCAGCGGAGGGGGATAAAACGACTTTGACCACCAATTTGTATAAAGATGGTGAATATGACCCTGAAAATCCAGATGACAATTTATCAATGGGTGATGGAGCGGTTCAGGATACCGAATATATTGATAATGGAGATGGAACGTATACAGTAATTTTCAAATTTGCTGAATCTTTTTCTGCGATGGGATTTTCTGGATATTTGAAAGATGTTGCAGTTGATCTTGACAATGACGGGGATTTTGATAGTGATGATGCAGAGCAATATCAATTGATCTACGGAGAAAACAATGAATCGGCTGTTGTTGGACTGGAATTTACTTCGAATACAATTCCTACTATCAATACGACTTATAATGTTGAATTTACAATTAATGTATGGATTATGCCAATCGGTGCAGAAGGAGATTTAGTTGTTCTTCCGGGAGTAACAGAATAATTGTTTATGCAATACACTACAATATTTAATGGGCGCATGCTAAAAGCAACGCCCATTATTTTAAGTAGCAGAAGGACGGATATATTAATGAAAGTGAAACGATGGAAAAAATGTTTTTATGCATTACTGTTATCTTTTACATTAGCCTTAAGTACATTTAATGTATCGGGGATGTTTTTGAACACTGTAAATGCGGCGGAAAAGAGTACGCTTGATGAAATTAAGGAACTGTTGGCACACATCGACAGCTTGAATGAAGACGACTATACGCCAGAGAGTTGGGAAGCGCTGATGCAGGTGAGGGAAAGCATAGTTGATCCGGATCAGTTTCCGGAGAATCTGCAGGCGACTATCCTTGAACAGTTGCAGAAGCTTGTGGA
>CALWSM010000156.1 GCA_944384185.1 uncultured Blautia sp. | reverse complement strand
GGCTATTCTCTCTCTGATTTTCCGGACTGCCCTTCTCCTTTCCTGCAGCTTCTGCCTGTTCTGTCCCCCTGTCCAGCGCTTCTGCCTGGAGTATTCCCTGGCTGCTGCAGCCGGAGAGGAAAGTCCCTCCGGCAAGGAGCAGGCTCAGGAAAAGGACCGGCAGCCTTTTACTCTGCGGCTGCCATCTGGTTCCACACTTCCGCATCCTTGTCCACAACATATCCGCTTCCACCTCTGCCTTTCACATCTTCTACCATATTCAGCATCAATACTGTGTCTTCATCGGAGACTTCTGTATTATAGACTGCAAACCATCCCAGTTCTGTACCCTCTGTGTCTTCCTGGGATTCTTTGATCTCTGCCGTGCCTGTCTTTCCGGCAAGGGCTGCGCCGGATACCGATGCGGCTCCATGTCCGGTTCCCTGGGGATCGCTGACCACTTCCCGAAGATCCTCATAGATCGTCTGGGCCGCCTCTGGAGTAAAGGCTCCTTCTATCCAATAGGAAGGAGTCTTTCCCTCTTCATATTCCAGATAAGGGGCGATCATATTCCCTTCGTTGAAAAAGGCGGAATAAATGCACGCCAGATGAAGAGGATTTACCAGGATCTGCCCCTGGCCATAACCAGAATCCGCCAGCTGTATCTCTGTGTCGATCCCTTCTGTGTTGGAATACTGGGAAGAGGACATGGAAATCTCAAATGGGATCTCCTGCCCGAATCCAAGCTTGTCTAACTGCCCGGCCAGAGTCTCTGCCCCTATCTGAAGAGCCGCCTTGGCGAAATAAATATTGTCCGAATATACCAGCGCATTTCTCAGGTCTGCCGCTCCACTGTATTCGTGAAGGGTGGTCACATAGTAATCTCCCCAGCTGTCATCCTTCTGCCAGGACAATCCACTGGTTCCCAGATCTTCCTCTGCGGTAAGGGTTCCTGTGCTCAATCCAATGGCGCCGATCACAGATTTAAAGGATGAACCTGGCACCCAGGTCTGCCGGAACCGGTTATAGAGGGGCTGCGCCTCATCGGCATTCAGAGAATCCCACTGTTCCTGTGACATTCCCAGAACAAAATCCATACTGTCATAAGACGGCGTGGACACAAGGGCCAGGATCTCCCCGGTCTTTGGGTTCATAACTACAGAGCAGCTTTCATCCTCCTGATAGGCTTCATATACTTTTGTCTGCCAGTTTATATCAATGGTCAGGGTAATATCTTCTCCGTCCCGGGCCGGCTCCATAGCCAGGGCTTCCTTCTCATTTCCCTCGGCGTCTACAACAGCCAGCTTATATCCCTCTCTGGCTCTGAGTCTTTCCTCATAGAGACTTTCCAGCCCGCTCTTTCCGATCATACTCTGCTCATTGTAGCCCTGGTCCGCCCTCTCTTCCAGCTCCTCTGCATTGATCTGCTGCACATAACCCAGCAGATGTGCAGTGCTTTCTCCATACGGGTATACTCTGCTTTCTGTTTCAGAGAGCATAACCCCCGGATAAGACAGCAAGGCTTCCTGAACCGTCTCTCCTGTCTCGTTCCCCTGCGGATCCGTATAAGGCTGATCCAGCTGCTCCTGGGTCATCTCCTTTAACGGGACAAAACTGTCGTCCTGGACCCATTCCGCTTCCAGGTTGGATTTTATATCATCTTCTGTCATTCCCAGTATCCCGGCTATGGCCTGGATTTCCTCCTGAGGCTGCACATCCATTTTCCCCGGCACCAGCCCTGCCGACTGTACCGTACCCTGGCCTGCCAGCAGATTCTGGTTCCGGTCATAGATGCTCCCTCTTTCTGCTTCCAGGGTCGTCACCCTTACTTTATCCGTTTTTCCGAGAGAAGGGAAGATCATGGAATCTGTCCATACCACCTTCCACTCTCCTTTCTCCCGCTCAAAAGCAGTACTGTTATCATAGGAAATATCTCCTGCGATGGTATCCATGGTCACACTGTAGGACAGCGGCTTTTCTCTGTCCTGTTCCTTCGGGATATCCAGCTGTATCTGAGAAACCTCGATCCCTTCATATATATTCTGGTTTCTGGAAACAAAATCTTCCCGGGAAACCATCTCCTGGGAAGTGCTGTCCAAAAAATCATACAGCTTTTCATACTCCCCGGCTTCTATGCAGGCCATATATTCTTCCAGTACATCCTCTCTGGATTCAGAAAACACATTCCGATACAGCAGCACAGCCGCCGCTGCTCCTGCCGCCAGCACTAATACCCCTGCGGCAGTCAGGACCAGAATTTTTCTCTTCTGATTTCTTTTCTTTCTTTTTTTCTTTGCCATTTTTTTCACCCCTTATCTTTGCCATGGCAATTCTCTTCTATGTGTTTCGTTCTACTGTGCGGTATCTTCCGCTGTTTCCTCTGCGGCCGGCTCTGTGATGACGGCTGTTTCCATGATCTTGTCGCAGGCCACATTCCAAAGTACATTTCCCTTAAGCACTCCGGCGTCTGAATACATGCTTTTAATAGCTTCTCCGTTTTCAAAGCCGCTAAGCTTCGCAAAATCATCTAAAGCCTTCTCATAATCCTCTTCTGTAAGGGAAACGCCTTCTGCGTCCAGGATAGCCTGGGTGACCATATACTGGGACAGATAGCTTTTTGCGGATTCATCTATACTCTGCTCTGCTTCTTCCGCAGAAACTCCCTGGGCTTCCAGAGCCTCCTCCAGGCTCATTCCATACATGGTGGTATACATCTGATCCATCTGCGTCTCAATGTCCGTCTTCAGCTCCTCAAGGGCGTCTTCCGGATAATCCTTGATCTGGGAGCTCTCCATAACCTGCTGGAACAGATCTGATTTCACCTGGCTTTCGTATTCATTGGTTCTTTCCTGTATCAGAGCTTCTTTCTGAGCGTCCCAGTATTCCTGGGCCGTGTCATAATCGGTATTCTCCGCCGCCCAGTCATCTGTAAGCGCCGGCGGCTGGGAAATAGAATTGATCGTCACCTCAAAAACCACCGGCTGTCCTGCCAGATCCGGGTTGGGATCATAGTCTTCCGGGAATGTGAGGTTCAGCGTCACGGTTTCTCCTTTTTTGTGGCCGATCAGGCCCTCTTCAAATCCTTCGATGTATCTTCCGGAACCGATACGCAGATCCTGATCCTGGGCGGTGCCTCCGTCAAAGGCTTCTCCATCCTGGTATCCTGCATAATCAATATTGACGGTATCGTTTTCCTGTACAGGCCGGTCTTCCGTCACCTCCACAGGGCTGTAATTGTCTGTCATCTGCCGTTCTATGTACTCGTCCACATCTTCATCGGTAGTCTCTTCTACAGGGCTTTCCTCTACGGTCAGATTCCGGTATTCCCCTAATGTCATATAGTTTTCCAGATTCTCTGTGTCTACGGCCACTACCAGCCCTTCGCTGTTCACAACAGACTCCTCTTCTGCCTCCTGGACCACATTTTCTGTATTCTCCTTATCTGTTGCCTCCTTATCGGAGCAGCCTGCGCCAAAGCCCAGCATACTCACGGATAAAAGAAGAAGCACAATTTTTTTTCTCATTCTTTCATTCCTCTCATTAAAAATAGTTATATATCTGGTGTTATACCACAGATGGGTGCAAAAGGAAAGCCTTTCTCTCTATTTTTAGTTGCCTTTTCCAGGAAAGAATGCTAGAATGATTTAAGTATGACATAGAGATTCTAGGAGGTTTTATACAAATGAATGGCTGGATAGTATTTTTTATAATCATGGCTGTTTTTATCGTCGCCCTTGTCGCCCTCTACTTCTTTGGCAAAAAGGCTCAGAAAAAAAGAGACGAACAGCAGGAGCAGATGGAGGCGGCCAAGCAGACCATCACTATGCTGGTAATTGATAAGAAACGTCTTCCTATTAAACAATCGGGGCTTCCCCAGATGGTCATCGATCAGACGCCCAAGCTTATGCGCCGTTCCAAGCTGCCTATTGTAAAAGCAAAGATCGGGCCCAGGATCATGTCTCTGGTGGCAGATGAATCGGTATATGATCTGATCCCTGTAAAAAAAGAGATCAAGGCTGAGGTAAGCGGCATCTACATCATGAGTATAAAAGGACTCCGCGGCGCCCTCACCCCGCCGGCGAAAAAGCCGGGATTTTTCCAGCGGATCAAAATCAAGGCAGCAAGCCTTGCAGATAAAAAATAATTTCAGAAGGGCTTCCTGAAAAAGGCGCTGCCGGCTGACGCCGGTTCCGGCCCTCTGCTAAAAAGAGACTGTCTCATAAAAACCAGGCTTTTAAAGCTATCGTTCTTTATGAAATAGTCTCTTTCTTTTTAGAACTAAATTCATAAAACAAAGAAGACGATCGACTTAATGAATGGGGATGTACAAGGATGAAAAAGTATATTGGGAAATCGGTGTATAAAGGAGTTCGTTTAGGTCCTGTGGTTGTCATAAAAGACAGAAACGAGCCGGTAAAAAAGGAAAAAAGAGAGAATTTCCAGGAGGAATTCAAACGCCTGGAGACAGCCTTGGAGGAATCGAAAAGCCAGCTTCAAAAATTGTACCGTAAGGCGGTAAAGGAGGCAGGCGAAGCAAACGCCGCAATCTTTCAGGTCCACCAGATGATGCTGGAAGATAATGCTTATCTGGATGGGATACGCAACATGATCGAAACCGAACATGTCAATGCAGAATATGCGGCGGCTGTTACCGGAGATCGTTTTTCCCAGATGTTCGCAAACATGGACGACGAGTATATGAGAGCCCGGGCCGGAGATGTGAAAGATATTTCCAGCCGTCTGGTAAGAAATTTAAGCGGACGCAAAGAGATCGACTGGAAAGAAATGGAACCGTCGATCATCGTTGCGGAGGATCTGACCCCCAGCGAGACGGTCCAGATGGATAAAGACAAAATATTAGCCTTTGTCACGGTTCACGGATCTTCCAATTCACATACTGCGATCCTTGCAAGGATGATGAATATACCGGCGCTGATTGGCGTCCCTCTTGAATTAGACAGTATCCGCAGCGGGATGCCGGCCATAGTAAACGGCACAACCGGCGAATTTTTCTTAGAGCCCGAGGAAGAGATCTGCCGGCAGGC
>CALWSM010000155.1 GCA_944384185.1 uncultured Blautia sp. | reverse complement strand
CCAAAACGCACGGCGACAAAATTCGTTTTCGAGTGTCTTGCAAACATCTGAACGATCATCTCACACATACGCTTGGAAGCTCCCATGATATTGGTAGGGTTAACCGCTTTATCCGTAGAAATCAGCACAAACTTCTCTGCGCCGTACCGGTCTGCCGCCTCCGCAGTCTTGAAGGTTCCGAATACATTGTTTTTAACCGCCTCGTTGGGGCTGTCCTCCATCAGCGGCACATGTTTGTGGGCTGCGGCGTGATACACGATATTCGGCCGGTATTTTTCAAAAATATTGTTGATCCTGTGGGTATTCCGCACAGAACCGATCAGTACTTCCAGATCCAGCTCCGGGTATTTCCGTTTCAGCTCCTGCTGGATATCATAGGCGTTATTTTCATAAATATCCAGAATGATCAGCTGTTTGGGATGATGGGCTGCGATCTGTCTGCAAAGCTCGCTTCCGATAGAACCCCCGCCTCCAGTGACCATAACCACTTTATTCTGCACGTATCCCATGATCTCGTCCAGGTTCACCTGGATAGGCTCCCGCCCCAGAAGATCCTCGATCTGCACCTCCCGTAGCTTGGATACGCTCACATCTCCATTGATAAACTGATAGATCCCCGGAATGATCCTTGTTTTGCAGCGGGTTTCTTTACAGATATCCAGGATTTCCTTCATCTTCACATCTCCCAGAGAAGGAATCGCTACAATGATCTCCTGGATATTATATTCTTCTACCTTATCCGGAATATCGTCCCGGGTCCCCACAATGGGAACTCCCCGGAGATATTTCCCCTGCTTGGCCGGATTATCATCAATGATACATTTCACCTTCAGATTCAGATAGCGGCTCTCCTCCGTCTCTTTTAAAATAGAACTTCCCGCAGCGCCGGCTCCGATCAGCATAACATTGATCTTTTTCTTCCCTCCGCCGGTGAGATCCGCCATTTTTTCATTGAGGATATTCAGGATCACATAAAAAAACCTTACGCAGCCGGTACCAAGGACCATGGCAAAATAGTAGATCAGATAAGAAGATCTGGGCAGGGTCAGGTCCAGCATATAGGCGCAGGCGACCTGGATAGCGGAAGCCGCCGCATTTCCCAGGATAATATTCACCAGCTCGGTGGAGCTTGCATGGCGCCACACGCCCCTGTACATTTTTGCAATGGCAAACACGATCAGCGTGATAATGGTATTCGGTATGGTATAATGGAGGACCTGTTCCATATCGGAAACCGGGATACTGTTGAAACTAAACTCGTACCGGATAAACAACCCCAGAAAGGAAGCGATCTGCACAGTCAGTATATCCAAAAGCACAAGCAAAAAGACCTTGCTTGACATAATTCTGCCTTTTTTCCATTTCATTGTAAATCTCCATCCTTTATCCTTACTTTTTAAGTAATTTCCCCAGGTTCTTATATAGCTCTAACTGTATCGCCACATATCTTCCTACCGAAGAAGCATGAAATTTTTTCCCTTTGTTCTTGATCGAAACGGTTACTCCGTTTTTCAGGCCGGCAGCGTATTCTCCGCCAAATCCCCGCACTGTGAAAAAAGCCATTTTTACTCCAAATCCCAGAATAAACAGCGGAAGATTCCAAAGAATCTGGAGCAGCGGCATATTCTTATAGATCAGATAAACATTATTTCTGGATGAATACCGGACCTTGAACAGATTGTATCTGGATCCGGTAGTTCCACTTCCCACATGGAGCACCCGGGCTTTCGGGCAGTACCAGTTCTCATATCCCAGAAGTTTCCCTCTGTATCCGATATCCAGGTCTTCCAGATAAGCAAAATGCTCCTCGTCAAAAAGTCCTGTGTTCTCCAGAAATTTTCTACGATAAATAGCGGCTCCTCCGCAGGAAGCAAAGATCTTCTTCTCTTTGCTGTACCTCTCCTCGGGTTTTCCCTTTCCTTCTGCAAAAGCCCAGCCCAGAGCGCAGTAATAATTCCCTGCGTCATCCATCCGGTCCTGACGGGCCATCTCCAGAAGCTTTGCCTGACAGGAAAAGGCTCTCGGTTTACTCTCTATGGCCTTTACCAGTTCTCCCACAAAATCCTTGTCTGCGATCGTATCGTTATTGAGCAGGATCACAAAAGGACTGACACTGTTCTGGATCCCCCGGTTCACCGCTTTGCAAAAGCCTGTATTCTCTCCCATGGAGATCAGCCGCACCCATGGATAGACGCTTCTTACATATTCCCGGCTTCCATCCTCGGATCCATTATCCACCAGCAGGACTTCAAAATCCCGGAAGCTCTGGTTTTCCATAGCGTCCAGACAGTCTTTCAAATATTTTTTCCCATTATAATTGGGAATGATCACGGAAACTTTACACATGCTTCTGCCTTTCAGTCTTTCGGCCGCAGGGAATAATTCCACTTTACCAGGGAAAGATTTTTATTATAATAAGGATCTCCCTCCTTTAAAAGCTTTTCCCATCTGCAGCGCATAAATTCTATTTCTGTTTGGAATCTGCGGACTTTCGCCTTACTGTCCTCCGCTCCCCGGCTTTTTGATTCGTAATGATAGAGTTCCACATAGGGATCGTATACCACGAGATAGCTCAGCTGTCTTACCCGGAGACACAGATCCACATCGTTAAAAGCCACGCTCAGCTTTTCCTCAAAGCCCTGCACCTGGTCGAAGATCTGTTTTTTTATCATCATACAGGCGGCGGTCACTGCGCTGAGATCCTGTATAATGGAAGCCTTATGCATATATCCGGACCTTTCCCCCGGCATATCCGTAAACATATGTCCCGCAATGCCTCCGATCCCGATCACAGTCCCTGCATGCTGGATCGTGCCGTTGCCATAGTAAAGCTTAGCGCCTACGATCCCGGTATCCTTCCTCTGACAGAATCCCAGCATTTCCTCTATCCAGTCAGGGGTGATCACCTCTGTATCATTATTTAAAAACAACAGATACTCTCCCCTGGCCTTCGCCGCCGCAAAATTATTGATGGCGGAATAATTAAATTCCTTTTTCCATCTCAGAAGACGTATCTTCGGCATCTTTGAAAGCTGCTTATAATAGTCGAAGATTTCCTGGGAAACGCTGTTATTTTCCACGATCAGGATTTCATAGTTGCTGTAAGTGCTTCTCCCCAGAATAGAGCTGATACATTTTTCCAGGTCTTCTCTGGCGTCTTTGTTCGGGATGATAATGGAAACCAGGGGATTCCCTGCGACCGGATATTTTACCCGGTAAAATCCATAATCTTTCGTGTGGGTCACCGTTCCCACAAGGCCTGATCTCTTCAGATTTCCCTCAATAGCCCGTTTCCCCGCCTCAAAAGCATAAAGCTTGCTCTCCGGATTATCCGCTGTAGAGGCTTCGTGGGTCCGCCAATGATAGAGGATTTCCGGAATATGCCGGATTTTCTCCGCCTGCTCCGTACACCGGAAGATAAAATCATAATCCTGAGCTCCGTCATACTCTCTGCGGAACCCTCCTGTTTTTTCCAGGATACTCCTCTTTACAACAAAAAAATGACAAATATAATTATTGGATCTTAAAAGATCCAGGTTAAAATCCGGCTTCAGATGAGGCTGAAAATGCTCCAGCTCTTCGCCCCTGACTTTGTCTTCATCTGTATAAAGGACTTCTGTGTCCGGCTCCTTCTCCAGGACTTTTGCGATCTCATACAAAGCGTTGGGCGCCAGCAGATCGTCGTGATCCAGAAGACCGATATACTCTCCCTCTGCCATAGCCAGAGCTTCATTGGTATTCTCTGCAATCCCCTTATTCTCCTCCAGTTTTTTCCATCGGATCCTGGGATCCCTTCTGGCATACTCCATAAGGGCATATTCCATGGAAGCGTCTTTAGGGCTGGCGTTTACAATACACAGTTCCCAGTTTTCATAGGTCTGCTCCAGCAGCGAATCCATCATCTGGCGCAGGAACTTCTCAGGCGTCTCATAGGCCGGCACGGCGATGCTGATTTTCGGCTGATAAGTCCATTTCTTTTTTTTCTGTTTTGCCAGCTCTTCCCCATCGGGACGATAAGCTTCGTACCAGGGTCCATAAGGAACCTCTTCCGGTTCAAAGCGCTCATGAAGCTTTATCCAAAACTCTTTCCATCCATAATGTTTAAAGTAGCGAAAGCCTTTCTGAATCGTATACGGCGAAAGCCTCCGAAAAATTCTCCCCCATTCCAGTTTTCCAGTAGGCATTACCCTTCACCTGCCTTTCCTGTCTTCACTCATCTGCTTATTTTACCACATTTTCTGTTTAAAGGAAACCTAAATTATGTTATAATGAGCGGGAGCTGTCCGTAGCGGGCAGTTCCTTAAGTTTTACATGGATATAGGAGGAACCTTTGTGAAAAGATATTTATTGCTGAAGCCTCTTTTTTGTGTTTTCACGGCTTTCTTTCTTCTGTTTGGCAGCTTTTCTACTGTTCTGGCGTCGAATTTTCCCAAAAGCTGGCCCCAGGCTCCTGAAATTGCCGAAGAGACCGGAATCCTGATGGAGGCCTCCACCGGCCAGGTGCTCTTTGATAAATCTATGGACGAGATCCGCTATCCTGCCAGCACTACCAAAATCATGACTGCCTTGCTTATTCTGGAAAATATAGAAGATCTCAGTCAGACCGTAACCTTTACGGAGGTGATCACTCCGGATCTGGAGCCGGGAAATTCTACTATCAACGCCAAAGTAGGCGAGCAGCTTACTGTAGAACAGTGTCTCTACGCCATTATGCTGGCTTCCGCCAATGAGGTCTGCACCCAGATGGCTGTCTTTACGGCAGGTTCTGTAGAAAATTTTGTATCTATGATGAATGAGCGGGCCGCTGAGCTTGGCTGTAAAAACACACATTTTGTAAACGCCAACGGTCTTCCGGATCCCAATCACTACACCACCGCCCATGACCTGGCTCTGATCCTGGCAGCGGCTATCCAGAACGAAGACTTTTGCCGGATCTCCGGATCTGCGGCCTATACCATCCCTGCCACAAATATGACCGATTCTCCCAGGAATCTGGAAAACACCAACGCCCTGATCAAAAATGGCGAATACCACTATGACGGAGTCATCGCCGGAAAAACCGGCCACACGGAAGCAGCAAAAAATACCCTTGTCACAGCGGCTTCCCG
>CALWSM010000154.1 GCA_944384185.1 uncultured Blautia sp. | reverse complement strand
ATCTCCGCCTGTCTGTCCTCTCCCTCTGAGACTTCTACCTGTCCGTTCTCTTTTTCAGAGGCTTCCGGCTGAGGTTCTCCCTCCTGCTCTTTTTCCTCCTTTAAGATCTGTTCCAGCTCTTCATCAGACTTATAATAGACCCATATATCTTCATCATCCATATACTCCGGAAAAACGGCTTTTCCGCACCGGCTGCAGTATAAATCTATGTCAGAAAGCTCTTTTCCGCATCTTTCGCACTTCATACTAATTCCTTCCTGGCAATTTTACCCCTTACTTCCAGTAATCTCGCTCATTATCGATCATATACAGCAATGCGTTGCAGATACAGGCGGCGATATTGCTTCCGCCCTTTCTTCCCCTTGCTACAATATAGGGAGCCTCTGTATCCATGATCATCTCTTTTGATTGTACCACATTTACAAAGCCTACCGGAACCCCTATGATCAAATATGGGGATATTTTTTTCTCCCGGATCAGTTCGTAAAGCCGGACAAGGGCGGTCGGCGCATTTCCGATGGCAAAGATCACCGGTTTTCCAAGAGCCGCCGCTTTGTCTATACAGGCAGTGGCTCTGGTACATCCCTGTTCCCTGGCAGCCTGGGCCACGTCCTCATCAGACATAAAGCAGTAGACCTCTCCCCCGTATTTTTTCAGGGCTTTTTTATTGATCCCCGCCTTAGCCATCTGGGTATCTGTTACGATACAGGCTCCATCCTTGATCGCCTGGATCCCTTTCTCCACTGCCCCTTCTGAAAAACAGAGATTCTCTGCATAGTCAAAATCGGCGCTGGTGTGGATACAGCGTTTTACGATCAGCTCCGTCCCGGGGATCAGCTTCTTATCCCCCAGCTCCTGTGTGATGATCTCAAAGCTTCTGGTCTCGATCTCTTTTGGTTTCACATTTTCCAGTTCTACTTTCATATCTGCCATCTCCTGTTTCTATTTCACTTCTGTCAGATTCCTTCCTCCAGGATCTGATAGATTTTTCCCATGTCTAAATGTTCCCGCAGTCCCCGGGCCAGAAGGTCATACTGGGTTTCCTTAAAGCTGGCAAAATCCACGCCTGTCATGGAGGATACGTCTATTCCTTTGATCTCTCCAATGGCTTCTACCACTTTCTTGGCTACCTCTTCTTTATCAAAGATCCCATGGACATAAGAGCCGTATACATTTTTATAAAAGGCTCCGTCTTCTTTTGTTTCCTTTTTCACCGTATCCGTGATCCTGGTAAAGCTCTGGACGCCCTCCCTGAGAGTAGTCTCTCCCATATGGATCTCATAGCCTTCCAGGTTTACTCCCGTCAGCGTATGCAGAGGGCCCTCTACCTGTACAAAAGCTCCTTCTGCCCGGGTTCTGGTCTTTCCTTCTTTAAAGACGGTATCCATAGGCAGAAGGCCCATGCCCTTGATCTCCCCTCCGGCTTCCACATGCTCCGGATCGGAGAGCGTTTCTCCCAGCATCTGATAACCGCCGCATACGCCAAAGATGATCTTTCCTTCTGCGGCTTTTTTCAGCACGGCAGCCTCCAGGCCGTTCTGCCGCATCCACAGCAGATCCTCCATGGTATTTTTCGTTCCCGGCAGGATGATCATATCCGGATTCTTCAGTTCCTGGACATGGCGCACATACCGCAGAGATACCCCCGGGATCACCTCCAGAGCGTTAAAATCCGTGAAATTGGAGATCCTGGGCACCCGGATCACGGCGATGTCAATGAGGCCCACTTCCTGATTTCCGGAGAACCGCTCTGTCAGGCTGTCCTCATCTTCCACTTCCAGTTCCATGTAGGGAGCCACCCCCACTACCGGGATATGGGTCCTTTCCTCCAGCATTTCCACGCCGGGATCCAGTATGGTCTTATCTCCCCGGAATTTATTGATGATCATGCCTTTCACCAGCTTCTGTTCATCCGGCTCCAGGAGCATGATGGTCCCCATCAGCTGGGCGAAGACACCTCCCCGGTCAATATCGCCCACCAGCAGTACCGGGGCTTTGGCCATTTTCGCCATGCCCATGTTGACAATATCTTCTTCCTTCAGGTTGATCTCCGCCGGACTTCCGGCTCCTTCGATCACAATAATATCATAGTCTGACGCCAGTGTCTCATAGGCTTCCATGACCTTCGGAACCAGCTGCTTTTTGTATTTGAAGTAATCTCTGGCGCTCATAGTCCCCAGGACTTCTCCGTTTACGATCACCTGGCTGCCTACATCATTGGTAGGCTTCAGCAGGATAGGATTCATCAGCACAGAAGGGCTGATCCCTGCGGCCTCCGCCTGCATGACCTGGGCTCTTCCCATCTCCAGGCCTTCCCGGGTGATAAAGGAATTCAGCGCCATATTCTGAGATTTAAAAGGAGCCACCCTGTATCCGTCCTGTTTAAAGATCCTGCACAGCCCTGCTGCCAGCAGGCTTTTCCCTGCATTGGACATGGTCCCCTGTATCATAATTGCTTTTGCCATAATCATTCCCTCTTTTATCTTTTTTATCTGTCTTGGTCTCCTATCTCTTTAAGGACCGCTAAAAGCCGGCGGTTCTCATCTCCGGTACGGACCGCCACACGGTAATAACCCTTTTTCAGTCCCCGGTAATTGCTGCAGTCCCGGATATAGATCCCTTTCTCCAGGCATTTTTCCTGAAGGTCCTCCCGGCCTTTGAAAAAAATATAATTGGCCTCTGAGGCAAATGTGAAAAATCCCAGTTTTTTCATGCCCTCCAGAAGGAACTCCCTTTCCCTTCGGAGCTTTTTCATAGACTCTTTCACATATGTCTCCTCTTTTAATGCGGCGATCCCCGCCTCCTGGGCCACCACAGAAACATTCCAGGGCTGCATAACTGCCTTCATCCCCTCCAGGATCCCCGGATCTCCGCAGAAACCGTATCCCAGCCGGATCCCGGCCATGGCGTATTTTTTCGTAAAGGCCTTTAACAAAAACATCCGGGGATATTCCTTCAGATAGCCCTTCATGGAATAGGTTTCCGGCGTCTCCAGAAAATCCTCAAAGCACTCGTCCAGGACCAGAAAAGTATCCGTATCCCGGCAGCGGTCTGCCAGCTTCTTCAGATATTCCCCCTTAACAGCTACGCCAGTAGGGTTATTGGGATTGCAGAAAAAAACCAGATCCGTATCTTTTCCGATATGCTCCAGAAATTCCTCTCCCGGACGGAAGCCCTCTTCTTCAGAAAGGAAATGGTACTCTGTCTCACAGCCCCAGGCCCTTAAAGCCTGTTCATATTCTGCAAAGGTTGGGGCAGGAAGAAGGGCCTTTTCAGGCTTCAGCGCCAGGACCAGGCCGAAGATCAGATCCGCCGCCCCGTTTCCGCAGATGATAGACTCTGCGGGGACTCCCTCTGCCTGGGCCAAAGCCCGGCGCAGCCTCTCACACTCTACGTCCGGGTAATGGCAGACCAGCTCCATAGCCGCCGCTCCTGCTTTTTTTACTCCCTCAGGGGTTCCGTAGGGATTACAATTCGAGGAAAAGTCCAGTACGTTTTTATGCCGGTAAATATCTCCTCCGTGTTTATGTATCTCTGTCATTGTCTCACCTCTAGATCAGGGAAAATATCCCCATGATTGCCAGCCGGATCCCGGCGAAAAGCACTGTTGCCAGAACAGCGCTTACATACAGAAGCCGGTTTGCCCTTGGAATGTCCTCAAACTCCACGGGGCGCCTGGGATCTCCCAGGGTAGGCTTCTCATACAGCTTTCCGAAATAATAGGCGTTTCCTGCAAGCTGGATATCCAGAGCCCCTGCTACAGCGGATTCCGTCTGAGCGGAATTTGGGCTTGCATGGTTGTACCGGTCTCTTTTAAAGATCCTCCAGGCGTTTTTCCCGTCCATTCCTGTGATCCAGGCCGCTCCGATCATAAGGAGGGCGGATATCCTGGCGGGAATATAATTGACTGCGTCATCCAGCTTTGCCCCGTATCTTCCGAAATTCAGATACCGGTCATTCTTGTATCCTACCATAGAATCCATGGTATTTACCGTTTTATACAGATACAGAAGAGGGGGGCCTCCCAGAGCCATATAAAACAGGGGTGCGACCTCTCCGTCTGAAGTATTTTCCGCCACAGTTTCCACCGCCGCTTTTGTCACTCCCTCAAAGGTAAGATCCTGGGTGTCCCGTCCTACGATCATGGAAACTGCCTGTCTGGAGCTCTCCAGATCTCCCTTTTTCAGTTCCCGGTAGACCTTCATACTCTCTTCCTTTAAAGATCTGGCCGCCAGCATCTGGTAGCACAGAAAAGTCTCCAGGAGGATTCCCAGAAGGGTATGAGCCTTATAAGCCAGAAACAGGATCCCCGCCGGGATCGCAAACCCCAGGATACACAGCAGGATCACCATAAGAAGTCCTGCCCGCCGTTCTCCCTCAGGAGTTTTTGGAAAAACTCCCCGGAGCTTTTTCTCCAGGAAGCTGATCTCCATTCCGATGACCCGTACCGGATGGTACAGCCATCTGGGATCTCCCAGGAGCAAATCTATCGCAAAGCCCAGCACAAGGGCCAGTGGTGTCCATTTAAACATCTGTCCATAATCCTTTCTTAACAGAGCGCACATGTCTTTCCTTCTTCCAGAGTTCTTCCTCCAGGGTCAGGACATAGTATTCCCCGTTTTTTATCTGCCAGTCAAAATACTCCTGTTTCGGATATCCATAGGCGCTGAGGATACTCATGATCGTACCTCCGTGAGCCACGATGGCCGCTGCCGGACTTTCCATGGCGAAGGCCTCCTCCACACACTGGACAAACCCCTCCCGGCACCGGTTACGGAATCCTTCCGGATCCTCCCCTCCCGGAAAAGGAAGGGCGCCGCCGCTGTGGATCCAGGCCTGATAGTCCGGATTTCCCGACAGCTCCTTATAATTCTTATTTTCAAAATCTCCGAAATCACATTCTTTAAGTAGAGGGCACTCTTTTTGCGCCAGTCCGGGATACAAAATCTCCCCTGTCTGTCGGCAGCGTTTCATAGGACTGACAAAGAGAAGTTCTGCTTTGGGATAATTCTTTCCCTCCAGTTCCCGGATCCCCTCCCGGCAGAGAGGTTCATCGGTTCTGGCTCCGATATATTTTCCTGAAAGATTGCCCTGAGTCTTTCCATGACGTATCAGATAGATCTTAAGCATTTTTGATCACCGTCCCGATCCCGCAGACTACCCGTACCACCTGGCTGCTCTTTGCTG
>CALWSM010000153.1 GCA_944384185.1 uncultured Blautia sp. | reverse complement strand
AGCGTCAGCAGGAAAATCTATACAGTAAAAGATGAATTTTATAATCCGGATGCGCTGTTTGCCCTTTTTGCGGCAAAAGCATGACTTTATAAGCAGATTAAGGTGAAATCCAATGAAAAAATATGTATTTGCAAGGCTGATCCAGATGATCCCTATCTTGCTGGGGATCACACTGCTGTCTTTCATCCTTACAAATCTGTCGGCGGCAGATGCGGTGGATATTATGGAAAGCAACCAGGGGATCGCCATGTCGGCAGAGGAAAAAAATGAGCTCCGTCAGGAGCTGGGCCTTGACAGGCCTGTGATCCAACAGTATGCAGCGTGGCTGGGAAACCTGCTGAAGGGAGATATGGGAGAGTCCTTTGTTTCCGGACAGCCGGTTCTTGCTTCCTTTCTCTCCAGGCTGCCGGCCACCCTTTCCCTGACAGTGGCGTCGCTTTTGCTGACCGTGGGGATTTCCATACCTCTGGGGATCCTGGCGGCGGTGAGACAAAACCGGTTCCCGGATTATCTCATACGGTTTTTCAGCTTTATCGGAAATTCCCTTCCGAATTTTTTTGCCGCTCTGCTGCTGATCTATTTCTTTTCTCTGAAATTAAAGATCTTTCCTGTAATGGGAAGCGCAGGGGGCTGGAAAAGCATCGTCCTTCCGGCAGTCACCCTGGCATTGGCCATGGCCTCCAAGTATGTCCGCCAGGTGAGGGCTGCGGTTCTGGAGGAGCTGGACCAGGAATATGTCCAGGGGGCCAGAGCCCGGGGGATCCGGGAAAAAAGGATCTTATTTTTCAGCGTGCTGAAGGCTTCTATGCTGACCATTATGAACCTGCTGGCTCTGTCTGCGGGGTCGCTCCTGGGGGGAACCGCCATTGTGGAATCGATTTTTATGTGGGACGGCGTGGGAAAGATGGCGGTGGACGCCATCACCATGAGAGACTATCCGGTTATCCAGGCCTATGTGATCTGGATGGCGGTGATCTACGTAGTGATCAATCTGGCAGCCGATCTGATCTGCCATTATCTTGACCCCAGGATCCGTCTGGGACAGGAGGGAGCACAGTGAGAGAAAAAAAGACGATTGTACGAAAACAGAAAGCTCCCGGAAAGGGGATAAAGCTAAAGCTGATCCTCTGGGGATCCCTGGCCCTGCTGATCCTTCTGACAGCGGCGTTTGCTCCTTATATCACGCCTCATGATCCCTATGAGCAGGATCTTGGCAGAGCCCTTTGGGCTCCCTGCAGGGAATATCTGCTGGGAACAGACCGTTATGGGAGAGACATGTTATCCAGGGTGATCATGGGAGCCAGGACTTCTGTATTTTCCGCAGTCCTTCTGGTGCTGATTACCACTGTGACCGGAAGTGTCGCAGGCACGGTCTGCGGCTATCACGGAGGAAAGCTGGATACCTTTCTCATGAGGGTTTCCGATGTGTTTCTGGCCTTTCCGGGGATGGTTTTCGCCATTGCGGCAGCCAGTGTTCTGAAGGGAGGGCTTTTCGGGGCGGTAGCGGCTCTGGCCCTGATATCCTGGCCAAAGTACGCCAGGATCGTCAGAAGCCAGGTGATGGCCATAAAAAACGCTCCCTATATGGAGGCCGCCCGGCTGGCAGGCTCCGGCACGGTAAAAATCATCTTCAGGCATATGCTCCCCAATATAGCAGGACCGGTGGTCACCACTGCGGTCCTGGATATGGGAACGATGATGATGGAGATCGCAGGACTTTCCTTCCTGGGACTGGGGGCAGCGCCCCCTGCGGCAGAATGGGGATCCATGATGAGCAATGGGCGGAGCATGCTCCAGACGTCGCCATGGGTCATACTGGCGCCGGGGTGCGCCATCTTCCTTACGGTTATGATCTTTAATCTTCTGGGAGATACGGTCCGGGATCTGCTGGATCCGAGACAGAGAAAAAAGGAGGAACTGCCTTTATGACACAGCCCTTACTTGAGATTGCCAATATGGAAGTCTGTTATTTCGGAAAGCCGGTGGTCCGGGATCTGTCTCTGCGGATAGAGCCGGGAGAGATCCTGGGGATCGTGGGGGAGTCCGGAAGCGGAAAAAGCACTGTGATCCGGGCGGCTATGGGACTTCTGAAAAACGGGGGAGCCGTTACAAAGGGGGAGATTTTCTACAAAGGACAGCGCATAACCCATGCAGGGGACAGGGAGCTGGGAAAGCTCCGGGGACCGGAAATGGGAATGGTCTTCCAGAACCCGGGGGCTTCCCTCTGCCCTGTGCGGACCATTGAAAAGCAACTTTATGAAACTGTGCTGGAGCATGAAAAGACCAGCCGCAGAGAGATCAGAGAGAGAGCCCTGGAGATCTTTCAAAATATGGGATTTTCCAGAGGAGAAGAGATCCTGAAAAGTTATCCCTTCCAGCTCTCCGGGGGAATGAACCAGCGGGCGGGGATTATGATGGCTATGATACTGAAGCCGACCCTTCTTTTGGCCGACGAGCCTACCAGCGCCCTGGACGTGACCGTCCAGGCCCAGGTAGTAAAAGAGATGATGAAAATGCGGGAAACCTACGGCACGGCCATTGTGATGGTCACCCACAATATCGGCCTGGTAGAACATATGGCAGATAAGGTGGCGGTGATGAGACAGGGGAGTCTGGTGGAATACGGGACCAGAGAAGAGATTACCGGAAGCCCCCGGCAGGAGTATACAAAGAAACTGCAAAAGGCGGTCCTCCGGCTGAACAGAGGACAGAGATAACAGGAGGCGCAGGAGACAGGGAATGGAAAAGATCCTGGAAGTGAAAAATCTGAGAAAAACCTTTTATAAGAACAGATCCCCTTTCCCGGCTGTGGAAGATGTGAGCTTTCACCTCATGAAGGGAGAATGCCTGGGACTGGTAGGGGAAAGCGGCTGCGGAAAAAGCACTGCGGCCAGGCTTATCGCCGGACTGCTGGAGGCAGACAGGGGCAGCGTGGGCTTAGAGGGCGAAGAAATACTGGGACAGAAAGGGAAAAAGAAACGGGACGTGTACACAAAGCTCCAGATGGTCTTTCAGACGCCCCAGGATTCTTTTGATCCCCGGCGTACCCTGGGAGACGGGATCATGGAAAGCATGAGGAACCGGGGAATGAAAAAAGACCGGGCCCGGGAAAGGATGTACCGGCTTCTGGAACAGGTGGAACTGGACCGGAGCTTTGGAGACAGATACCCTTATGAGGTAAGCGGGGGAGAATGCCAGAGGGCGGCTATCGCCAGAGCGCTGGCTGTGGATCCCCTCCTGGTGATCTGCGACGAAGCCACCAGCGCCCTGGACGTAACCGTCCAGGCCCAGATCGTGGAGCTGTTGAAAAGACTTCAGAGAGAAAGAAAGCTTTCTCTGCTTTTTATCTGTCACGACCTGGCTCTGGTGCAGCATATGTGCCAGAGAGTCCTGGTGATGTATCAGGGAAAGATCATAGAACAGGGAACTGCAGACGAAGTGATACAGCGTCCCAGGGAGGCGTATACCAGAACCCTGGTGGATTCTGTACTGTGAAAACATACCCATACAGGGGAAAGGAGACACAGAATGAGAAAAAAATACTTACAGAGAAAAGCATGGGGGACTTTACTGGCCCTGTCCCTCAGTACAGGGCTTCTGTCCGGCTGCGGCTCCTCCGGGACGGAAAACACAAAAGGCGAGGCTGCTTCCGGGGAAAAGGTGTTTTATTATGGAGATACCACCTTTAATACAGAAAACGACGAGGCCGATGTGAATCCCCACAACGGATATTCCGGCTGGGCCTGTATCCGCTACGGCATCGGGGAGACCCTGTTCCGCTATTCCGATTCTATGGAGCTGGAGCCCTGGCTGGCTTCCGGCTATGAAAACGTAGATGAGAATACCTGGCGGATCACCTTAAAAGACGGCATACAGTTTACCAGCGGAAGGAGCCTGGATGCCCAGGCTGTGAAGGAATGTCTGGAGCATCTGGCGGAGACTCACGCCAGGGCAAAGGGGGATCTGAAAATAAAGGAGATCACTGCAGAGGGCATGACCCTTACCATTACCACCTCTGAGCCGGTACCGGCGCTGATGAATTATCTGGCGGATCCCTACGGCTGTATCATCGATATGGAAGCCGGGATCACAGAGGAGGGAAACGTATCCGGGACCGGACCCTATACTGCCGCTGAGGTAAATACAGACCAGGGACTGACTCTGGTAAAAAATGAAAATTACTGGGACGGAACTCCGAAGCTGGATACCATTTATGTGAGGACCATCACAGACGGAGACACCCTCACCATGGCCCTCCAGTCAGGAGAGCTGGATGCTGCCTACGGCCTTCCCTACGCCAGCCTTCCTCTGTTTTCCCAAGCTCCTTATACTATTTCATCAGTGGAAACCTCCCGTTCTTTCTTTGCCCAGATAAATTATCAGACAGAGGCTCTCCAGGATGAAAAAGTACGGGAAGCCATTGCCATGGGGATCGACAAAGAGGGCTTTACCAGTGTGCTTCTTGAGGGCAATGGAACAGCGGCGGCAGGTCCTTTCCCCTCCAGCTTTGCCTTTGGAGACCACACGGTGACCGCTCCGGGATATGATCCGGACAAGGCCAGGGAGCTTCTTGAGGAAGCCGGATGGAGGGATACCGACGGAAACGGTTATGTGGATAAAAACGGAGAGGATCTGAAACTTCGCTGGCTTACCTATCCAAGCCGTCAGGAGCTGCCTCTTCTGGCGGAAAGCGTCCAGTCCACCCTGGGAGACATTGGGATCAGGGTGGAGATAAACAGTACGGCAAATCATCTGGACGTATTAGAGAAAGGAGAATGGGATATCTACGCCAGCGCCTTTGTCTGTGCGCCTACAGGAGATCCGGAGTATTTCTTTACCACCCACTGCCTGGACTCCTCCACCCACAACCGGGGAGGATATCACAGCGACAGACTGGAAGAACTGGAAGCACAGATGAGCAGCACTTTTGATGTAGAAGAGAGGGCTTCCCTGGCTGCAGAAATGACCCAGACCATTCTGGACGACAACGCTTTTATCTTTGCCTCCCACCTGAAAATGTCCATTGTGTCAGGGGAAGGAGTCACAGGACTGGAGGCTCATCCCTGCGACTACTATGAGATCACTGTGGAGCTGGATAAAAACTAAGAAGAACGGTTTTATGTACCCTAAAAAGCTACTATAAGATCGTCAGGGACGGAAGTTTTTCTTCACATAGGCGGATGGAGTAAGGCCTGTACATTTTTTGAA
>CALWSM010000152.1 GCA_944384185.1 uncultured Blautia sp. | reverse complement strand
ATTTCTTCAAAACTTATAGTTTTTCCATCATTTTCTTTTTCCGCTTCCTGAATCATCCGAAGATCCCATTCATCTGGTGGAATCTCTTCTCCCGCATAAGCCTTTAGAGATTCCAGCATATCCACTATAAACACCAGTCTTCTGTCAGGTATTCCATCTATCAACTCCATAATACGCTCTTTATTGCTCATGTAATCACGCCCTTTCTCAGCGAGCAGACTGTTAAATTATTTTCTGTCTGTATTATAACATGCATTCCAAAACACTTGTCTCTTAATTATTATACACAAATCTCCCGCCTTATGCTATACTAAGATATCGGAAAATGATCAGCCGTTATATCGGCCTTACTAAATTTCAAGGAGTTACTTATGAACGTTAAAAATCTGAATCTCAATGTAGAAGAATTAAAGATCCTGGCGGAAAACGGCCAGCGGGATTTTATTTACGGAGTGGGCTATTACTATGAAAACGGAATCCGTACCTCTGTAGATCTGGCCCAGGCCGCCGTCTGGTATGAGAAAGCGGCAAAGAAAGGGCAGGCCGAAGCCGCCATGCACCTGGCGCTTATGTATTTTCAGGGAAAAGGTGTGGAAAAAGATGAACGGAAAGGCTTCCGGTATATGGAACAGGCGGCCAAAGACGGAAATGTCAACGCCCAGTTTAATATGGGCCGGTGCTATGAGGAAGGCCTGGGAGCAAAGCCCGATCCTTCCAAGGCTTTTGACTGGTACAAAAAGGCTGCGGCTCAGGGAGATTTCCGGGCTATGTGCTGCATGGGAGGCTCCTATCTCTCCGGCAATCCGGTTCCCTACGACCCGGCCAAAGCCTTCCAGCTTTTTGAAAAGGCCGCCAATGCCAATATCCCCGCCGCCCAGTACAATCTCTCTGTATTGTACCGCTACGGAGAAGGGGTGGAAAAAGATGAGGAAAAGGCAGATTTCTGGCGGATGAAGGCTGCCCAGAACGGCTTTCAGATTGCCATAAAGGAGCTGGAAAATCCGGATAAAGATCCGGAGGAACTGGTCTGAAGACTATGGAAAAGATACAAGAATAATGAAATACCGGACACTGTCGTTGTGGAAACACCACGTTCCATAACGACAGCTTTCAATTTCACCCTGCGTCAATGTGGCTTTTTCAGCTTTAGATTATCTATTTTTCCAATTCTGCATTAATCCCGTCAATCCATCCGTAACGCCTCCCTTTTCATTTCCTTTAATGCTTAAAAGAGAATTAATTAAGTCAGGATCTGGAAGTGCCCCCAATGCTCCTTTTCTATATTTTTCCATAATATCTGTGGTATCACGTACACCCTGCTGCGCAGTAAAATCTGCCAGTGAGTACACGTATACCCCATCTTTATCTTTGTGTACAAACCAGATCTGCTCCTTTCGGAACATTTTTTTACAATCCATGAGGTTTATATCATGAACCGTAAATATCATCTGTGCATTTACGTTCAATTCATTATTAAACATTGCTACGATTGCTCTGGTCAGTTTAAAATGTATGCTGCTGTCAAGTTCATCTATTACAAGAATCCTTCCCTGCTCAAGTCCTTCTATCACATACCCTGCCAGCGCAGCGATTTTCTTTGTCCCGGTAGAATCAAACAGCATGCTTGGAACATGGACGCCTTTATAAGTAGATACAAGCCGGATTTGATCCATAATTGTCTCCGGAAGCTCCAGTACCTTCTCGTCCGGCTTCTCTCCCTCCTCTTCTGCCCCCAATTTAATCTGATCCATATCCACATATTCATAATTATCCATATAAAGATCCGCATTTTTAATAAAATCAACGATCTTCTGCTGAAGCTGATCCCGATTTTTCATCAGCTTAATCGTATGCTCCATAGGAATATTGTTCATGTTAATGATATCGATTTTTTCTGCAAAAGCAATCATAATCTTTTTCATCTCTTCCAGATGTTCAAATTTACTGGTGTCGATCAAATAACACAGCAGATTATTTTTTGCCATTAAGGGCATCATCTGAACAGCATCTTTATCGGCACAAAAATACTGCTCTTGTATAGAATCTTTTACCAGCCAAAATACTTCTTTTTCATTTCCATACTGATCTTTTAATATTTCAGAGAAACTTTCATATATAAATTCTTTTTTTGCAGCATCATATTTAAAATCATATGTAAACTTTCTGCCAAGTGCAAGGAACGTCACACCCAACTCGCAGATTGAACTGTCTGTGAAAATATTTGTCATTAATCCCGGTTTTTTATTAAGTAAAATCTGTCTGATGGCCTTTATGCATTTTATAAGACAGGTTTTCCCGGCATTATTAGGGCCATAAATCCCAGCCGTTTTTAAAATATTAAAATTATTCTCCTTATGCACATTCGAAGCGAACTTCCTATTTCTCATATCAGCCTTCATTGAAAAGGAAATCTGTTCATCAAAGGCGAAACAATTCTTCGCTCTAATCTCTATAATCATGAATATTTCCTCCATACCATAATTTTAATGTTCTTTATCATATTATATCGCATATTCTATTTTTTATGCAACTTTTTTTCACAAAATATTTTTATCAGCAATTGTCCTTTTTATAGAGTTTGTTCAACTATATTATGTCAAAACTCCTTGACATTTCTCCTCTGTTCTGCTACATTAAAATTGTAAAAAAGATTTGACATTTTATTTTCAGAAGGGGGCATGTTTATGGAAAATCTGATACTGATCCTTTTCGGAATTTTTTTACTGATACTGATCATTCTCGATGTATCAATGATCGTTTCTCTGTTTAAAACAGGAGATGAAAGAAGACAGCTTATCGTCTGGAAGGCAAGCGCCTTTACCCTTCTTGCGCTTGCAGCATCACTTGTATTTAATATTGCAGAATCTATTATCCGGGTAGAGGCCATGCTGATCAATCCCTTTGTTAAGCTCAGCACTACCGCTATGATTTATCTTTTAGCGCTCTTATATTATAAGAAAAAATATAGCAGCTGATATGGAAAATATGTGTGGGAATCAAAGAAACAGGGACATCACAAAAAAGGCTCTGCGAGCCGCTTATTGTCCAAAAGACAGCACAGCGGGCAGAGCCTTTTCTTTTTCCCTTTCTCCGGCGCAAGAGCCGAACCGGATTTTCTTCTTTCTTTACAGCAGTTTTCCCTCTTCTAAGATCCTGCGGATCTCTTTGGTCTCTGCCTCTGTAGCCGGCAGGAGGGGCCGGGCGCAGACAGGCTCCATCTCAATGCCTCTTAACACCATAGCTTTCTTGATGGTAGGGATAAACTGAGGAGCCACGTCATAGATAGCCATAAGACCATCCACCTGCTGCTGGCACCGCTCCATTTTCTCCAGGTCATCTGCCCTTGCCGCAGCCACGTAGGCGGCGGCCACATCCGGGGCAAAGTTGGACAGTCCCGCCACACACCCGTCTCCTCCGGAGAGGACGTTATGTCCGAAAAACTCGTCAAAACCGGAGTATACCATAAAATCCGGATATTCTTTCTTTACTTTCTGAATGATCCCCCTGGTATGGCCCATGGTGGCAACCGTATCCTTGATCCCCACAATGTTTTTATGCCTGGATACCAGAGTATAGATCAGCTCCGGAGACAGGTCATGCCCCGTCCTGTCCGGGAAATTATATAAAAGCAGGGGGCCACCCACCCGGTCTGCCAGAGTGTCGTAGAAATTCAGCAGGGCGCTGTCCGGGAGGCTGAAATAATAGGGAGAGATCACCATCACTCCGTCAGCCCCTTCCTCCAGCGCATAGTTGGACAGTTCCACACACTGCTCAAACTCCATATGGCAGGTTCCCACATATACCGTCATCCGGCGTTTTATATGCCTGATCGCTTCCCGGATAAGATTCTTTTTCTCCTCCATGGAAATAGCGAAGAACTCCCCGATACTGCCGAAAAGCAGGATACCGTCCATTCCGTTTCCGATCAGATAATCATAAATCCGTTTGTTTGCTTCCACATCTACATGTCCGTTTTTATCCAGCGCCGTTACTGCCGGCGTGATCCATTTTGCTTTCATAACCTTCTCCTTTTTACACTAACACTCATAGCCTGCCCCTTCCATGGCGGACAGAGCCTGGCTGGTATATCTCTTTAACAATCCTTTTCTCGCAGGTCTCGGAAGGATCCCTGCTTTCCTTCTCTCCTGAAGGATTTCCTCAATCTCCCGGGGGGACTTCTCTTCCCCGTGGCTCCCTACAATATCCAGGCTCCGGTTTTTCACACTGTAGGCCAGGATATCTCCATCCTCCACAAAGGCCAGGGGGCCTCCTGCCGCCGCCTCCGGGGATACATGGCCGATGGCCGCTCCCCTGGTGGCCCCGGAAAACCTGCCGTCGGTGATCAGAGCCACTTCTCCGTTTAAGGTTTCGTCACAGACAATGGCCTCCGTAGTCATGAGCATTTCCGGCATACCCGAGCCTCTCGGGCCTTCATACCGTATAATCAGCATATCCCCCGGAGCTACTTTTTTCTCTACTACCGCCTGATAAGCATCCTCCTCACAGTTAAACACCCTGGCAGGCCCTTTCCGTTCCCGCATAGCTTCTGTACAGGCTGAATACTTGATCACCGCCCCGTCCGGAGCCAGATTTCCCCTTAAGATAGCCACCGAGCCTTTTTCTTTGGCCTTTTCCACAGGGAAGATCACCTGCTCTCTCTCCAGGCCGTAATTGTGGAGATAGCCCAGATTTCTCTGGAAAAAGTTTTCTTTCTCCAGATCCTCCAGATTTTCTCCCAGCGTCTTTCCGGTGACTGTCATCACATCCAGATGGAGCATGTCCCGCAGCTCCAGCTCTACCATGGGGATCCCCCCTGCAAACCAGAAAGCCTCGGTAAGATGCTCGCCGCTGGGATTGATATTCCCCAGATGAGGCACCTGATGATTGATCCGGTCAAAAAGCTCCGGCTCCAGGATGATACCCAGTTCCCTTGCGATAGAGGGCAGATGTATGGTAGCGTTGGTGGAGCCTCCGATAGCGCTGTGTATGATCACTGCATTTTCAAAAGCTTCCCTTGTAAGGATCTGGCTGACCCGGATCCCCCTCTCCACCAGCTCCATGATCTTGCGCCCCGCCTTTCTGGCGCAGCCCAGGATATCCCGCATGGTAGCCGGCATCAGAGCGCTTCCCGGAAGAGCCAGTCCCAGAGCCTCTGCCATACACTGCATGGTGCTGGCAGTTCCCAGGAAGGTGCAGGCTCCGCAGGAAGGGCAGCCTGTAAGCTTATA
>CALWSM010000151.1 GCA_944384185.1 uncultured Blautia sp. | reverse complement strand
ATAAATATGAATTGCATATATCAAGGAAATAATTTAGAATATAAGCAGATTTTCAGATAAAAATCGGAAAGACAGAGGACAGAAGAAGAGGAGAAAAACGATGTCGGAAAACAGAGAGGATAATAAAAATTCTGCCGTTACCAGATGGGTCCGGGAGGAACTGGAAGAAAATGCGGATCCCTCATACCGGGAATTTCACAGATCTCTGGTTCCGGGACTGGAAAACTTTCTGGGCGTCCGTGTGCCAAAGCTCCGGGAGATCAGTAAAAAGGCTGCCAGGGAAGATTACTGGGGCTTTGCAAAAGAGGCGGACAGAGAAACCTATGAAGAGCTGATGATCCGGGGAATGATGATCGGGTACGCCAGACTGACCAGGGAAGAGCAGCGCCGGGAGCTGGAAAATTTCGTGCCTTCCATCAACAACTGGGCGGTGTGCGACTGCTGCTGTTCTACTTACAAATTTATGAAAAATGACCAGGAGGAGTGGTTTGCCTTTTTGAAAACCTATGGGGCCAGCGGCAGAGAATATGAGATCCGTTTTGCCCTGGTTTCCATGCTGGATTTTTTCATCAATGAAGATTACATAGATCAGGTACTGGAAATCCTGGGGCAGGTGCGGCATGAAGGCTATTATGTGAAAATGGCGGCAGCCTGGGCGGTCTCTGTCTGTTATGTGAAGTTTCCGGAAAAGACAGAAGGATTCCTGCGGAAAAATCTCCTGGACGATTTTACCCATAATAAGTCTATCCAGAAGATCCGGGAGTCTTACCGGGTTTCCAAGGAGGATAAGGAGAGACTGAAAACCCTGCGAAGGAATCCAGTATGACGGTATGGATTTCTTACCCTCAGTGAACAAGAGGCGTTTGGTTCTTTGTATACGGAGCCTTGTACACGGAGGGTAAGCAGACAGGAAAGGGGGAAACAGAAGAAATGAAGATTACGATCGTTACAGTAGGGAAGATCAAAGAAAAATATCTCCGGGACGCTATAGAAGAATACGCTAAGAGACTGAGCAAATACTGCAAGCTGGAAATCATCCAGGTGGCAGATGAGAAGACCCCGGAGAACGCCAGCCAGACAGTGGAGGACCAGATCCGCCAGAAGGAAGGAGAGCGGATCCTGAAATATCTGAAGGACGACGCCTATGTGATCACTCTGGAGATCGGAGGCAATATGCTGGATTCTGTAGAGTTCTCAAAGAAAATAGAAAATCTGGGGATCCAGGGCAAAAGCCATATCATCTTTGTGATCGGAGGTTCCATCGGCCTGGGCCGGGAAGTGCTGAAGCGTTCCGACTATGCCCTGAGTTTTTCCAGAATGACTTTTCCCCATCAGATGATGCGGGTGATACTGCTGGAGCAGATCTACAGAGGGTACCGGATCATGGCGGGAGAGCCCTATCACAAATAGAATGACAGGGAAATATGAAGAGTGTTATAATAGACGAAAATAGCTTGAAGACTCGGATGTTACGGAGGACATTATGAAATTTGTGATTGAGCATTTAGCAAAGAGCTTTGAGAAAAAGGAAGTTCTCAGAGATATTGATTTTACATTTGTTGAAGGGAAAATTTATGGGCTGCTCGGCAGAAACGGCGCTGGAAAAACAACGCTGTTCAACTGTCTGAACAGGGATCTGAAGGCGGACAGCGGCAATTTCTATATAGAAGAAAACGGCCTCCGCCGAGAGGTAGCCGCAGAGGACATCGGATATGTCCTCTCTACTCCTACTGTGCCGGAGTTTCTTACAGGCAGGGAATTTTTGAAGTTCTTTATGGACATCAACGAGAAGTATATCAAAAATCCGAAAAGCATTGACGAGTATTTTGACTATATGAGCATTGAGCCGGAGGACAGAGATAAACTGCTCAAGGACTACTCCCACGGTATGAAGAATAAAATGCAAATGCTCATCAACATCATCGCTCAGCCGAATATCCTGCTGCTGGACGAGCCCTTGACATCCCTTGATGTGGTGGTGGCGGAAGAAATGAAACAACTGCTCCGTTCACTGAAGCAAGACCGCATTACCATTTTCTCCACTCATATTATGGATTTGGCGCTTGACCTCTGCGATGAGATCGTGCTGCTCAGTCACGGCGAGCTGGAGGTCGTGGAAAAAACCGATCCGGACAGCCGGGAATTTAAGGATAAGATCATTGCGGCACTCAGGGGGGAAGGAAATGAATAAGACGCTCAGAATCTCTTTTTCCCTGAAAAATACATACCGTGTCAATGGGATCCTGTTTGCCTTAAAGCAGATACCGCTCTTAAGGCGGCTGCTTCCGGCAACGCTGTATCAAGTAAAGGGACTGAAAGTTTTTGCGAATATTTTGTCCCTGCTGTGGGAAATCGTATCTGCGTTTCTCGGCAAGTTTCTTTACTTTATCACGATGGTATGCGGTATCGGTATCCTGTATAAAGAACTGCCGGAGAATACGGTGTTCCTGCATATCCTGCTGATCCTCACAGTGATCGGCAGCTTTGCAAAAACGCATCTTTTCAATCCGACAAAAGATAAATATTATGCGATGATCCTTATGCGGATGGATGCGCAGGAATATACGCTGGTAAACTATTTCTACTTTATGCTGAAAGTTGTTGTGGGATTTTTGCCTTTTACGATTCTGTTCGGTACGGACAGAGGCGTACCTTTGTGGTTTTGCCTGCTCCTGCCTCTTGGCATTGCGGGCATGAAACTGTTTGCGGCGGCTGCTACTCTGTGGGATTATGAAAAAAGAGGCTTTGGCTACAACGAAAACAAGCTTTCCAAATATGTGTGGGGCTGTATCGCCCTGCTTTTGGCCGCCGCCTATGCTCCGCCGGCTTTTGGATTTGTTTTGCCTTCAGTCGTATCAATGGGAATATTCTTAGTGTGCATTCCCCTTGGGATGGCAAGCATCACAAGGCTGACCGCCTTCCGTGATTATTATGCGATCAACAAAGAATTATTAGCCGGATTGACCGATCAGATGGACAGTACCGCACAGACAAAGCTCATCAAGCAGGCAAATGAAAAGAAAATATCCGCAGATACTTCCATTACCAGCAGGCGCAAGGGATTTGAATACTTGAATGAGCTGTTTATCAAAAGGCATAAAAAGATTCTTTGGAACTCGACAAAGAAGATTTCCTATGTGTGCGCTTTCCTTGTTGCCGCCGCACTGGCAGGAGTCTACCTGCTGCCCGAAGCAAGATCTGTAATCAATGGAATCGTGATGACCTGGCTTCCATACTTTGTGTTTATTATGTATCTTATCAATCGTGGCACAAATTTTACGCAGGCGCTTTTTATGAACTGTGACCACAGTCTGCTGACTTATTCCTTTTATAAACGCCCGGATTTTATTCTTCGGCTGTTTCAGATCCGACTGCGTGAGATCATGAAAATCAACGCTGTTCCGGCGCTGGTTATCGGTATCGGGCTGGCGCTGATCCTGTTGGCCACCGGAGGAACGGACAATCCGCTGAACTATGTGGTGCTGATCGTTTCTATCCTGTGTATGAGCCTGTTTTTCTCAATTCATTATCTGACGATTTATTATCTGCTCCAGCCTTACAACGCAGGAACGGAGGTGAAAAGCGGCACATACCAGATCGTTTTATCAGTTACCTATGTCGTCTGCTTTGCTCTGATGCAGGTGCGTATGCCGATTATGATCTTCGGAGTCATGACGATTGTTTTCTGTGTGCTTTACAGTATTGCCGCCAGCATTTTGGTATACCGCTTTGCGCCGAAAACCTTCAGGCTGAGAACATAACGGGGCAGCCTGTTCCAGTAATAACTAGAAGACTTGGAAAGTGCAACAAAGAAAGGAGGATTGTATGAGTCCAATAAAGCGAACTATAATAAATACAATCGTGTATATTATTGCGTATGTAGGAGTTACCTTTGCGATAAAACGAGAGATAGATGTTATGATTTTGGCTATACTGGCGATTGTGTGTTTTTTATTAAACTACATTATTTATTTAATATTAGAGAAAATCTCCAATGATTAAATCCTAAATTGTAGAGTAGAAAATTGGAAGTTGCGGAGGTAAATATGAAAGAATATACCTATGTTACTTTAAGACAAAAACCAGAATTAAAAGAAGCTGCCGCTGCATGGTTTCATGATAAATGGGAAGTGCCACAAGAAGCTTATCTTGAATGCATGGAAGCCTATCTCAATCATGAAACAGAATATGGTTGGTATCTCTGCTTAGACAGCGGACGTATTGTAGGCGGCCTTGGTGTAATCGAAAATGATTTTCATGAAAGGAAAGACCTTACGCCAAATGTATGTGCAGTATATACAGAACAGGAATATCGTTGTCAAGGAATTGCGGGACAATTATTGGATATTGTTGTGAAGGATATGAAGTCCAAAGGAATTGCCCCAATCTATTTGATTACAGACCATACAAGTTTTTATGAAAGATATGGCTGGGAATTTTTGTGTATGGTTCAAGGGGACAATGAGCCTGATATGACAAGAATGTATATCCATAGATAATTTGCCGTACGAAGATTAGATAGTGGATGCATATTTTGATGATGAAGATATCCGGAGGAATTTGATTTATTTTCTCATTTTGAAGTAACGGCGGGAATACCGACCGTTCTCTTTGCTGTCACGACATGGAAAGAGAACGGGAAACCAAATGTCTGCTTTCATTCATGGAGCTGCTTCCACGGAGATAAGACGGCCTTTTTCGCCGTGATGGGCAACCTGTATCAGCATACCCACACTTATGCCAATATCCAACGGGAAAAATGTTTTTGTATTAACTTTCTTCCTGTAAGCTGCTACGACATGCTGGTAAATACCATTCATCAGAATGAATGGGACGATGACGAATTTGCTGCGGGAGGGTTTACTCTTTCCAACGCCAAAACCATTCACGCACCTGCGATCAGCGAAGCGTTTCTCACGATGGAATGTACCCTGAAAGAAATACAGGATTTAAGCGGTGCAGGTATTGCGGCTATGGTGATCGGACAGGTACAGCACATCTCCATAGAAGAAGGCTATGCACAAGGGTATGAGTTAAGATATGGCAAGGATGGATTTATGCTGCTTGTGCCTGCACCGCAGGACCTTGTTACCGGAGAGCCGAATCAGTCGGCGATTGCCACCGTACATATTGAGAAATACGACTGATTTAAGGAGAGAGCAAAAATGGCGGTTTCAAATATAAAAGCGCTGATCCCCGGCGAACTTTACAAAGTGTGGGAGATGGCAAAGGATGGAAAACCATTAAAT
>CALWSM010000150.1 GCA_944384185.1 uncultured Blautia sp. | reverse complement strand
TGGAAGGAGGAGACCGGGGGCTGGCAGGATTTACAGCTCCTGCCAGGGGACTGACTCTGGTAGAAGTTGGATATTAAAGATCCAGGAGCTGAGAATAGCTGCACAGACTGTACAGGCTCTTAGAAGCTGTAGGAGATCAAAGAACTATAACAGGACAGAAAAAGAAAGGCGGCAGAAGGATGGAAGAGACCATGCAGGAACAAATGGAAAGGGATATCCGGGAGAGTATGGACAGACTGTATCCGAAAGACCCGGATCATCTGTACAGCAAAATGCAGGTGGAATTTTACAGCTGCAGCTATGAAAAGAAAAGCGTTACCCTTCGCTTTCCCATACAGAGATGGGAATTGAATCATATGGGGACGGTTCACGGCGGGATCATCGCCTCGGCTATAGATACCACCTGCGGAACCGCAGTCCGCAGCGCTACAGGCAAAACGATGATCCCTACCATAAATCTGAATATTAATTATATATCCCCTGGAATGGCCGGGGACGCTATGCTGGTAACTGCCAGGGCAGACCGGGCGGGCAGACGGATCTGTAATATCAGCGCTCAGTGTAAGTCTGAAAAAACGGGAAAGCTGATCGCCACGGCTTCCGCAAATTTTATGATCGCAGAATAAAAAATGCGGCAAAGTCTTTGAAAAATGGGAAATTTATGATACTATAACAGATACGGGCTGTTCCCGCAGACTGCAGAAGGAAGACCCGGAGGCGGCCTGATAAAAGAAAAGACAAGTCCACAGGGACAAATATCATAGATGGAGGAGAATCAATTGGAAAAAGAGACAGTGAAAGAAACCGTTTCCAAAAACTTTATAGAACAGATCATAGAGAAAGATCTGGCCGAGGGAAAATATGAGGAGATCTGTACACGTTTTCCTCCCGAGCCTAACGGCTACCTTCATATCGGCCATGCAAAATCCATTTTACTGAACTACGGATTGGCAAAAAAATATAAGGGAAAGTTCAATCTTCGTTTTGACGATACCAATCCCACCAAGGAAAAAACAGAATTTGTGGATTCTATTAAAGCAGATGTAAAATGGCTGGGCGCCGACTGGGAGGACAGACTGTATTTCGCCTCGGACTACTTCGACCAGATGTACGAGGCTGCTGTAAAGCTGATCAAAAAAGGTAAAGCTTTTGTCTGCGATCTCAGTCCGGAAGAGATCCGGGAATACAGAGGAACCCTTACCGAGCCGGGAAAAGAAAGTCCCTACCGGAACCGGAGCGTAGAAGAAAATCTGGAGCTGTTTGAGAAAATGAGAAACGGAGAATTCCCCGACGGCAGCCATGTGCTCAGAGCCAAGATCGATATGGCTTCTCCGAATATTAATATGAGAGATCCGATCATCTACCGGGTGGCCCATATGACCCATCATAACACCGGAGACAAGTGGTGCATTTACCCCATGTATGATTTTGCCCATCCCATCGAGGACGCCATCGAGGGAGTGACCCACTCGATCTGTACCCTGGAATTTGAAGATCACAGACCCCTGTATGACTGGGTGGTAAAAGAACTGGAATATCCGCATCCGCCGAAACAGATCGAGTTTGCCAAGCTGTATCTGACCAATGTGGTAACCGGAAAGAGATATATCAAGAAGCTGGTAGAAGACGGAACGGTAGACGGCTGGGACGATCCCAGACTGGTGTCTATCGCCGCCCTCAGAAGAAGAGGATTTACCCCGGAATCTATCCAGAAATTCGTGGAACTCTGCGGCGTTTCCAAAGCAAACAGCTCAGTGGATTATGCCATGCTGGAGTACTGTATCCGGGAAGATCTGAAGATGAAAGCGCCCCGTATGATGGCAGTGCTGGATCCGGTGAAGCTGGTGATCGATAATTATCCGGAAGGAGAAATTGAGTATCTGGAAGTTCCAAACAACATGGAAAATCCGGAGCTTGGGGTAAGACAGGTGCCTTTTGGAAGAGAGCTTTATATTGAGAGAGAAGACTTTATGGAAGAGCCGGTAAAGAAATACAGACGCCTCTATCCGGGAAATGAAGTAAGGCTGATGAACGCCTATTTTGTTACCTGCACAGGCTGTGAAAAAGATGAGAACGGCAATATCACGGCGATCCACTGTACTTATGATCCCGCTTCCAAAGGCGGAAATTCCCCGGATGGAAGAAAGGTGAAAGGAACGATCCACTGGGTATGCGCATCTGCGGCAGTAAAGGCACAGTGCCGTCTTTATGAGAATATCGTCGATGAAGAAAAAGGCGTATACAACAAAGAGGATGGAAGCCTGAATGTAAATCCGAATTCTCTTACCGTTGTGGAAGCCTATGTGGAACCGGAACTGGGTAAGACAGAGGCTTACGACCGTTACCAGTTTGTGCGGAACGGATTTTTCTGCGGAGACTGCCATGATACCAAACCGGGAGCGCCGGTGTTTAACCGTATCGTATCCCTGAAGAGCTCTTTTAAGCTTCCTGAGAAATAAAAAGATGAATGATTTGCTGATCCCTCTCAAGGAGGACGGCCGGTTCCCTATGTACCGGCAGATTTACGACTATATAAAAAATGAAATACAGAAGGGAAGGATGAAGGCGGGAGAAAAACTGCCTTCTTCCCGCCTTCTGGCGAAAAATCTCTGTATCAGCAGAAGCACTGTGGATATGGCTTACGACCAGCTGCTGGCAGAGGGATATATTGAATCAGTTCCCTGTAAAGGCTACTATGTGTGCCGGATGGAGGGGCTTTATTTTTCTGCGGAGAAAAAAGAAGGTCCGGAAAGACCCTCTGGGCAAAAGCCTTCAGCCCCGGCCTACCGGTGGGACTTCGCTTTAAACGGTATTGCCCCGGGAGGATTTCCCCACAATATCTGGCGGAAGCTTTCCAGAGAGGTGCTGTCTCAGGAAGGGGACGGTCTTTTTCAGCTGGGGGATCCCTGCGGCGAGCCGGGTATCCGCCGGGCGGTGGCAGAATATCTCCACAGCGCCAGAGGAGTGGACTGTGATCCGGACCAGATCATCATCGGAGCAGGGAATGATTATCTGCTGATGCTCCTCTGGGTGATCCTTGGAAAAAAGCCCAGGATCGCCATGGAAAATCCCACGTATCTCAGCGCATATTATGACCTAGTCCATATGGGATGCCAGATACTTCCGGTAGGTCAGGACAGCCAGGGGATCCTCATTGAGGAACTGGAAAAAACAGAGGCGGATACGGTATATGTGATGCCTTCCCATCAGTTCCCCATGGGGATGGTCATGCCCCTGGGGCGGAGAATGGAACTTCTCAGATGGGCCGGCGCCAGGGAAGGAAGGTATATTATCGAGGACGATTACGACAGTGAATTCCGGTACAAGGGTCAGCCTATCCCGGCTCTTTCCGGCTTTGACAAGAAAGGATGCGTGATCTACCTGGGAACCTTTTCCAAGTCCCTGGCGCCTTCCGTCCGGGTCAGCTATATGGTCCTTCCCCCGGCTCTGATGAGAGATTATCTGTCCCTGGGACACTTGTTTTCCGTTACGGTATCCAGAACAGATCAGAAGATCCTGGAACTTTTTCTTCGGGAAGGATATTATGAAAGGCACCTGAACCGCATGCGGGCAGTCTATAAAAACAAGCATGATCTCATGGTAAGATGTCTGAAGGAAATGGATTCCATATGCAGGTTTTCCGGGGAGAATGCAGGGGTGCATCTGGTGCTGGAATTTTGTAACGGACTGACAGAAAAAGAAGCGGTCCGCCGGGCAAAAGCGGCTGGGATCAAGGTTTACGGGGTTTCGGAATACCGGATCCGAAGGGTGGAAAAAGAGGAAAATATGGTCCTTCTGGGATATGCCTCCATGGAGGACAAAGAGATAGAAAAGGCTATGAAAGAGCTGAAAAGAATCTGGGAAAATTAAGGAGCTGCGCAGGGGCAGCTCCTTTTCAGAATCTTGCGGTAACGATAATATCCCCCTCCCGGAGAATGTCTTTTCCCTCGGGAATGATGGATACGCCGTCCCGCAATATCAGGACGATCAGACAGCCGGAGGGAATGGATATCCGGCTGAGAGGCTTGTTCAGCCAGGGGTGATTGGGGCGGATCACATTTTCATAAAGAGACAGGTTTTTCCGGTCTTCGAATTCGGGGGCTGCGGCTACCAGAAGATCTCCCGGGAGAAGCTCGGTATTTCCGTTTGGCACAATGCTTTCCGCATCCCGGATGATCATAACGATCAATAGCCCGGAAGGAAAAGAGGCGTCTCTTACCAGGCAGTGGGCCAGGCGATCCCCTTCTTTTACAGGGATTTTTATGAAATTTACGTCTGTAGCTTCCTGATAATCATTAAATGTCCTCTCTACATTTCCGTGAAGATCGATCATACGCAGCTTATCGGACACCCAGGGAAGCAGGGTACCCTGGATAGCGATAGACATCAGGACGATGCAGAAGACCAGATTAAACAGGTTGTATTTCATCGGCACATCATTCAGTACCACCAGGATCGAAAACACAATAGAGGCGACTCCCCGAAGCCCCGACCAGGCGGTGACGCCGATCTGGCGCAGAGAAGAGCGGAAGGGCGCCAGGATCAGCAATACACTGACAGGGCGTCCCAGAAAGGTCAGGAAAACCATAATGAGAACTGCAGGTATCAGCACCGGCCCCAGCCGGGCGGGAGTTACCAGAAGCCCCAGAAGGAAGAAAATGATCATCTGGGAGATCCCGGTGATGGTATCAAAAAAGTGTACCAGATACTTTTTGTCCGGTATATAATAATTTCCCATTAAAATGCCGCATAAATATACGCTGAGATAGCCGTTTCCGCCCAGCAGGGAGGGAAGGGCATAGGCGGAAAGGGCTATGGCGAAGACCAGGATGGTCCTTCCCTGTTCCATTTCAAAATTGAAATGCCGCAGCAGCAGGATGCCCATCCATCCAATGATAAATCCTGCGGCCAGACCGAAACAGATCTGCTGAAACAGCATGAGGGGAACCGAGATTTTTTCTCCGGTCATTACCGAGATCAGAACCAGAGTCAGCATATAGGAAATCGGGTCGTTGGATCCGGATTCTACCTCCAAAAGAGACGCTGTGTTATCCTTAAGGGCCAGACTCTGGGATCGGAGTATGTTAAACACAGAAGCTGCGTCTGTAGAAGCGATCACGCTTCCGATCAGGACGCTTTCTGTCCAGGATAGCCGGAGGACAAAATGTATGAAAACTCCGGTGAAGCCGGCGGTAAGGACTACCCCCAGGGTGGACAGACAGATAGATTTCCCCAGAACAGGCCGGGCAGAAGAAATATTGGTGCCGAAACCGCCGTAAAA
>CALWSM010000149.1 GCA_944384185.1 uncultured Blautia sp. | reverse complement strand
GATGGATCTGGAGTTTACAGAGGTTCATTTCTCCTATGAAGAAGAACGTGAGATCCTAAAGGGCGTCAGCATGGAGTTCCCGGCAGGGAGTTTTACTTCCATCGTGGGAACCTCCGGCTGCGGAAAGAGTACGGCGGCAGCCATCCTGATGGGAAGGAATCCGGGATATCAGGGCAGTGTGACCATCGAGGGAAAAGAACTGTCCCAGATCCGGGAGGACAGCCTGATGGAACACATCACCCTGGTCAGCCACAACAGCTATCTCTTCAAAGGAACCGTGGAGGATAACCTGCGGATGGGAAAACCGGAGGCGTCAGAGGAAGAGATGGAAAAAGCCTTAAAGAGCGTGAACCTGTGGGGCTTCCTTTCTGCACAGCAGGGGCTTGCCACTTCTCTTGCGGAAAAAGGCGGAAATCTCTCCGGGGGCCAGTGCCAGCGTCTGGCCATCGCCCGGGCGCTGCTCCACGATACCCCGGTCTATATCTTTGACGAGGCTACCTCGAATATTGATGCGGAGAGCGAAGAGATGATCATGGAGGTGATCCATGCCCTGGCGAAGACAAAGACGGTGATCCTGATCTCCCACCGTCTGGCAAATGTAGTCGGTTCAGACCGGATTTATATGATGAAGGACGGGGAGATCGCAGAGACAGGCAGCCATGAAAAGCTGCTGGAAAATAACGGGGAATATGCAAAACTCTATCGTTCCCAGATGGAACTGGAACAGTACGGAAAGGAGGCGGCAGTATGAGCGGAGAAAGGAATCGTGAAGCCATGGATGCCGGGACAGCCAGGGAAATGGAACTACGCAGGCGAAGCGGTGTCCGGATCATGGGCCGGCTGATCGGTCTGGTAAAACCTCTCCTGCCGGTCATGCTCCTTGCCATCGCGCTAGGTACAGTAGGCTATCTGTGCGCCATCTTTCTGACAATTCTGGCCGGATATGGGCTGATGCACACACTCCTTGCTGCGGCCATGGAAGCTATGGGTCTCGGGATAGAAGCGTCCGGCGCCGGGCTGTTTCTCGGAATGGAAACCGGCACCCTGTTCCTTGTACTGGTCGTGATGGCAGTGATGCGGGGAATTCTCCACTACGGAGAGCAGTACTGCAACCACTTTATTGCCTTTAAGCTGCTGGCCATCATCCGGCATAAAGTGTTCGCAGCCTTAAGGAAGCTCTGCCCGGCGAAGCTGGAGGGGCGGGATAAGGGGAACCTGATCTCGGTGATCACATCGGACATCGAACTTCTGGAAGTGTTCTACGCCCACACCATTTCGCCTATCGCCATCGCAGTCCTGACCTCCCTGGTCATGGTACTCTTTATCGGACAGTTTTCCATTCCGGCGGCCATTTTAGCCCTGATCGGATATATGACCGTGGGAGCGGCTGTCCCTCTGTTCTTCGGGAAAAAAGGAGGGGATAAAGGGATGGAATTCCGCGCCGGGTTCGGGGATCTGAACAGCTTTATCCTGGATTCCCTCCGGGGACTGGATGAGACCATCCAGTACGGACAGGGAGAGAAAAGAAGGAAAGATATGGCGGAGCGCTCCGATGAACTGGGCGGGATGCAAAAAGACCTGAACCGTCTGGAGGCATCCCAGAGATCGGCGACAAACCTGGCGATCCTGCTGTTTTCCTTTGCCATGCTCTTCCTGATGATCGGGCTGCGGCAGGCAGGGGAGGTGGATCTGACCGGGATGTTGGTGGGGACCATGGCCATGATGGGATCTTTTGGTCCGGTGACTGCCCTTGCCAATCTGGCCAACAACTTAAACCAGACCCTTGCCAGCGGGGAGAGGGTTCTCGCCATTCTGGAAGAAGAACCTCAGGTAGAGGAAGTATCCGGTATGGAAGAGATCGCCTTTACCGGTGCGGAGGCGGAGAATGTGGACTTTGCCTATGAAGAAGAACAGATCCTGAAGGATTATACCATCAGGATCCCCAAAGGGAAGATCGTAGGGATCCACGGAGCCAGCGGCTCCGGCAAATCCACGCTCTTAAAGCTTTTGATGCGGTTCTGGGACGTACAGGGCGGACAGATCAAACTATCCGGCCGGGACGTGCGGGGGATCAACACGGATGATCTGCGTAAAATGGAATCCTACGTCACCCAGGAGACCGTTCTTTTCCATGATTCCATTGCCAGCAACATCGCTGTGGGAAAACCCGGGGCCTCCGGGGAAGAGATCATAGAGGCGGCAAAGAAAGCCTCGATCCATGACTTTATCATGACTCTTCCGAAAGGCTATGATACAGAGGTTGGCGAGCTGGGAGATACTCTGTCCGGCGGAGAGAAACAGCGGATCGGGATCGCCAGGGCCTTCCTCCACGACGCACCCTTTATCCTTCTGGACGAGCCCACCAGCAACCTGGATTCCCTGAATGAGGGGATGATCCTGAAAGCTTTGAAAGAAGAGCGGGGAGACAAGACAGTGTTGCTGGTGTCCCACAGGAAATCCACCATGAATGTGGCGGATATGTCGTACCGGATGGAGAACGGGAGACTGTCATAGCCCTGCCTCTGTCCCAGAGCTGTTTTCCTTCCGGAACTGGGAAGGAGTCTTCCCCATCCATTTCCGGAAGGTCTCTGTATAATAGCTGGCGCTGCCAAAACCTACGGAAAGAGCGATCTCAATGACAGGAAGATCTGTATGTAAAAGGAGTTCCATGCTTTTACTCAGCCGGTGCCGGGTCAGGTACACGGCGGGGCTCTGGAAGAAGAACCGGGCGAAGAGCTTGCAGCATTTGCTCTGCCCTACAGCTCCGGCAGCGGCAATATCCGCCAGGGAAAGCTTTTCCATATAATTTTCCCGGATAAACCTGGCCATGTCTTTTGCAATGGCCAGATCACGGTTTTTTGCCAGGCTTTTATCTGCCGGATACTGGCCGGCGGAGATATTTTCATAAAGCAGTTCCCAGATCCCGGCGAAGACAGCCAGGATCTTTAAGGGGGCTGTTTTTTCTTTTCGGATATCGTATAAATAAAGGATCTTATCATAAACAGCCTTCTCCCAGGGGATTTCCGGTTTCAGGAGAAGATAGGAAAGTCCCGGGCTGCGGAGCACCGGATCCACAAAATCCTGTTTAAAGGAAGGAAGAGGGCAAAGCAGCGCAGGGTGGAGCAGGATACAGATAAAGTCACATTCCTTTTTCTGCCGGGAAAAGCCGAAATGCATCTGTCCTGCATTTACCAGGATGCCCTGCCCCTTTTTCAGCAAGTAGATGCGGCCGTTGACATTGTACTCCATTTCTCCGGATAGAACAGCGATCAATTCCAGATCATCATGCCAGTGGTTCGGAGCGCTGAAATCCGGATATTGGGAGAGCAGGCTCCTGCTGATAGAGAAGGGGTACTGGGGAAGATCATAACGGACCTTTTCCGAAGCATTTTCATTTAATTCCATATGGGGAGCCATAAAAAGACCTCGCAGGATTGTTATAGTTTTTTGCAGATAAATGATAGAAATACCATTTATCACACTCTATAATTATAATTTAGACGGCGGGAAGGGTCAAGCCCGACAGCGGGGATACTGGCAGGCAGGATAAACCGAACGCCGCTTCCGGCCAGAGGAAAAATCAGAAAAAAGCAAGATAAAGGAGAATACAGATGGATAACAGATATCGGAGAGATCATGGGATGGCTTATTTTTCAGATGAAAGCGTAATGGCGGAGCAGACAGTGACGAAGAAGCTGATCCGGGAGTATAACCGGGCAATGCCCTTTGAACCGGAAAAGGGAAGGGAGTGTCTGGACAAAACCGGGATGGCTCATGGCAAAAATGTATATTTTGAGCCGCCTTTTTACTGCGAATACGGCAGCCACATCACAGTGGGAGAGAATTTTTTTGCCAATACAGGCTGCGTGATGCTGGACGTAGGGAAGATCACCATTGGGGAAAATGTGCTTTTCGGACCTAATGTATCTATTTATACCGCAGGACACCCCATTCACCCGGACAGCCGGAATTCCGGGTATGAATACGGGATCCCGGTGTCCATCGGGGATAATGTATGGATCGGGGGAAGCTGTGTGATCCTGCCGGGCGTGAAGATCGGAAATAATGTGGTGATCGGTGCAGGAAGCGTAGTAACGAAAGACATTCCCGACAATGTCTGCGCAGCAGGAAATCCATGCAGAGTGATCCGTGAGATCACAGAGGAAGACCGACCTTACTATTACAAAAAACAGCGTTTTGATGATGAGATCTGGAAGAAGATCCAAGGATAAAACAACGTTTCGGAGAAAACGGATTTCTCTGATGCCGTCCAGCCATGGCGCTGCCATAACTTCCCGTAATTTAACCGGCGGTTAAGAAAATTGCCCGGAGCTTAAAAAACCCTCAATATACAGCCGGGGTTCCTTCTGTTACAATAAGAGCAGGAAGGCCTTCCAAGTATAAAACAGGAGGAACAGATATGGAGATGAAAGATGTGATCCGTGAAAAAAGGAGAGCCATGGGATTTACCCAGGAACAGATGGCAGAGTATCTGGGGGTGTCGGCTCCGGCGGTGAATAAGTGGGAGAGCGGGACCACCTGTCCCGATCTGGCCATCCTTCCGGCTCTTGCCCGGCTCCTTGGCACAGATCCCAATACCCTGCTGTGCTTTCATGAAAACCTTTCAAAAGAAACCATAGCGGCCTATGGAAACGAGATAGGGGAAACCGCCCGGCAGGGAGACATAGAAAAGACTCTGGAACTGGTAAAGAAGCGGGTAAAAGAATATCCCAGGTGCGGAGATCTTTTGTATCAGCTGGCTACGCTTCTGCGGGGGATTCGGATCCTGTTTACCTATCCGGAGGAGAAGGTAGAGGAGGTCCAGGCTCTGGCGGTTTCTCTTTTGGAGCGGGCCACGGAATGCGGGGATAAAAACGCCGCCGACCTGTCCAGGTACGCCCTGGCCGCTATGTACATCCAGGAGGAAGCCTATGAGAAAGCCGAAGAACTTATTGAACAGCTTCCGGAATATCAGTCTATCGATAAAAGACAGCTTCAGATCATGATGTATATGAAAGAAGAGAAAAACCAGGAGGCGGCAGAGCTTCTGGAAAGAAAGCTGAACAGCCTGATCCAGGAAGTCTTTCTCATGCTCGATCAGCTGGCCACAGTGTCGGTACGGGAGGGGGAGAATAAGAGAGCCTGGGAGCTGGCCGAGTACAGCAGGAAGGTAATGGAGATCTTCAAATGGAGTTACAGCGGACTGACAGCGGCCTTTGACGTGGCTCTGGAGGAGAGAGACGGAAAACGGTGCGGGGAAATCCTGGAAGAAATGGTGAAAGCGCTGGAGGATCCCTGGACTATGAAAGATTCCATCCTTTTTGCCCATCAGAAGATAAAGAATGCAG
>CALWSM010000148.1 GCA_944384185.1 uncultured Blautia sp. | reverse complement strand
TTTTGCAGCCTGGCTGTTTTCATTGATCAATGCGATTCTCATAATCTAACTCCTTATCCTGTTTTTTTCTTCTATTTCCTCCCGGGCTTATGTTCCCCGGTCTGGTCTTTTTTTCTGAAATCCTTTCTTTGGTTTTACTTTGGCTGTTTCCCGATATACGCCAGGATACCTCCGTCCACATAAAGGATCTGGCCATTTACAAAATCTGAAGCCTCAGAAGCCAGGAAGACTGCCGGTCCCATCAGGTCTTCCGGCTCTCCCCAGCGGGCTGCCGGCGTCTTGCTGATGATAAACTGGTCAAAGGGATGTCTGGAGCCATCCGGCTGGATCTCCCTGAGCGGCGCTGTCTGAGGCGTAGCGATATAACCGGGTCCAATGCCGTTGCACTGGATATTGTACTCGCCGTATTCCGAAGCAATATTTCTGGTCAGCATTTTCAGGCCGCCTTTCGCCGCTGCATAAGCGGATACCGTTTCTCTTCCCAGTTCGCTCATCATGGAGCATACATTGATGATCTTTCCCTGTCTTCTCTCCATCATTCCCGGCAGTACCGCTTTGGAAACAATGAAAGGTGCGTTCAGATCGATATCTACCACCTGGCGGAATTCCTGGACAGTCATCTCTGTCATAGGGATACGTTTAATGATCCCTGCATTGTTTACCAGAATATCAATGGGGCCAAGCTCTTTCTCGATATCGGCTACCATGGCCTTTACCTGGTCTTCCTCTGTCACATCGCAGATGTAACCTTTAGCCTGGATCCCTTTTGCCTTGTAGTTTGCCAGCGCAGTATCCAGATGCTCCTGGCTTCTGCAGTTAAATGCGATCTTTGCTCCGGCTTTTGCATAAGCTTCTGCAATGGCGAATCCAATTCCATAGGCCGCCCCCGTTACCAGAGCCACTTTGTTTTCCAGTGAAAATTTCTTCATACTATCCATCGTTTATCCTCCTGAATTTTCTTTTTTCGTTGATCATAGGCAGAAAACCGGTTAAGCTCAAAGAACCAGAGAGCCTTCTATTCCCTCAAAATCAATTCTCTTTTTTACGCCGTTTTTCATAGAAAGTGTCACCGCTCCATAACCTCCGGTTTTTTTCTGGTCCTCATAAGAAATAGAGGCCACCGGAAAAAGCTCTTCCTGCAAAAAATCCTTGTGGTCCTCTTTCGTGAGGACCTGAGAGATCAGCAGGGCCGGCTCATAGCCGCCATACTGTTTTTCGAATCTCGTCTCGCCGTAGACAATGATAGAATGTTCTGAATCCGGATTGGTTCCCTGGCTGTACACACACTTCAGTTCCTTCCAGCCATTATAGATGGTCATGGCCATCTGCCTCTCTCTTCCGGTGAAATCCCTGCCTTTTAGAATAATCGCCTGGGCTTTTCCACAGGATTTCCGTATGACCTCTGTCCCATTATCCGGGAATCCATAGGCGCCCAGGGTAAAGACCACCGGCCTGCGGAAAAGCTTCGGCCTGTCTACCCGGAAAATCCCATTCGCCACTGGAAAATCTGCGAGATTTATGCCCTGTATCCACATGGCTTCATCCCGGATATTATAGTCAAAGAATTGTCTTCTATATAGAACCCCCTCTTTGTGCCCGCACCAGAACGTCACATTTGCCTTTTGTATACTTCCGTCTGTTTCATTAAGAAGCACGTACTGCTGGGCTTCTATGTGCTCCGCAGCCCCTCCCCCGGTATTCGGCGATGCTTCCCAGGGATATTTGGTATTAAAGCACAGCTTGGAATAATTCCACATACCATGGATATCCCCTTTGTTTTTCAGGACCTTCCCGGTGCGAAGTATGGTCTCCCCGCTATCTTTATGATTGGTAAAACACAGAGCCGGCCCTTCCAGAACGGTTTCTTTTATTTCTCCCTTTTCTAGTTTTTCCCATGTGCCGTTGTTTTCTTTTGCTCTCCAGAAAGGATGATCCTCCGGCAGGTGGAGACACAGAAAAGCTTTTCCCATCCAGAAAGCAGACTCTGCACAGGAGTATCCCTGTATCAGCGGTGAAAAGGTTCCATAAAATCCCATGGTTGGAATCCCGTCTTTCAAGAAATCTTCTCTTGTCAAAAACTGAAGAAGGGATCCGGAGGAAATCCTTCTGGCCAGCCCCGGATCTACCTGGGGATTCCTCAAAAAGAAATTCCCTTCAAAAGCGCTGGTTGCCGCATTTCGATATACGCAGCTTCTTCCCCACATATTTGTAAATCCGTCGCTGTCGAAAAAATCTCCATAGGTTTTCATCAGCTCATTGGAATTTTCCTCAAACTTTCTGGCAATCTCCGGCATATGTTCGTAACCATACCACAGATTCCATAATGGGGCATAGACGTTAAAAGCCCAGCAGGAATAATAATCAAAGCAGTGTCCGTCTCTGTACCAGCCGTTCCCGGCGTAATAATTCAAAATCGTCTGGGCATGGTCCAGCATAATGTCTTCCTCTATGTCATACCCCTCCATATGGAGGAAGGCCATATCCAGCATATTGAAAAGCCGCCAGTTCTGGGGAACCGTGTTGGCGTGGGCATAGCTTTTCAGCAGCAAGGCGATCCGGTCTTTCTCTTCCTTCGTATAAGTATCCCATATCTGTGCTTTTGTGGTCCACAGCCCGATGACAAGGGCGCTGGTTTCTACTGTCTGCTGAAATGTGCGAAAAGGATCTCTGTGCCCGGTTATTTCCTGAAGCGTCTCGTAGTCCCCCACATAAAGAGGATGCTCCTTTGTGCAGGAATACAAGATCTGTTTCTTATAATATTCCCTCATAGAATATCCGCAGATTTTTACCTCCGGCTTATTATAGATCAGCGGCGCCGCTATAAGGAAAGAGCGGGCCAGGCCTTCAAAAATTTCCGCTCTTTTTTCAATATCCAGAGTTTCCTCATCTGCATTCCAATGAGGATAGGTGATCCTGGACTCATGCCTGGGGACGATCACCGGAGCTTCTTCGCTCTTTATCGTCCGGAATATCCCTGTCAAAAGATACTCTGCCGCTTCGATCCAGCTCTCTCTGGTCATCCCTGTGTACGGGCTGATTTCATAGTCAAGGGTCTTCGGCTGAAATGCCATAACGTACCTCCTACCAGATAAAAAGTTCCTGTCCGGTCAGCTTCCAGATTCCTTCGATAAAGAAGTAATCCCCGTAAATAATTGAAAACTCATGCTCTTCGTCATGGTAAGCTGCCGTGCATCTCTCCACCAGATTGTCTATAGAAGAGTCCCAATTACAGCGGTTTTCTGCGATAAACCGGAGCAGCTTTTCCGCCGCCTCTTCATATTTCTTTCCTCTTTCTTCCGAAAGAGCCTTTCCTATCTCGATCAGGCCGCAGGCTGCGATCACTGCGGCTGTAGAGTCTTCCCAACTGCATGTTTCAGGCTGCATAAAATCAACGGGTATTCCCCCGGACCGGGGTATATGGTCTATAAAATAGTCTGCAGTCTTTATCGACTGCTCCAGATATTTTTTCTCACCTGTATGCAGAAAGCTGAGGAAAAAGCCATAAATGGCCCATGCCTGCCCTCTGGTCCAGGCAGATCCTCTCTTATATCCCTGTCCGCCGTAAGACCTCATATACTCCCCGGTTGCAGGATTGAATTCTACGATATGTTTCACCGATCCATCTTCCCGGGCAAAGTGCTTCAGAACCGTATCGGCATGTTTCATAGCGATTATTTTATATCTTGGATCCCGGGTAAACTCCGAGGCTTTATACAGCAGGGGCAGGTTCATCATACAGTCTATAATGGCCCAGCCTGCTTTTTCCCCGGTTCCGCCGTCATTCCATGCTTTGATAAAATTTCCTTCCGGATTAAATCTTCCCGCCAGATTATCTGCCGCAAGGAGCATACGGTTATAAGATTCCGGATTTTTTTCCAGCAAATAGCGGGCTCCGGAAGTTGGCAGCCATTTAAACCCGCTGTCGTGATCCATACCGGCATGATCCAGAAGATTTCTGTCCAGTTTTTCTTCTGTCTCTACGGCAATCTCTTTATAAAGTTCATATCCGGCGGTGCGGTAAAGCTGCCACATCATACCGCCCCAGAAGCCGTTGGTCCACCAGCATATATTTTTTTCTGTCCAGTCGTCATATACGCCGTTTTCTGTGGTATAAGGAATCTTGTGCCGGTTTCTCCCGGCGACGGTTTTCATTTTTTCCTTGATTTTTTCGGCGGTTTCAAACGCCCATTCTCCATGTTTTATCATCATAACTGTCCCTTTCTTCTTGCCTTTCTTTCCTGTTCCTCCGCTCATCTCAGCTCCCGGTTTTCTACGCCGTCCATATCGTCAAAGTCCTGGTTTTCTCCTGCCATGCCCCAGATAAAGGTATAAGCCTGAGAACCGCAGCCGGAATGAATGGACCAGCTTGGGGAGATCACCGCCTCCTGGTTTCGCACAACAATATGTCTGGTCTCCTGAGGCTCTCCCATATAATGCATGACAAAAGCGTCCTCCGGGATATCAAAGTACAGATAAACCTCCATTCTCCTGTCGTGGGTATGGCAGGGCATAGTGTTCCACACACTTCCCGGCCTGAGAGTAGTCATACCCATTTCCAGCTGGCAGCTCTCCACCTGTCCCGGCAGGATATATTTGCAGATCGTTCTGTGATTAGACTGTTCCAGGCTTCCCAGTTCTACCTTATTTTCTTCTTTGACGATCACCGTATCTGCCTCCGGCGCTCCCTCTGGTTTAATCCTCACAGTAGGATAAACGCAGTGGGCCGGGGTGCTGTTAAAGTAAAATTTTGCCGGTTTTTCGGGGCTGTCGCTGGAGAAGAAAACTTCTCTGGCTCCCATTCCGATATACATGCCTTCTCTGTGTCCGATCTGAAATTCCTTGCCGTCTACGGTAATCCTCCCTGCGCCTCCGATATTCAGGATCCCCATTTCTCTCCTCTGAAGGAAATATTCCGCTCTCAGCTCCTCTGTCCCGGAAAGACCCAGGCTTTTCTCCACCGGAACTGCCGCTCCCGTAATGATCCGGTCAATATGACTGTAAACCATCCTGATCTCATCCGGCGTGAAAAGATCCTGGATCAGAAATTCTTCTCTTAATCTGTCCGTTGTATAATGTTTTACATCTCTTGGCGATACCGCTGTTCTAAGCTCCATTTCTTGCACACTCCTTTGTTCTTGCTTCTGGCCCTATCCTACCATTTCACCCGGGAGATTTTCTTACGTTTCTTATCCAAAACATTGCAAATCCTGAACACCTTCTATATAATGAAATCATCAATCATAGGAGGTCAGAAGTTCATGAAAGCCAGTCCTTCCTGTAAAAGCTGTATTGAAAGCTGTATCCAGAATCAGTATTTTGCCTTTTCCCATCTGTATAATGACGAAAAGCCCATGGATATGCACATACATGACTGTTATGAGAT
>CALWSM010000147.1 GCA_944384185.1 uncultured Blautia sp. | reverse complement strand
AATATTACCGGCGTAATGCTGGAAGTCAAAGAGTGCTTCACCGGATCTGATGAGCACTCTTTTTTTACCACGGAATAGATAGTATGGTTAGAATAGTCACTCGAGTTGTGGTAAAAGTTTTGGCTAAACAAAAATAACAATTTGGTTTAGCCGGAGATTCCATTGATCCGTATGCAAGAGAGCATTGCATGTATGTTCCAGCCGGATAATTGGGTTTCCTTCTGCCCGCTCCTGGTGTATAATAGCAGAAAGGGTTTCAGAAGGGAGGCGGTCAGATGGAAAAAAAGATTACGAAAAAACTTCCGGTTGGGATCGAGAGATTTAAGGAGATACGAACGGAAGGATTTTATTATATTGATAAAACAGATTTCATAAAAGAACTGATGGATTCATGGGGAAAAGTAAATCTTTTTACCAGACCCCGGCGCTTCGGGAAGTCTCTGAATATGGACATGCTCCGTTCTTTTTTTGAGATCGGTGGGGATAGATCCTTATTTGACGGTTTGAAGATAGGGAAAGAGAAAGAATTATGCAGAAGCTATCAGGGACAGTACCCGGTGATTTCCATAAGTCTGAAGGATGTAGAAAGCGATACCTATGAGATGTCCTATGAACTGCTGTGCGGTATTTTATATGACGAGATGCTCCGCCAGCAGGGGCTGCTGGACAGCGACCGGCTGACAAAGTATGATAAAGTTCCTTTGCAGCGGATCCTGGAGCATGGCTTTGGCAGTCAGGCGGAATTATGCCAGAGTATCAAATTGCTGTCAGGGCTCCTCTATAAACATTATGGGAAGAAAGTGATCATACTCATCGACGAATATGATGTGCCGCTGAATAAGGCGTATCAGAAGGGATACTATGACAGGATGGTATCGCTTATCCGAACGCTGTTCAGCATGGCGCTGAAGACAAACGATGCGTTGTATTTTGCTGTCCTGACGGGCTGTCTCCGGGTTTCCAAGGAGAGTATTTTTACAGGACTGAACAATTTTAAAGTACATGGGATATCCGACGTCAGATATGACGAGTACTTTGGATTCACAGATGAGGAAGTCAAAAAGCTCCTTAGGGATTACGGAATGGAAGAAAAATACGGAGAAGTCAAAACATGGTATGATGGATACCGGTTCGGAAAGAAGGAAGTATACTGTCCCTGGGATGTGCTGAACTATGTGTCGGATCATCTGGCGGACAGGGACGCCGAGCCTGCGCTTTACTGGGCGAACAGCAGCGGGAATGAGACGGTGAGAGAGATCATAGAACACTCTACCGGCACTGTGCGCACCGAGATCGAACAACTGGTTTCCGGAGGTGAAGTGAGAAAGAAGATCATTCCGGAGATGACTTACCAGGATCTTGCCGCAGAAGATGCCGAAGAAAAAATGACCTACCTCTGGAGTCTGCTGTATAATACCGGTTATCTGACGGATGCCGGGAGAGCGGCGGAAGGGATACACACTCTGACGATCCCCAACAGTGAAGTAAGGCTTATCTTTGAGCAGCAGATCCTGACCTGGTTTTCAAAGACTGTGAAAAAGGACAGAGGGAGACTTCGCAGTTTCTGCGGAAGTGTGAAGTCCGGAGATGGGGAAACGGAGGACCTGAGATGAAGACCATCGGAATCGTGGAAGACGACAGATTGCTGAATGAAGCTCTGGCTAAGATGCTGGAGAAGAATGGATACCAGCCTCTCCAGGCATATACCCTGGAGGAAGGTATAAAGCTTGTCCGCCGGAAGCCGGAACTGATCATTCTGGACATTAATCTCCCCGACGGAGAGGGAACCGGGATCTGCCAGGCTGCCGGAGCGTACAGCCAGATACCGGTGCTGTTCCTCACAGCCAGAGACGAAGAGGAAGATATGCTCAGGGCTTTTGATCTGGGAGCCGATGATTATCTGGTAAAGCCTTTTTCCATGGCGGTACTGCTGAAACATGTGGAAGCGGTCCTGCGCAGGACCCGGGGAGAGAAGGAGGTCTTTCTCTACCGGGGACTTACCATAGATCCGGAGAGAAAAAAGGTGGCAAGAGAGGGAGAAGAGATCCGTCTCACCCCAAAGGAATATGCCCTTCTGGAGCTGCTGGCCGGAAACCGGGGAAGAGTGCTGACCAAGACCATGATCCTGGAACAGGTCTGGGACAGTCAGGGAGCCTTTGTAGAAGAAAATACTGTCCATGTAACCTTAAACCGCCTGAAAAAGAAGATTGAACCGGATCCGGAAAATCCTGTGTATATCCGGAATGTATTCGGTCTGGGCTATACTTTTGGAGATTAGAAGATGTTTCAGTTTCAGAATCGGAAAGAAATGGAGGCCTTATCGGAGGCCCTGGAAAATCTGATAAACGGGGAACTCCCGCAGCCGGAGGGGATCAGCCAGGACACCCTGCCTTCCAAGATCCGCAGCCAGATCCTCCGCCTGGGGGAGATCCTGAAGACGAAAGACCAGGCTCTGGGTAAAGAGAAGGAAGAGATCCGGGGGCTGATCGCAGATACCGCTCACCAGCTGCGGACTCCTCTGGCAAATATGGAAAGCTATCTGGAGCTTTTGGAAACCGTGGATCGGGAGGAAAAGGAGAGGGAAAATTATTTTCTGGCGCTGAGAGAATCCCAGGAGAAGATCCGGTTCCTCACAGAAGGTCTGATCAAAATGGCCAGGCTGGAAAGCCGGATCATTCAGATCCGGAAGGAAGCCGGAGATCTTCAGGAGACCCTTCTGGAAAGTATCCTTCAGGTAAAAAAAGAGGCAGAGGAAAAACATATAGAGATCCGCCTGGAGATGAAAGAGGGAGAACAGGCGCCTCATGACCGGCATTGGCTGGGAGAGGCTGTATATAACCTTCTGGATAACAGCGTAAAATATTCGGAAGAGTACGGAAAGATCCTGATGACCGTTGTGAGAAATGAGATGTTTACAGAAATCCGGGTCCGGGACTGGGGCCGAGGGATTGAAGAAGGTGAGGAGAATCTGGTCTTCGGAAGGTTTTACCGGGGGAAAAATGTATCCGGGGAGAAAGGGTTCGGCCTGGGATTGTACCTGGCCAGGGAGATCGTCCATCAGCACGGAGGCTTCCTGAAATTGAAGCGCCGAAAGCCGGGGCTTTCGGTAAGTATTTATCTGCCGGAAACATAAGGAAAGGACAGTTCTGTTTTCCTGGGAAGGACTTAGAAAAAGGAATCGTTTTATAGCTGTAAGAAGTTTGTAAGTATTCCCTGATAGACTGAAGATAAAGGCAGCAGAAACCTGTATCGGCCAGACTGTTGTCATAAAAAAGAAACGGGGGATACGGTTATGGAAATCTTAAGAACCGAAAATCTGAAAAAAATCTATAAGACCCTGTCAGGGGAGGTGCGGGCCCTGGACGGGGTTTCGCTGTCTGTAGAGGAAGGAGAATTTGCAGCTATCGCAGGTTCTTCCGGCTCAGGAAAGACCACTCTTTTAAATATGCTGGGCGGTCTGGACTATCCTACCGGCGGACAGGTTTTTATCCGGGGAAAAGCGCTGGGAGAGATGAACGCAGAGGAGTTGACGGTGTTCCGCAGAAGGAACATCGGGTTTGTGTTCCAGACCTATAATCTCCTTCCTATCCTGAATGTGAAGGAGAATATCACCCTTCCTTTAAAGCTGGACGGGAGAAAACCGGATACGGCTTTTCTGGAGAAAATCACGGATACCTTAAAGCTTCGGGAGAAGCTTCTGGACATGCCGGGAATGCTCTCCGGAGGCCAGCAGCAGAGAGTGGCCATTGCCAGGGCCTTAAGCGCAAAACCAGCGGTGCTGCTGTGTGACGAGCCTACAGGGAACCTGGATTCCAGGACCGGTATTGAGGTGGTGGGCCTTCTAAAAGCCAGTGCAGAAGCCTTTCACCAGACGATTCTGCTGGTGACACACAACGAAGAGATCGCCCAGATGGCAGACCGTATCATCCGGATCGAAGACGGAAAGGTAAGGTGAGGCAGATGAGAAACAATAATCAGGAGATTGCCGCTCTTCTTGCCAGGAAAATTTATAACAGCAATAAGAGCCGGAACCGGATCCTGACTGCCGCTGTGGCCCTTACCGTTATGATGCTTTTCGGGGTTTTCAGTCTGGCAGTGGGGAAGCTGGAAACCGATATTCTTTTGTATATGCGCAACAGCGGTACGGCGGCCTCTACCACCTTAGAGCGGGGAAGCAGGGAGCAGCAGGAGGAAATAGAGGCCCTTCCCTATATCAAGGCTGTAGGGAGCAGGGTATATATCGGAAACACAGAGGCATACAGCTGTGAAGTGCTGGACAAAATCGGCTGGGAGAAAATGACGGCTCCTGCCTGTTCGGATATCCATGGGGGATATCCCCAAAAGGCCGAAGAGATCATGCTTCCTGTCCGGGCTCTGGAAGGGATAGGGATCCATGAGCCGGAACTTGGTATGGAAATTCCGGCCGGCATTACCCTTACAGAAGGGGAAAAGCTGGAGAAGACCTTTATCTTGTCCGGATATTATACGGACTACCGGGATCCTGCCATATACAGGCCGTCAGGCTATTTTTCCCAGGAATTTCTCCAGGGTCTGACCATGGAGAAAGAGGAAAATACCACTCTGCTCATTCAGCAGAAAGATAACATGGATGAGGAAACCATTGAGGATATGCTGTACCGGGACGTGGAAATGCGGGATGACAGCCAGCAGTTTTTCGGAGGGATTTCCATTTACAGGCAGTCCGTCTATGATCTGGCCGGAGGCTTTGATACGGCTGTCCTTATGGCAGGACTGATCCTGTTTGGAGCGGCCATGCTCCTTTATAATGTCATGTACATATCTCTTAGCCGGGATATCCGGCAGTACGGACTGCTGAAGACTATGGGAACTACGAAAAAACAGCTGAGATCTATTGTTCTCCGTCAGACCGGCAGGCTCCTGGCAGGAGGCTGTGTGCTTGGAGGGGCGGCAGGAATCCTGATCACAGTAACCGTGATCCCCCGTCTCCTTTCCGGGATGTATCTGCAGGGGAGGGGAGAAGCTTCTGCAATGATCGCTTTCCGGCCCTGGATCCTGATATTGGCTGTTGTTTTCGGGGGAGTTGTGACTCTGCTAAGTTCTCTCTGGGCCATGAACCGGGTCGTAAAGATGCCGCCGGTGAAGGCTGTAAAATACACGGGACAAAATGAAAAATATGGAGGAGAAAGGAGAAACCGGAGAAGTAGAAGTCATAGAAGAAAAAAGGGAGGAGGCAGACAGGACAGGGAGAGATTTCAGCCTAGGCAAAGAGAAAAGTCATGGGGAGATTCCGGCGGGATTCCGTCTATGGCCTGGCGGAATCTTTTCCGGCTAAAAAAGCGTTTTGTGATTACCCTTCTTTCCCTCAGTCTGGGGATCCTGATCTCTCTGGGGGCCGTGGTCCTTTCATCAGGAACGGACCAGACTAATAAGATCAACCAGAGCCG
>CALWSM010000146.1 GCA_944384185.1 uncultured Blautia sp. | reverse complement strand
TGAGCCCTCTGGAGTCTTTCCTCCTGAGTGCTCTTTCTTTTCCGCCAGAACTGTCTTCGGCACTTGTCACAGCAAAATACTGTTCTCTTATCCAGCTTGAGGTTGGAATGACGTCCTCCCTCTGCGATAGTCACAACGTTTCCACAGTTCTTGCATACAAAGGTCCTGGCGATCTTTACCGTCTTCATCTGCTTACCATTCCCTTCTTATGCCTTTTTACTGGGTGACTGTGGCTGTCTGGGCTGCCTTCTTTCTGGCTACCACCACAAGTCTCGTGCTGTCCTTGGAGGAAGCACAGGTCTCAAGGGTGATCAGCTTATCTCCGTACTCTGCCGTCACTCCCGTGTCATAAAGGGACAGGGCCCTTGCATTCTGTACGAAATAGTCAAACTGGTTCTTGTTCATATCTCCCGTGTAACGGTACCACCAGAACACATTCTCCGTTCCCTCTGCATACTCCGGTGCGAAGAAGACTGCCATTACCTCATAGCTTCCATTCTCGTCTGTCAGGGTCTTGAAGTCGATGGTTGGGTTCTTCTTCTGGAATTCCGGATACTGGTAGTTCCAGATATAACCGAACTGGGATACGTCTCTCATGTTATGGCCGTGGATCAGCACATTCATGCTGTCCTTGGTACAGTAGGGTCCCATGAAGGGGATACCGATCTCATCCAACTTCTTATCAAAGGTATGGTGCTGGTAGTAGTAAGGATCATTCTGAGACAGCATGACGGGATAACCGAAGCCAGTTCCAGGTACCGTAAGCCAGCCTGCAAGTTCGTTGTTCTGAGCGTAGAGCTCCTGAAGCTGCGGGATGACGCTCTCCGTTTCCGTCTGTGCTTCCGGAAGTGTTACCTGATTGCTGCTGTCATTTACGAAGCCGGGGCCGAACTGCTCGTCTCCCATAACGGGAAGCTTATACCAGGGTGCAGGCGGTACATCGCCGGGTGTCTCATCCGGTGTCTGGGGTTCCTGGGTCTGGGGTGTTACGGGTGTGACCGGTTTGCCAGGGGTTCCACCGCCTCCGCCACTGGAGGAGCCGCCGCCTCCACCGCCTCCGCCGGAATTTCCTCCGGATGGCTTATAGTTTGTAAATTCGGCCACTGCCGTTATTCCATCTGCAATCGTGCCCTTATCTCCTGTTTTTGTCACGGTGTAACCTGCAGTACCAGTCTCTGTTACTGTATATGTGATCCCTGCAGGCAGTCCTGATGCGCTTATACTTTCTCCATGCTTTAAGCTGAACTCTGCTGTTCCGTTCTCAAAGGTCATATCCCCAAAGGTTCCGTTAACGGACTTATCGCTAAGTTCTACGCGGAAAGCGAAGTCTTTATTCTTATCTCCACTTCCGGTTACATTTTTTGAAACCTTCAGGTCCCCTGTTTTCTCCTGAGGAACAGGTTTCTCCGGTTCCTTATCTTTCCCATTGATAAAAGTAGCTGTCGTAACGCCCTCTTCGATCGTTCCTTTAGATTTGTCTGAATCCAGGCAATAATAACCCTCTGCAGGTTCCTCTGTTACCTTATAAGTTATATTGATTGGAAGCTCTTTAGCCGTTACGCTCTCCCCATCCTTCAGACTGAATTCCGCTACTCCATTCTCAAATGTCAGATCCCCATATTTTCCGGTTATGTTGTTCTCGCTCAGGGTCACCGTAAAGTCGAATTCCTTATCTTTATCTGATGCATCTGCGCCCTGCACTTTCTTTTGGATCGTTAGATCTCCAGTGGTCCAGGTGTTTGTAAGGGTGACTTGTAAATCAATACCACTTATATCAGGATCCTCATTTTTATCCCAGTCAAACTTGTATCCAGGAATAGGCGTTTCAATAATGTCTTTGATTGTATAGTCTTCGTTAAGATTCTCATAAACATACCATGTATTTAAATCACAAGGTTTGAAATTTGTTACAACAAGTTCATCTTCAACGCTTTTTAATTTTATACTTCTCTTTTTTATTCTTTTCGAAGTTGATGGGGTAGAATCTGACGCAGTACGAGTTTTTGCATACTGGTCTGCATTGTCTTTATCAATCGTTTTTATTTTGCCTTCTAACATAACTGTTATATTTATATTTTGGGGACGTTTTTTTTCTTCATCTTCGTTGTCTACCCATTTTTTTTCAAAATAAGTGTACGTCGAATAACTATTCTTTCCTTCTGCCAACGCATTGGACTTAAACAGCACGACAAACACCATTCCCAGCATCAGCATTATGACGCTGTAATAGGCTAATAGCTTTCTCCTTCCTACATTCATACTCTTTTCACTCCTCACATTTTAATCTTTATCTATATCAAGGACTTACGTCCATTATTTTTGTTTTATATTTTCATTAACCAGCTCCGCTATCTCCTCCATCCGGCTTTCCAGATACGGCCCCGGACAGTCCGTGTTGGGATTGAACATCTTATGTATCGTCAGGTTTCCCTGGGAATCATCGGTATATACCAGCTCCTCTATGCCGTTTCGCAGGCAGATGTCGGTACACAGATCGATCAGGGCATCAAAGGAGCGGTCACTTACCTTCCAGTCTCCTCCGATCTCCTCGTTTGCCACCTCGATGGTGACCGCCATGTTGTCATTTTCGGCATCGGAGCTGGTCCAGGCCCTGTTTGCTTCTTCCACATAGAGGGCCACGTTCCCGTTAACATCGATCCCATAGTTGGCCGAAGCGCTCCTGTCGATCCGCCCGAAGGATTCCCCCAGGCGCTCCAGAGACAGGTTCGCAGCCATGTGATGGATCGTGATTTTTTTGATCTCTGATTTTCTTGGGAAGTCAGCATTTGGGCTCAGATGCACATAGGTGGTAAGGGGACTGTTCCTGTCTATCACTTCCTGCATCTCAGCCTCCGTAAGCGTTCTTCCCACATATTCAGGAAGGGATCTCCTCTTGATGTAGATTCCCATAGCCACAAGCACCGCTAAGATCAGAAAAACAGCCAGTAAGGAAATTGCGACCTGATCCCCATAAGGTCTGTTCCTGGTTTTTTGTTTCTCAGTTGTATTCATCAAACATATCGATCCCTTTACTTCAGGCTTAAAATGAAATTCCACAGAAACAGCACTGCAAATACCCCAAAGATGCCCCTTACGGTCCCCTTGCCAAAGGCCCTTGTCCTTTTCTCATCCTTTGCCGATGTCATGATCAGAAAAGGCACCGTTGCCATATAGAAGAAGCTCGTATCCATCAGGTTATGGGTAATGGCCGCAGCAAATTCTCCCCGCTGAGGGCCGTCCTCCTGCTTCAGAGCATGGCGTACCAGTGTTACCAGGAGCATTCCAAGGGCCACAAGGCCCAGCTCGACCCCCACATGGAGGAATATATTGTGGATATGCCAGGTGTTAAAATACGTATCGCCGTCATAAAGATTCAACCGCCGCCACTGATAAGGCCCTATCCCAAGCAGAGGGGAATCCGTTATGTATCCAAGTCCGTTCCTCATCATGGCGAGCCGCTCCTCAAAGGTCGCAAGGGCATTGGGTCTCAGCAGGATCACCAGAATCAGTCCGAAAAGCCCTGCAAAAAAGACGAGCCGCGTCAGAATCCTGTATTTTCTGAAATATGCCTCAAGACCGGCTATCTGGGACGATGAGAACAGGATAAAGATACATATCGCCACGGACAGCCAGGGCCAATAGGTAAAATTTGCTGCCGCATATAAAAGGACTCCGCAGCCCATGGCAAATATGATATCGGCAGCCTGGGAGAAGAATTCTGCCCAGCCCTTTTTCCCGTATATGCTCATGGCGATCAGGCCCACTCCCAGGGAACCAATGGCACCTATGGACATGGTCAGGGCCAGAGCCACCAGCATCATATATTTCGCTCCGTGAAGGCAAAGCCTTAAGCTCTGTTTGTCTCCTGCCGCATCGTTAAGGGCACTGCTGACTGCAAACCATCCCAGCACCAGCATAGCTCCCATGGCATTGGGATTGCCCATGATGCCGGACAGCCTTCCCATGCCGCCATGAAAGGCAGCCATCGTAAACTGCAGGATCCCGATCAGGGCCATTCCACCCACCCAGAGGGAACAAAGGGTCTTCAGCCGGGTCCGCTCCCGGTCATTGAGATAGGACATAAGGAGATAAATAACCGGGAAGACCGATTGGGTGGAGGCGAATCCATCCAGCGTATTTCCATAGGTCCGGAAGCCTGAGATATAGCCGATGGCAATATACAGGATCAGTGGAACCAGGATCCAGGGATCCGTCCTTACCGGTCCCCGCATAAGACCGACCATACACAGAAGCAGGCCCGTGCCTGAAACGATGATGAAATTTCCTGCTCCCAAAAAGGTGAATATAAAGAAAGCAAGAAACAGCACTACTACGACATACCTGTTTTCCAGGTCCTCCTGTCTGTTCATGCTGTCCGTTCTAAAAGGTATCTGTTTCTTTTTCATACAGGGCGTTCCCAGCCTCTGCACGATAATTCAGATTTTTTCGTTCATCTGTGTTAAAATGTATCCGGTGGATATATAAAGAAAATTTAATTAAGTTCCAGATCAATTTTGATGATATTGGGGGTATATTTTAAGAAATTTGAAGAAAAGATATAGAAAATACATAAATCAGATATGCACGATATCCCCTACTCTATTATTGCAATGTACGTTCTTTTTCCCATGGGCCCACCGCAGAAAGGTGTCCTGGGAGATCGAAAGCTCCCGGGCAGCCTCCCTTGAACTGATCTTTTTCTCCTCCCAATCCCTTTTTAATTTCCAGAACCTGTCCGGGACAGGCTTCTCAGGCCTTCCGAACCTGACACCCCGAAGCTTTGCCGCGGCGATCCCCTCCCTTTGCCTCTGTCTGATATTCTCCCGTTCCGTCTGGGCTACATAGGACAGGATCTGCAGTACCAGGTCCGCCACAAAGGTCCCTGTCAGGTCGTGGCCGGATCTTCTCGTATCCAGAAGGGGCATATCCAGCACCACGATGTCCACGCCTTTTTCCTTCGTAATGCGTCTCCACTGAATCAGGATCTCCTCATAGTTCCTGCCCAGTCTGTCGATGGACTTCGTCACCAGAACATCCCCCGGTTTTATGTCCTTCATAAGCTTCTGGTACTGGGGCCTGTTGAAGTCCTTTCCGCTCATCTTATCTACATAAATATTTTTTTCAGGGATCCCGTGATCCCGCAGTGCCAGCATCTGCCTTGCTTCGTTCTGTTCCTTCGTGGATACCCGAACGTAGCCGTAAATCTTATGATCCATATGAACCTCCGTATTGATAATGTAATATGCAGCCCGCTTCCGGCCGCCAGGATCATAAGCATAACAAAAAAGAGGCCAACCATCCAGTCAGCCTCTCTCTATCTGCTCTCCTTCTCCTATAATGATCGGATCAGCTTTCTCAGTTTCAGGATCATGGACGGCGCTACAGAAAGCTCATCCACTCCCATTTTTATGAATGCCTCCGTAAGCTCCGGATCAGCCCCCAGTTCTCCGCAGAT
>CALWSM010000145.1 GCA_944384185.1 uncultured Blautia sp. | reverse complement strand
GTCTCCTCATGAAGATCCGGCTTCATTCCTACCACAGTGGCGTTTGCCAGGATATCCGCTTCTGCCACTGCTTTCTGCAGCTTTTCTTTATCCTCCAGCCGGTCTACCGTCACCCTGCACTCTGGAACCTTTTCTTTCAGTTTTCTCCGGGTTTCCAAAGCTCTGTCATAGAATTCGTCCTGCCGGTTGAAAATATGGATCTCTTCCGCTCCTTCCAGGGCAAGCTGGACCTGGATGGCTGTGGCGGCGCCTCCTGCGCCTAAGACCAGGACTTTTTTCCCTTTCACTTCCACTCCATGCTCTCTTAAATTTTTCACAAACCCGATCCCGTCTGTGATATAACCGGTAAGAATGCCTTCCTCATTGACAAAGGCATTGCAGGCCTCTGCCAGCTCAGCAGCCGGAGATAAACGATCCATCAGCTTTGCTGCAATATTCTTACAGGGCATGGTGAAATTCCCGCCTCTCATTTTCAGCAGGCGTATAGTTTTTATTGTCTCAGGCATGTCCCCGGCTTTTACGTCAAAGGCCAGGTAGGCATAGTCCAGTCCGTCGTGCTGAAAACAGAAATTATACATTTCCGGCGAAGCGGAATGGCCTACAGGGGAACCAAATAATCCCATTAAGCCTGTGTGTCCGGATATTCTCTTTTCCATATTTTTACCCTTCCTTTCTGTCCAGCTCCAGTAGCTTCTTTACCAGTTCCTCGCAGATCTCCAGCTCCGTCTTGCCGTCTGTAGCCACGATAATATCTGCCGCCGCCTGATATTTTTCCCGTCTTGTCTCCATCAGGCCGGCGATAAACTCTGTATTCTTGTTATTTTCCAGCAGAGGACGTTCATGGCTGTCCCGCACCCGTTCCAGAATGGTCTCCGGACTGGCGGTGAGAAGCACCACTCTCCCGTTTTTCTTCATTTCCACCACATTCCGTTCTCTCAGGGGAACGCCGCCGCCGCAGGAGATCACCACATTGGTCCGCTCCTGCATTTCTATAAGGAGGCTGGTCTCCAGATTCCGGAAATATTCCTCTCCCCTTGTCTCAAAAATATCGGAAATGCTCATACCTTCTCTTTTGGCGATCATCTGATCCATCTCCATGATCTCCATATCAAAGAGGGTGTGAAGGTATTCGGAAATGGTGGATTTCCCCGAGCCCATGAAGCCGATCAGCACGATATTGTAGGAAAACAGCTTCCTGGCCTGTATCTTCTTGCTGCTTTTCAGGATCGCCTGGAAAACGTCCTCCACTTCCTGTTTATGCCTGTATCCTTCCAGCTTTTTCTCCAGCCAGATACGCTGCCTCTCTTCCTGCTCCGGCTGGAGCATAGGCATTTGATTGGCTTCTTTATAGGCCATTAGTTCTTCCACTGCGGCGTTGCGTCCAAGCAGGCCTTCCAGTATCTTCTCATTGCAGGCCATCAGTTCTTCTCTGTATTTTTCTAACTGGTCCATAATCTCTCCCTATCCCATCTGTTTTTTTCTTTTTGCTTCCCGCTCTTTCTCTTCCGACAAAGCCGGCCACATCACACAAAGCATGGTGACGAAGCAGGCGGTTCCTCCGATAAAGTTGGAGATCGGTTCCGCCAGGAAAACTCCGTTTACCCCCAGTCCCGCCACATGGGGCAGCAGCAGGGTCAGAGGGATCACGATCACCGCTTTTCTCAGCAGAGAAAAGAAGATGGCGTGTTTCGCCTTCCCCAGTCCGGTAAAGACGCTCTGCCCCGCAAACTGCAGGGACATAAAGCAGAATCCGAAGAAGTAGATCCGCATAGACGGCACGCCGATCTTCATCAGTTCCTCCCCGCCGTTAAACATGGCGATAAAGGCTCCCGGTATCAGCAGGGTAATGATCCAGGCCAGCGTGGTATAGACAATGCCGATAGCCGCCATAACCTTGATCCCCGCCTTTACCCGGCGGTATTCTCCGGCGCCGTAGTTAAATCCGATCACCGGCTGAGAGCCCTGGGTCAGTCCGTTTACCGGAACGCTGAGCACCTCCCGGACAGAGTTTACAATCGTCATCACCGCCACATAGGCGTCTCCTCCAAAAGACTGGAGCGTTACATTGCAGACGATCTGCACGCCGCAGTTGGTGGCCGCCATGATAAAGCCGGAAAGGCCGAGAGCCAGGATCTCTTTTACATATCTCAGATTCATCTTCATCCTGGAAAGCCGGATCTTAAGAAGGGTATGTTTTCCTGTAAGGAATTTTACCACCCATATGGCGGAAACCGCCTGGGAGATCACGGTGGCAATGGCCGCCCCCTTCACTCCCATTCCAAATCCGAAAATAAAAACCGGATCCAGCACAATATTGATCAAAGCTCCGATGAGCACCGTAAGCATACCGGTTCTGGCAAAACCCTGGCAGTTGATAAAGCCGTTCATGCTCAGGCTGATCATCACAAAGACGGTTCCCAGCAGATAAATGCTGATATAGTCGTCCGCATAGCCAAAGGTAGCATCGCTGGCTCCCAGAGCGTAGAGAAGGGGATCCTTGATCGCCATTCCCACCAGGATCAGAAGGACTCCGGTGATCAGAGTGAGGGTAAAGGAGGTTCCCATGATCCCCTCCGCCCGATCCTCATCTCCTCTTCCTCTTGCAATGGAGCACAGGGGCGGGCCGCCGGTGCCGATAAGATTAGAAAAAGCGGTGATGGCCGTTATAACAGGAAAAGCAACCCCCACTCCCGTAAGGGCTGCCGAACTGGCTCCCGGGATCCTTCCGATATAGATCCGGTCCACAATGTTATACAGCACATTGATAAACTGTGCCACGATAAGGGGAAGAGCCAGGCGGAAAATGATCCCGCCTACGCTTCCCTTAGAAAAATCATGCTCCTCTTCTCTGACCTGGTGATGATTTTTAAAAAAATGCATGATCCCACTCCCTGTCCTTCTTTTGTTCTGCTGACGGCAGACCTTGAAAATCCTGCCTGTTCCGTCCTTTGCGGATCCTCAGTATTATCTACAGATTTTATCACTTTACACTGCTGACTTCAATCACTTTCCCCATGGATTTTCCGAAAATATTCCTGTATGTTCTTTTCATATCCATTCTCCGTAGGATGATAAAATTTCTTTCCCAGAAGTTCGGAGGGCATATACTGCTGCTCTACATAGTGGTTTGGATAATCGTGGGCGTACAGATATCCCACTCCATGTCCCATCTTTTTGGAGCCTTTATAATGGGCGTCCTGGAGATGGGCGGGTACTGTAGTCTTCGTAGCCTTTACCGCTTCCATAGCGTCAAAAACTGCCATACAGGCCGCATTGCTCTTAGGCGCACTGGCCACGTAAGTCACCGCCTGGGCCAGAGGGATCTGGGCTTCCGGCATCCCCAGCCGCTCCACCGCCTGGGCAGCCGCCACCGCCACTACCAGAGCCTGGGGATCTGCGTTTCCCACATCCTCTGCAGCGCAGATCATGATCCGCCTGGCAATAAATTTAATATCCTCTCCTGCATAAAGCATTTTCGCCAGGTAAAAGACTGCGGCGTCCGGGTCAGAGCCTCTCATACTCTTGATAAAGGCGGAGATGGTGTCATAATGGTTGTCTCCGGTCTTATCATAACGGACCACCCGCTTCTGGATACACTGGGAAGCGGTTTCCAGATCAATATGGATCTTTCCGTCTTCCCTCCTTCTGGTGGTCAGGATGCCCAGCTCCAGGGCGTTCAGGGCCGCTCTGGCGTCCCCTCCGGAGATATCCGCCAGAAATTCCCTGGCATCCTCTTCCAGCACTGCATTGTAGCTGCCCATTCCTTTTTCCTTATCCGTCGCCGCCCGGTCCAGGAGAGTTTCGATATTCTCCTTTGTAAGGGGCTTCAGTTCAAAGATGATCGATCTGGAGATCAGAGCCCCGTTCACCTCAAAGTAGGGATTCTCCGTAGTGGCGCCGATCAGGATCAGCGTGCCGTCTTCCACAAAAGGAAGGAGATAATCCTGTTGTCCCTTATTGAACCGATGGATCTCATCGATAAAGAGGATGGTCTTCTTTCCATACATTCCCAGATAGTCCTGGGCCTCCTTTACCACCTCCTCCATATCCTTCTTCCCCGCTACCGTAGCGTTGATCTGCCGGAACCGGGAGCTGGTGGTATTGGCGATCACTTTCGCCAGGGTAGTCTTTCCCGTTCCCGGAGGGCCGTAAAAAATAACACTGCCCAGTTTATCCGCCTTAATGGCTCTGTACAGCAGCTTATCCTTTCCGATGATATGTTCCTGGCCCACAACCTCTTCCAGGGTGGAGGGCCTCAATCTGGAGGCCAGCGGAGCCTCCTGCTCCAGATTCTGTTCCTTCATATAATCAAATAAGTCCATAAATCTTACTCCTCTCTGCACTATCCTTTTATTTTATCATGTCTGATTTCTTTCGTCACCTGTATTTCCATTATCCTCAGCCTTTCCCATTCTTGACATACTTCCTCCATTTCCCGTAAAATAGGTTCCATGAATACAAGTCAACCGAATCTTTTATTAAAGGAGCTTATATGAATACAAAAAGCAAGCGGGCAGTTCTGGCTGCCATTTTTCTGTTTTTGGTGCTTCTGGTGTTTGCCCTTGCATATCAAAATCGAGAGAGAGAAACGGAACCCATAAGCAAAACCGATTACTTACTGAATACGATAGTTACGGTAACTCTTTATGACTCTCAGGACGAATCCATTCTGGACGGCGCCCTGGAATTATGCAGAAAATATGACGGGCTTCTCAGTCCTACCGCAGAAACCAGTGAGCTGTACCGGCTGAATCACGGCGAGCTTTCCCAGGATGAAGAGGGGTTCTATGAATTGTCAGAAGAAACTGCTGATGTGATCGCCCGGGGGCTTTCCTACTGCCGGCTGTCTCAGGGAGCCTTTGATATTGCCATAGAGCCGCTTTCCTCTCTGTGGGATTTCACTTCGGGGGAGGGAACTGTTCCTGATCCTTCCGCCATTGAGGCCGCTCTGCCCCTCATTAATTATGAAGATATTACTCTGGAAGGCAATCGTATCCGTTTTGAAAAAGAAGGAATGGGGATCAACCTTGGAGCCATTGCAAAAGGTTATATTGCTGACAAAATGAAAGCTTATCTTCTGGAAGAGGGAGTAGAAAGCGCCATTATCGACCTGGGCGGAAATGTACTTTGTGTTGGACAGCGGCCAGATGGAAGCCCCTTCCGTATCGGCGTCCAGATGCCTTTCGCAGACCGAAGCGAAACAGCGGCTGTTATGGAGATTTCCCATAAGTCCGTGGTATCCTCCGGCATTTACGAACGGTACTTCGAACAGGACGGGGTACTGTATCACCACATTTTAAATCCCTCCACCGGATATCCTTATGAGAATAATCTGGTCTCTGTCACAATCATCTCCGATGAGTCTGTAGATGGAGACGGTCTGAGCACCACCTGTTTTGCTCTGGGTCTGGACAAGGGCATGGAACTGATCAACTCTCTGCCTGATGTGCAGGCAGTCTTTATCACGGAGGATTATCAGCTTCACTACAGCAAAGATTTTGAAAACCAGATCACTCTTGCAGAATAGTATCGTAAAAGGACTCTTCTGGTCCCTTAGATGGCATCTCTGCCATAAGGTATCCAGAAGAGTCCTTTTTTAATAAATACTCAAAATAAAATTGGTATGCGGACATCTGAAGTTTTTACACAGGATTTTAAGTTTTTATGAAATTTGGGATAGATGGAAAATAGATATTCTTAATTCAGCGGTGTTGTTGACTTACTGGAAAAAGACATTTGTACTGTATCCAAGACAGGA
>CALWSM010000144.1 GCA_944384185.1 uncultured Blautia sp. | reverse complement strand
GAACGGGAAATATATCTCATCAGCAGAACCGTGAGGATAAGGAGGAGGATACTTGGAGACAGGAACGGAGAAACGATATCAGGAATTTATCAGCGCCTCTAAGGAAATCGATGATGTATACCACATGCTGGCTCTGAAGTTCGGACTTTCCGACAGCGCCATGTGGATACTGTGTACTATGAGGGAGGCAAACAGGGAACTGACCCAGTCGGAAATTGCCCAGGAGATGTCCATGAGCCGGCAGACAGTAAACTCTGCCATTAAAAACCTGGAAAAACAGGGATATCTCCGATTGGAAGCAGTTTCCGGCGACAGAAGGAACAAAACCCTTTCTTTTACAGAAGAAGGAGAAACTTTTGTAAAAAGGACAGTGGATCAGGTGCTGAGCCTGGAACACCAGGTTTTTTCAAATCTGGAAGTGGAGGAACAGGAGCGGCTGATCCGGATTCTCCGAAAATATATCTGCTGCATGAGAGAAGGGGCGGAAAAAATCTGACAATTACGGAAAAGAAAGACATGACAGGAGGATTTTATGAAAACGGTACTGCGGTTTATGAAACCGTATAAAGGATTGTGCTTTTTTACGCTGCTGGTAACCATACTGGACGTGGCGGGAGGTCTTCTGATACCCAGACTGACAGCAGATATGGTAAATATGGGAGTTGCAGGAGGCGACTTAGGCTATATGCTGGAAAAAGGCGGTCAGATGATCCTGATCGCTTTTCTTGCCGGCGCCGGCGCTCTGGCAGGCAGCTATCTCTGTGCGGACCTTTCCGCAAAGATCGGCCGGGATATGAGAAATGCAGTGTATGACAAATCCCTGGAATTTTCCGGAGAGGATTTCCAGAGATTTGGAACCGGCTCTATGATCACCAGAACCTTAAATGATATCAATGTGATCCAGCAGGCCGTTGTCTGGTGTATCCAGATGGTGATCCCGGTTCCGGTGGTATGCATTATGGGAACCTCTATGGCCTTTGCCGTGGACAGCCAGATGGGATTGCTGCTCATTGGAGTGACAATCCTGATAGTTGTACTGGCTCTGGCTGTGACCAGGAAAGCGTCGGAAATATTTGACCGGCTGCAGCGATTCCTGGACAGGATGAATGTGGTCCTTCGGGAAAACATCACAGGAGTCCGGGTAATACGGGCCTTTCATAAGGAAAAAAGAGAAGAAGGCAGAATGGGGAAAACCTTTGAGGATTATGCGGAGTCTTCTATTCAGGCAAACAGGCTTTTTGCCGGCCTGGACGTAGCGGCTTTCACGGTGATCAATCTGTGTATTGTTCTGATCCTGTGGCTGGGAGGAAACCGGATCGGGAAAGGATTTATGCAGATCGGGGACATTACGGCACTGACGGAATATGCCATTCTGATATTATTTTATATTATCATGGCGCAGATGGTGATCATACTTTTGCCCAGGGCCAGAGTCTGCATCCGCCGTATGGAGGAAGTGCTGAAAACAGAGCCGGAAATCCAGGACGCTAAAGACTGCGTCAAAGGGAACTGGGATAATACCCGGGAGGTGCTCCGGTTTGAAGATGTAGACTTCCGGTTTTCTGATGCAGAGGAAAACACCTTGAAAAATATCAGCTTCTCCTGCAGAAGGGGAGAAACCACGGCCATTATCGGAAGCACAGGAAGCGGAAAATCCACCATAGCCAGACTGATCCTGAGATTTCATGATGTCAGCCGGGGGAGAATTCTACTGAAAGGACAGGATCTTCGGAACCTTCCCCAGAAAGAACTGCGGCAGGAGATTTCTTACGTGCCTCAGAAAGCCTGGCTTTTTTCCGGGACCATCGGGGAAAATCTGGCCCATGGGAAAGAAAACGCCGGAAAAGAAGAAATGCTCCATGCACTGGAGATTGCCCAGGCAGATTTTGTAAAACATCTGCCCCAGGGTCTGGAGACAAGAGTTGCCCAGGGAGGGACCAATTTCTCAGGAGGCCAGAAGCAGAGGCTTTGTATTGCCAGAGCCCTGATGAAGGACAGAGACCTTTATATTTTTGACGACAGCTTTTCTGCCCTGGATTTTAAGACAGATAAGGCTCTGAGAGACGCTTTGAAAGAAGAAACAAGAGAAGCGGCGGTACTGATCATTGCCCAGAGGATCAGCACCATCTTACATGCCAGCCAGATCGTGGTCCTGGATGAGGGCGAGATCGCAGGAATAGGAACCCACGAATATCTGATGGAAAACTGCGATGTTTACAGAGATATTGCCAGATCCCAGATGAAAGGAGGGGAGTAAGTATGGAAGAGAACAATCAGGCCTTATTTGAAGAAGAATTTGAAATGCCCAGCCGTCCTCTGGAGACTTTGAAGCGGATGTGGAACTCGGTGGGAGAACAGCATGGACGGCTGCTGGTGGTTTTTGTATCGGTGATCTTTTATACCCTCCTTTCTATTTTTGCACCTGTTTACAGTGCAGGGATCATTGATCTGCTCTGGGAAAAGATTCAGGAGGCTGCCAGAGGAGGACAGGCCTTTTCCGTGACCTGGGGATCAGGAGGAAAAGAAATCTGCACTCTTCTGATCATATATGGGGTTACTTCTCTGTTTTATGGCCTGCAGAATTTTCTCATGGCCAGTTTTGCAGAACGACTCAGCCTGAAGCTGAGGACAGATATCAGCCGGAAGCTGGACCGGCTTCCTCTCGCCTACTTTGACGGTCATCAGCCTGGAGAGATCATGAGCCGGGCAGTAAACGATCTGGACAAGAACGCAGAGGCTCTTCAGACAGGACTTCTGAAGCTGTTTTCCGCAGTGGGACTTGTGGTGGGCTCCCTTATTATGATGTTTCGCTTCCATGTGGGGCTGACCCTGATCTTTCTGGTGTTTATGGCCTTTTCCCTTCTTTCTACCAAGGCTTTTTCTGCCAGGACACTGGAGCTTGCCGCCAGGCGGCAGCAGTGTGTCAGCCAGGTCACCAGACAGGTGGAAGAGGCGTACAGCGGCAGGAATATTATTAAGGCTTTTACCCAGGAAGAAAACAGCTCCAGGGATATGCACCGTGTAAACGAGGAACTGGCTCAGGCCTCCAAATGGGCGGATTTTGTGACCAACGCCATTAACCCCACGATCCGCTTTATCAACCGGCTGGGGCAGGTGGGCATTGCGGTGTTTGCAGGGAAACTTCTGCTGGACGGCGCCCTTACTGTAGGACGGTTCCAGGCCTTTTTCCAGTATGTGTATCAGGCAGGAGAGCCTTTGACAGAAGGAGCTTATATGATCAATTCCATGCAGTCTGCTTTGGCCTGTGTGGAGAGAGTTTACCAGCTCTTAGATGAAGAAGAAATATCACCGGACCCGGAAAAACCGGAGGTGGTAGAGAAGGCCAGGGGCCTTGTAGAATTTGAAAATGTACGCTTTGGCTATTCTCCGGAAAAAATCCTTATGGAAAATATCAGCTTCCGGGCAAAACCGGGACAGAAGATCGCAGTGGTAGGAAGCACGGGAGCAGGCAAGACCACATTGATCAATCTTCTTATGCGATTCTATGAGATAAATGGAGGCAGGATCCTTCTGGAGGGAGTGGATACCAGAAATCTCACAAGAGGAAACCTGAGAGAAAATTTCGGCATGGTCCTTCAGGATACCTGGCTCTTTCAAGGGACTATTGCAGAGAATATTGCTTACGGAAAACCAGATGCTGCCAGAGAAGAAATCGTTGCCGCTGCCAAAGCAGCCAGAGTGGACTTCTTTGTAAGGACACTGCCCAAGGGATATGATACGGTGCTGCAGAATGAAGCAGAGAATATTTCTGTGGGACAGAGACAGCTGTTGACCATAGCGAGAGTCTTTCTCTGCGATCCGCCAATTCTTATACTGGACGAGGCTACTTCCAGTGTAGATACCCGGACAGAGATGGAGATTGGAAAGGCTATGCATAGCCTGATGAAGAACCGGACCAGTTTTGTGATCGCCCACCGGCTTTCTACGATTGTGGACGCAGACCTGATCTTATTTATGGAGAATGGAAACATTATTGAGCAGGGACGGCACAGAGAGCTGCTGGAGAAAGGCGGGGCCTACGCTCAGCTTTATAACAGCCAGTTTGCCTAAGTTATCGAATTGGAAGTTAATGAGGTGAGAATAAATGGATAATGAAAAAAAGAGGAAGTTTCATTTGGTGTTATATGGAATTGCTATTCCTGTCAGTTTATTCGCTCTATATACATTTATCTTTGTTTTTGATAATGGTATCGGATGGAAAATTGCGTTAATTATTATTGGTTTGGGTTGGCTTATATCCGCTATCTCCGGTTTTGTAGAAAATTTGAAGAAATAGAACAATCCTAAATCGTAGAGCATAAACTTTTCATAATAAAAGGATAACAACTGAAAAGAACATCACAATCACTGCAGTTGGGTCAGAAAAATTCGTAAAAAGAAAAGAAAATCTATCCGTTTCCAGCAGAAAATTAAAAATAATCCATTCCGGGATAGAACCCCTGGATTTTCCTACATATTATGAGATTGAGGGCAAAATCATCTGTCCTCAGGATCGTAATATGGAGGGAAATCTATGGGAATCACAAGTTCAAATAAGGAAACAGATGTTTCACAAATAGCCTGCGACGGGATCGTGAAGGTGACTCTGGGGCTTTCGGCAGCGCCGGACATTTCTTCCAATCCTACGGACATTGTCCTGGTGCTGGATCGTTCCGGGAGTATGATGGGAAGTCCCCTTGCTAATATGAAAGCAGGTGCAAAGACGTTTATCGACATTATCGATGAGTCCACAGACAGCGCCAGGGACGGGAATATCGGCTCCGGAAGCCATATGGGGATCGTAAGCTTTGCCAGTACTGCCACAGCGGATACAGGGCTGATCACTTCCACAGAAGAGCTGAAAAATGTGGTAGACACACTTGCGGCGGGGGGAGCCACCAACCATGCAGACGCCTTTTCCAAGGCGATGGAGCTTTTCGATCCGGCTTCCGCAAACGCCAGGGTAATGGTCATGTTTACAGACGGGAAAACCACAGCCGGCGCTCCTCCCGCTCCGGTGGCAGCCCAGGCCAGGGCAGAGGGGATCCTTATCTACTGTATCGGACTTCTGGGCGATGACGGGATCGATGTGGAGGTGCTCAACGACTGGGCCACGGATCCGGATGCCTCGCATGTGGCGGTGACGCCTGATGAGGAGGAACTGGAAGATCTGTTTGCAGATCTGGCCGCTGATATCTCTAAGCCCGGTGCCCTGGATATTGTCATTGATGAGACGGTAAATCCGGATTTCACCATTGTGAGCATAGACACCCCCAGTAAAGGAACTGCTGAGAGGATAGACTCCACCACACTCCAGTGGAAGATATCTGAGCTGGGAGTTTCAGGAAATGAAGGGGCTTCGCTGGAATTTTTTATTCAGCATATCGGCCGGACCTCCGGGACCAAGCCTGTGAACGCCTCTATTACTTATTCGGATAAGGACGGGAATCAGGTAGAGTTCCCGGAACCCTATGTGACGGTAGACTGTGAGAAACCGGTGGAGCCGGAGAGCTGCCCCAAACCTGTAGAATTCAAAATCGAAGGCTGCAGGGACTTTGCAGAAATAGATCTGGGGGACGTGTATCTGGAATCATCGGGAAGGATTCTGGAGCTGGATCTTACCATTAAGAACGTGTGTCCGGACAAAAGGGTGGCTCTGGGGATCATCCTTACAGAGGTCGGCTGTTATGGGGAAGAACATCCGAGAGGATTAAAGACGGTGACCATTCCTGCCCATCATTCTTCAGGCTGCCGGGACATCCGGGTAAAATGCATCAGATTTGTACTTCCTGAGGATTTAA